>JBBPZW010000176.1:0-9018 GCA_038198475.1 Chthoniobacterales bacterium | reverse complement strand
GCCGATCATGACTCTGCTCGCCCAACACGGCGCGTTTCGCTGCCTCGTCCTCGAGCCGACCCGCGAACTCGCGGCCCAGGTCGAGACGGCCTTTCGCGATTATGGGCGTTTCACCGATTTGCGCGTCTCGGTCGTGCACGGTGGCGTCGGCTACGGCAAACAAAAAGAAGAAGCGGCCGCCGGCACCGACATTGTCTGCGCCACGCCCGGCCGGCTCCTCGATCTGCTCGAGCAGCGCGCGATGAATTTCCGCGACGTGAACATCCTCGTCCTCGACGAGGTGGATCGCATGCTCGACATGGGATTTCTCCCCGACGTCCGGCGGATCGTCGAACAGATCTCGACCGATCGCCAGACGCTCCTTTTCTCCGCCACGCTGCCGCCGGAGATCGAGCGGCTCGCCGCCTGGGTTTTGCGCGAACCGGAGCTGGTCGAGATCGGCGCCCGGCGTTCGCCGGCTGAGACCGTGACGCACGCCGTTTACCCAGTCGCGGCGGAGCAGAAATTTGATCTGCTGATGGCGCTGCTCGAGCGAACCAACTTCGACAGCGCGTTGATTTTTTCGCGAACCAAGCACGGCGCCGACCGCATCGCGCATCAGCTAAAAACAGCGCGTCATTCCGTGGCCGTCCTGCATTCCAACCGCACGCAACGCGAGCGCGTCGAGGCGCTCGAGGGTTTTAAGAGCGGCAAATACGAAGTGATGGTCGCGACCGACATCGCCGCGCGCGGGATCGACATCGCGGGCGTCAGCCACGTCATCAATTACGACGTCCCGGAACATCCGGAGGATTACGTGCACCGCATCGGCCGCACCGGCCGCGCGCAAAAAGTCGGCGACGCCTTCACTCTCATGAACGGCGAAGAACTGCCCGCCCTGCAGGCGATCGAGCGCTTCATTGGTCAAAAAATCCCGCGGCTGAAGATCGAGAATTTTCCCTACATCTACACCGTTCTCTTTGAACCGGAGACCGCCGGCGGGAAGCGGGCGATCGGCGGCGGACGCACTCATCGCGGCTATTCCTTTGGCCGCCGACGTCGTTAGGGCCGAACAAACACTCGAGCCGGCCTTGCGCCCTACTCGGTAAAGAGCTCGATCGCGTCAATTAACGATTCGGCGATCGATTCTTTCGAAATCCAGCGCTGCAATCCGTCGCCTGCCTTGTCGCGTTCCCCCGGCGCCATCAGGAAAACTTCCGTCCCGTCGAGCCGCATCTTGGTCAGGATTTCAAAGACGGAAGTGTCTGCGCTGATAACCGCGTACTCACGCGAGGAAATTTCCGCCAGCGTGGTTGTCTGGCGCGGTATTCCCACCGCCTTGAACGCGGCCGTCATGGTGATGACTCCGACGATCTGCTTTCCTTCCGCGACCACGAAACAGGCGTCTTCCGGATAGGAAGGAAGCATGATCGCGAGTTCCGGGAGGGTCATGGCGGCGGGCAGCCTAACGACACCGGCATGCTTCAGGTCGCGGGCCGGTTTCATGTATTGAATGTTGGCCTGCATCGCGCTCGGCATGCGATGGCCGCGCCGGGCCAGCTTCAGGGTGTAGATGCTTTCGTTCGAAATCATCTTTCGCACGCCGTAGGCGATCGCGACCGTGATCGTCATCGGCACGATCACGCCGTAATCGAGCGTCATTTCAAAAATCATCACGATCGCCGTGATCGCCGCCCCAGTCGTGCCGCCGACGATGCCCGCCATCCCCACGACCGCGAAGGCCGCCGGACTGATCTCCGCGCCCGGGAAAATCTTTTGCAGCAAGATTCCGTAGGCGCTCCCGAGCGTGGCCCCGAGAAACAACGCGGGTGAAAAGACCCCGCCCGACGCGCCCGAGCCGAGGGTGAGAGACGTTGCAAAAAGCTTCAGCGCGAAAAGGAGCAGGAGCAGCCAGAAAGAAGTGAGCGTGCCTGAAAGGACTTCCTGAATGGTCGCGTAACCGACGCCTTCGATATGATAGGAGCCGGTCTGTCGCAGGAGCAGATACATCAGGACGCCGAGCAGGAGCATTCCGCTCATGTGCCGCAGGTATGGGTTCCGAAATTTGTGATCGAAGAAATCCTCAAAGGCGTAGATCGAGCGGATGTAGAGCACCGAGACGAGGCCGATCAGGAGACCGAGCCCGACGTAAGCCACGAGCAGCGCGGGGTGAGTGAGATGGAAATAATCCATCCGCAGCTGCGGGATCGCGAAAGCCGGATTCGGCCCAAAGAAATAGCGCCCGACGTAGCTCGCACTCGCGGTCGAGATCACGACCGGCACGAGCGTCCAGACGCTGATCTCGTGGAGCAAAAGTTCCGCTGCGAAAAGGACACCACCGATTGGCGTGTTGAAGGTGGCGGCGATGCCGGTGCCGGCGCCGGCGGCGATCAAGGTTGTGCGCTGCCAGGCCGGGATGCGCAACCATTGGCCGACGGTTGAACCAAAGGCCGAACCGATCTGGATGATCGGTCCTTCGCGCCCGACCGATCCGCCGCTGCCGATCGAAAGCGCCGAGGCAAGCGATTTCACCACCGCCACAATCGGACGAATGATGCTCTTGTTGTAATAGATCGCGTCCATCACTTCGGGCACCCCGTGGCCGCGCGCTTCGGGGGCAAATGTTTGTACCAGCCAGGTCACGCCTACTGCGCCGACGACCGGCACGAGAATAACCAGCGGACCCCACGGGCCCGGCGCCGTGTGCACGCTGGCATCGTAGAAAACGGAAAACTTCCCGAGAAAAAAAAGGTTATGAAAGAAGGCGATCATCCCGCGAAACACGACCGCTCCGCATCCGCCGACGAGACCGATCACGATCGCGAGCAGCCAAAATCGGAGCGGTGAAAGAGGGATCTTCTTCGGTCCTTTGCCCGGACTTGAAGCTAGATCGCTGGCCGCGGTCTGCGCGAGTGACTCAACCACGGCGATAGAAGCTCATCTCTTCAAAAATGTCCGGCTGAAGCGGAAGCGCAACTGGAGCTTCATTGACGAGACTCCGTCTGCTGCGCGAGACTCAGCTCGATGGAATGCCCGATGAATCACGAGCGGACGCCGCAATATTACGGCGATTACCTCGGGATCGAGCGGCTGCTCGAACTGCAAAAGCCGCTCAGCCTGCGCGAGGGCAAACTGATCGCGCACGATGAGATGCTCTTCATCATCATCCACCAGGCCTACGAGCTTTGGTTCAAACAGATCCTGCACGAAATCACCGCTTGCGGCGAAGTCCTGAGCAAACCAGCCGCAGACGACGACGGCCCGGACATGAACGTCGTTGTGCACCGGTTCAAGCGTGTGGTGGAAATCTGGAAGCTCCTCAACCATCAGGTCGACGTCCTCGAGACCATGACCCCGCTCGATTTTCTCGAGTTCCGCGAGCTGCTCCATGGCGCCTCCGGTTTCCAGAGCAAACAATTCCGTGAAATCGAGGCCTCGTTAGGCTTGAAAATGGAAAACCGTTTCCGGCCCGACTATTACAAGCACACTGAGCTGGGCGGTTTTAACCAGCAGGATTTCGCCGAGATCACCGAGTTCGAACAAAAGCCGAGCATCCTCGAGAGGGTCGAGAACTGGCTCGAGCGGATGCCTTTCTTCGAGGAGGAATTCTGGCGCGACTGGAAGGATTCGCCTAACGAGCCAGTGTCACCCTCCGGACACTCTCCGTTTTGGAACCGTTACCGCCCGCTTTACGAGCAGAGCCTCTCCGAGCGTGACAACAAACCGGATCTGCTCGGAAAGTTCGACGACATTTTTTTCAAGACCGGCTGGGGAGCCTTTCGGCCGACCGCTTTGCGCGCCGCGCTCTTCATCATGCTTTACCGCGACGAGCCAATGTTTCGTCTTCCTTTTGCCCTTCTCAACTCGCTCATCGAGATCGACGAGCAACTCGGCAACTTCCGTTATCGCCACCTGCAGATGGTCCGGCGCATGATCGGTAGCCGGGTCGGGACCGGTGGGAGCAGCGGCGAGCAATACTTGCAGGGGGCGGTGAACCGGAACTACATCTTCAAGGAGCTGGCCGGGATCATCACTTTCCTGATCGAGCGCCGCCATCTGCCCACCTTGCCGTCGCGCCTCCGTCAGGCATTGCGTTTCAGGTTCACAAATCGTTAGGCGCACGCCCCGCGGAATCGGGTTGCTTTTTCCTCGGCAGGTCGAGTAAAGCACCATGCTCCGCCGGGTCGGAACTCAGTCTTACATTGTGCCGGGAGCAGATGCCGTAATGCCCTCGATTCATCCGGCCCTGCGAGCGATTTTCGCAGTCAGCGCGCTTCGGCTGCGGACACCCGCTTTCTTGAAGAGCGCGTGGAGGAGGTTCTTGACCGTTCCGAGCGCTTTGCCAGTGTGCTGGGCGATCTCCTGGTTACTTAAGCCGCGGCGCACTAACTCCACGAGAGCGCTTTCGCCAGGAGTGAGCTGCGGATCCTGCCGCAATCGGGAAAGGACGGGTGACGAACTCATGTCGGCCGCGAACTCGATCAGGAAACCGGGTTTGGCGAAAGGATCGAGATGGAACAGATGCATCGAAACCGTCGCCTGCAGGGTTGGCCGCAACGGATGCTGCACGTGGCGACGTTGCACAGAGCCGGCAACCGGTTCTTCGCGCTGGGAAGAGATCCAGTGTGTCTTGAGGTCGGCGCACGCTTCGCGCAACGAGTCCGGCAGGCGAAAGGGAGGTGGCTTCAGCCGCGAGTTATCTCGGCCGTTATTCCAACGCGCACAGTTTTCGCGGGCCGCCCGGCTCGCACCAGCGACTGCCAGTTCCCAATCGAGCACGCAGGTCGCGCGCGCCGTGCGCCGGACAAAGCTGCGCATCTCCTCGCGCACGGCCCTTTCCTTCTCGATTCTGTTGACACGATCGAATGCGGTCTGGATGTGCGGGTAAAGCCGGTCGAGAAGCGCAACTTCCTCATCGGTAAAATCCGGATTTCCTTCAATCCGATGAAGCGAGAAGACTGCTTCGGGGGCCTGCGGCGGATCGCTCCAGAAAAACATGCCGATGGCGTGTCGGAATCCGAGCACCTGCATGCCTTCTCTGTAAAAGCGCGTGGTCTTCAGGACCTCATCGGGAGGAAGGATCTCGCGGGTATTGATAAAGCGAATCCCCGGGTTCGCCATCACAGTCGGCATGCCGGGGTGATCGCTGAAGAAGGAATCCAGGAATTCAGGGCCAAACTCCCGTCCGCGAGAATCGATCATCCGGTAAGACGTATTGCCTGCCTCCTGGCGGACAATGCGCAGGCAAAGGTTCACAAAATCGCAAGCGACGGCGCTTTTCGTTAGGCGGAAAACGGCTTTGATGAATTTATTCCCGTCCAGCGCCGCTTCGAGCGCGAGGAGCGGTTTCTCTAAGCGGCGATCGAGGATGGAGAGGGATTCGCGGCGGCCGTTGCTCATCGCCCGAAGCTATTCAAACACGTGCGAACAACGCAATCCCTTTTCTCGCAAAAAGTGTCCCGCATTTTGTGACTTAAGTTTGGCAGACGCGGACGGGTTCGTGGCGCTAGGATACCCACCGTCAGCTTCACCCACAATTGCAGCGCGAATCCATATGCAAAGACAGTTCTTGCTCCTCCTCCGCGCCGCGAACCCCACTCTCCAGCATCGATCGAAATGATGGCCATCGCTCTCATCACAATCTCCGAGGATTTTCACGAAAGCCATCGGCTGCTTAAAGACTTTGAGAAGGGTTGAGTCATGCAAACGCGGCCACCATTTCCGGTATTGCGCCGAAGCCGCGGTCAAGCTCCCGACATACGATGCGGTTCTGATAAATCAGCGAGATGGCAGGTCAGCAGTAACCTGCCGTTTCTGCTTTCAGAAAATCACCTGATCGATCCGAATGAGGAACCGCCGCCACAAAGAGATCTCGAATGTTCCAAGCGGCGCGTGTCTCACTGTCTACTCCGGTCGATAGTGCTACGAGAGAAAGCGCCGGCGATCCAATCGGGACCTTCTCGTGGCCTATGAGCCCGTTGAAAAACTCGAAAGTGACGATTCGTCCACAGATTTCGCCGATTTCCACAGAGAAACCCGTCAGCAAGCTCCCCGGAAATCTGTGTTCATCTGTAAAATCTGTGGACTGTTTCAGCCTCCTATGGCGGCACCAGGCTCATCTTAGCCGACTTTGCGCCGGCCGCAGGCCCTCCCAGCTCCTTGTAGCCGGCCCCCGGGATGAAGCTCGGCGCAATGAGCTGAGACAGCGTTGTCATGTGCGCTGCGCTCAGCGCAAAACACTACAACGACGCCAGCCTAACGACCGCTGGGGTCCAATGTGTAACTTTCTAATCGCTTTGGAACCAGCTTGCCTTTCGCCCTGTCCGTCGAGTAGAAACGGCGGATGAATTCCCTCGCCACGGATCCGATCACGCAGAATGGAGTTTTTCACTCCACCCGTTGGACGCTGGTGCTGGCGGCCGGCGGGGCCGAGGCTTCGCCCAGCCAGTCGCTCAACGCGCTCTCCGAGCTCTGCCGGATTTATTGGCGGCCGCTTTATCTTTTTCTGCGCCGGGAGGGCCATGCCCCGGCCGACGCCCAGGATCTGACCCAGGGATTTTTCGCCGACCTGATCGCGACCCGGTCCTATACGCGCGCCGATCAGGAGAAGGGCCGCTTCCGCTCGTTCCTGCTCGGCGCGCTCAAACATTTCGTGGCCAATGCGCGTGAGCACGACCAAGCACAGAAACGAGGCGGCGGCAAATTTTTCGAACCACTCGAAGAGAGCGAGTTACGGGAAGTGGAGGCGCAGGTCGCATCCTCCGAGCGCTGGAATCCCGATGCGCTCTATGAGCGCGAATGGGCGGCGGCGCTTCTCCGGCAAACGCTCGATCGCCTCGCCCAGGAATGCGCGATTGCGGGCAAAACACCGCTCTTCGATGGCTTGCGCGCCTACCTCCCGGCGACGGGAGACGAAGCGGTGCCTTATGAGGAAATCTCGCGTCAGTTGCATCGCGGCGCGGGCACCTTGCGCAGTGACGTGGCGCGCCTGCGGATGCGTTATCGCGCCATTCTGCGGGAAGAAGTGCGGGACACCGTCGCGGAGGCAACCGAAGTGGACGATGAGCTGCGGTATCTCTGCCAGGTAATCGCGCAAGCCTAACGAACATAAGTCATGTCTTCCCTGGAACAGAACCCGATCATCTGCGAAATCTGCGGCGCACGGATCGAGACCACCGCCTCCGGCGATCTTGGTTGCATGGCTTGCCTTCTGCGGGTCGGGCTGGGCGAAGCCGCCAATCATGCTGCAGTCGCGCCGGACGCGGTTCTGGATTCGTTAGGGCCGTATGTCATCGTACGGCGCGAGGATGGCACGCTCTGGGAACTCGGCCGCGGCGCGATGGGCGTCACCTACCGCGCGCAGGATAACTCGCTCCAACGACAAGTCGCACTGAAAATCATCAAGACTGATCTCGCCGGCCGAAGCGCCGAAGCGCGCGAACGATTCATCCGCGAAGCGCGCGCGGCGGCGGCGCTGCGGCACCCGAATGTCGCCACCGTCTATCAGTTCGGGATCGACGAAGAGAGCGGCCAATGCTTTTACGCGATGGAATTGGTCGAGGGCGAAACCTTGGACGAGCGCGTCCGCCGCACCGGCCCGCTTGATGTCCGGGCTGTCATTGAGATCGCGCGGCAGATCACCGCCGCGCTCGCGGAAGCGGCCAAGCGCGGGCTGGTCCATCGCGATCTGAAGCCGGCCAACGTGATGCTGGCGACGGCCGCAGACGACTCGCCTGAGATGGCGGTGAAGGTGATTGATTTCGGGGTGGCGAAAGCGCTGACGGCTGCTCCTGATAGACGCGAGTTGACCCATGGCGGCTTTATCGGAACGCCCGCTTTCGCCAGTCCGGAGCAGTTTACCGACGCACCGGTCGACGTGCGCTCCGACATTTACTCGTTAGGCGCGACACTCTGGTATGTGCTCAGCGGCCATCTGCCCTTCGGCGATCGTGCGGGCGCCCGGCCGCCACCGATCGAACAACTGAAGGCGGCGCACGTCCCTGCTCGATTGATCTCACTCCTCGTTTCGATGCTCGCGATCGAGCCCGCGGCGCGGCCTGGCGTTCAAGATCTCGCCGCGAAACTCGAAGCGATGCAAAAACGCTCGCCGCAGCGACGCCTCCTGGCCGCGGCCGGTATCCTCGTCTTCGCTTCGGCCGCCGCCTATTTTTGGCATTGGTTTCCCGCCGCTCCAAGCCCCGGCGCCCCCGCGCCCGAAAAGAGCATTGCCGTGCTGCCGTTTGAGAATTTGAGTGACGACAAAGAAAACAGTTACTTCGCTGCCGGGGTGCAGGATGAGATCCTGACCGACCTGGCGAGAATTGCGGACCTCAAGGTGATCTCGCGCACGAGCGTGCTGGGATATGCCCCAAACACGAACCGCGATCTGCGCGAAATCGGACGGGCCCTCGACGTCGCTTACGTGCTCGAAGGCAGTGTGCAGCCCAGGGGCGGCCAGGTGCGAGTGAGCATTCAACTGCTCGACACCCGGACGAACACCCAGGTATGGGCGGAGAGCTATGACCGCGACCTGGCCGACGTCTTTGCCGTCCAGAGCGACGTTGCCCTCCAGATTACGAGCGAGTTGCAGGTGACACTCTCGCCTCGCGAAAAATCGGCGATCAGAGAAAACCCGACGCAAGACGTCGTGGCCTTTGATCTTTATGCTCGCGCCAGAACCTTGCGGCTGACTGCGACCTTTGGGGCTCAGTTCAAAGATCGGTTCTTGCAAACAGTCGAGCTTCTCAATGAAGCGGTGGCACGTGACCCGTCCTTTTTCCAGGCCTGGTGCGAGCTAGCCGCGGTGCAGGACCTTCTTTATTCCGCCGGCTACGATCATACTCCAGCGCGCCTCGCTCTGGCTGAAAATGCCGTTCAGACGGCTCTTCGTTTGCACCCGGAAGCCGGGCTGGCGCAGCTTACTCTGGCGCGACATCTCTACCAGGGCCACCGCGACTATGACCGCGCGCGGATCGCGTTACAGATCGCCCGGCAGACGCTGCCAAACAATGCCGAGGCCTTAGCCCTGATCGGTTACAT
>JBBPZW010000175.1:0-7557 GCA_038198475.1 Chthoniobacterales bacterium | reverse complement strand
GAGTCCGGCGGCGGTATCGTTAGGCAGATTCTGCAGGGCTTTGGCAACACCCTCGACGGTCACGTGAATGACAACGTCCTCAATTCACAGGCCGTCGCTGCCAGCTTTAGCAAATACGGCGACTACTTCCTCTCGCAGACCTTTCCCGAGGGCTCGCCGGCGCATCCAGCCTACCCGACCGGCCACGGCGCGGTCGCAGGCGCCTGCATCACCGTGTTGAAGTTCTTCTTCGACGGAAGCTACGTCATTCCCAGTCCCATGTGGCCGACGGACAACGGTCTTTCGCTCGTTCCCTATACCGGCGGCGATGCTGGACAGATCACGGTCAATGGCGAACTGAACAAGCTCGCGAACAATGTCTCCTTCGGGCACGGCATTCACGCGGGCATTCATTGGCGGACCGATACCAGCTCGTCCGTGCAACTCGGTGAGGCGGTCGCGATCAGCATGTTGCAGGATCGGGCGGCGACTTATCCGGAGAAGTTCACGATCAACCTGTCGAAGATCGACGGCACGATCGCGACGATTTCGAACGAGTAAGAGAGCGTCCCAGACGCGCCGAGCAAATGGCCTGGGGAGCGCGGGCGCCCCGCCCGCTGTCTCCCGCGCCTCGCGGGAGACCTCCCTGGTCGTGCTTTCTTTTGGCGAGGGCCAGAAAACGGCGCGCGAAGCGCCCGCGCTCCCGGGAAGGGTCACTGCGAGGCGCCGGTCTTACTCATGGCGCTGATGCGGATCGTGGCATTTCGCGAAGCTAGCGTTTGCAATCGCTCCGGGTTTTGCTTCCGGCACAAGCTTGCTAACTTGATCGCCGAATGCCGGAAGCAACCTACGACGTGGCCATCATCGGGGGCGGACCCGCGGGCAGCACCGCGGCGACGTTGCTCGCCCGGGCCGGCCGCTGCGTAGTGGTGTGTGAGCGGGAGAAATTCCCGCGCTTCCATATCGGCGAATCACTTTTGCCGGTGAGCATGAAGACGTTCACCCGGCTCGGGGTGCACGAGAAGTTCGCGCATGCCGGATTTATCCGGAAGTACGGCGGCGAAATGGCGGGCGCCTGTTCCCAGCAAGGGGTGAAGTTTTATTTCAAGGACGGCTTCAATTCGCAGACGGAAACGTCCTACCAGGTGCCGCGCGCGGAGTTCGACAAGCTGCTGCTCGATCACTCGACGGAGAATGGCGCCGAGGTGCGCGAGGAAACAGCGGTCAAGGGAGTGGAGTTTTTCGACGATCGCGTGGAGCTGCAACTCGAGTCGAAGAGCGGCCACGCACAAAAGATCAGCGCGCGCTATGTGATCGACGCCAGCGGGCGGAACTCGATTCTGGGGAATCATTTCAAGCTGAAGGAGACCTATCCGCATCTCCAGAAAATCTCGATCTTCGCCCACTATGAAGGGGTGGAGGCGGACGAAGGCCGCGACGGCACGCTGACGCGCCAACTGCGCGCGGCCGATCGCTGGTTCTGGTATGTGCCCTTGCCTAACGACCGGGCCAGCCTCGGCGTGGTGCTCGATACCGCGCTCTACCGGCAGATGAAAAAATCGCCCGAGCAGTTCCTCGAAGAGGCGCTGGCCGAGCAACCATTTCTCGCCCGGCGCATGACGCACGCCCGGCGGGTCACGCCCACTTATGCGAGCGCCGATTTTTCCTATCGCCAAACGAAACTTACCGGCGAGCGCTGGATGCTGGCGGGCGATGCCGCCGGGTTCATCGACCCGGTTTTCAGCAGCGGGGTTTTCCTCGCACTGCTCGCGGGCGAACAAGCGGCCGACATTCTGGATGTCGTGCTCGATCACCCGCGCAAGGCGCCCCGGCTCTTCGCCCGATACGAGCGACTCCTACGACGCGCGATGAAAGGCTATCTGCGTTTCGTCGATGCCTGGTATTCGAAGGAATTCATCGAGGTCTTCCTTTATCCGCAGGATGTCCTGCAGATTCCGCCGGCCGTGAACGCCGTCCTTGGCGGCAACATCAGCGGGAGCTTCGCGATTCGCTGGCGCATGTCGGCCTTCTATTTCATCGTCTGGCTGCAACGCTATCTGCCGCTTTGCCCGCGCCGCACGCTGGTCGCGCCAAAGGCCGCGGCTCAACCCGCCCTGCGTTCCGCCGCCTAACGAATGGACCCACGCGCTCGCGAAAACCAACGTGGAAGGGGCCTCTGTGCCCCGATGGCTGCGGCGCCTTCGCTGATCGGGGCGCAAAGGCCCCTCCCACATTTGCTGGTCTTCCTCGTTCTTTGCCTAACGAGCTGCCAAACGCTGCGTCACCAGTTCGCCTCCCCGGAGCCTGATTGGCAATCGAAGATCGGCCAACTCCAGTACCGAGGACCAAAAACCTCGCTCATTGGAGAAGTCCTCGTCCGTTATTCCAGGCAGGGCGATTTCGAGCTCACTTTCAGCAAAGGGCCGGGCATCATTTTGCTCACCGTCCGCCAGGATGAGAAGTTCGTGCGCGTCAGCGGTCCCCTCGCCCGCGGCTCGTGGTCGGGACCGCCTAACGAGACGCCCGCGCGGTTGCGCGGCTGGGTTTCGCTCCGGGACCTGCTGCTCCGGAGCAAGGACCAGCCGCTCATCCGCGAAACTTTCGGGTCCGACCGTTTCACCTTCGCTTTCTGACCGCTGCGGTCGCTGATGTCGTACTCGAAGTTCATCGCCCGCCTCGTCACGCAGCATCGCGCGCCGGTCTGGATGGGCGTTTTCCTCATCGCCGGCGTCAGCCTTTATATCCTCATCACGCGCCTGACCCTCGACACCGAGGTGCTGAATCTCCTCCCGGCCAAGTTCGAATCGGTCCAGGGTCTCAAGGTTTACAACAACGATTTCGCCCAGACTCGCGAGCTGACCTTTGCCCTTTCCTGCCAGCCTAACGACGCCGACAAGCTGGAGGAATTCGCCCCGGTCTTCGGACAACGCCTCCGCGAACAGCCCTGTAGCACGCGCGTCCTCGCCGGCTCGCCGATGGAATCGCCGGAAGCGATCAAGGATTTGCAGGGCCTCGCCGTTCCGCTGCTTCTTAATCTCGAACCGCAGGCGTTTACCGACACTCTCGCCATCCTGCAGCCTGAAAAACTGCAGGCGCGCCTGGCGCGGTTGCATCACGAAATCGAAGCGGGCTCGCCGCGGCCGGAGCTTGAGCTGCAGCTCGATCCGTTAGGCGTGGTCGCGCCCGCGCTCAAGCCGTTTTCCGGCAACGCTGCCCTCGAGCAGGATCAGCCGCTCACTTCGCCCGATCGCACAATGCGCGTTTTCCTCGCGGTCACGAACCAGCCGTCGATCAGCGCTTTCGATTGCCAGGTCCTGATGAAAAAGGTGAACGCCTTTCGCGCGGGCGCGAGCGCGGGCTGGGAAGGCGCCGGGCCGCTCGAGGTGCTCGTGACAGGGCGGTCGGCTTACGTCGCGGAAATTTCCCTGGGCATGCGGCACGACATTACCGTCACGCTGCTCGGCTCGATTTTTCTCGTGGGTGGCGTGTTCTTCGTCGGGTTTCGCCGCTGGCTGCCGCTCATTGGGATGGGTTTCTCGCTCCTCCTCTGCTGCCTCGTCGCGCTCGCCGCCGGGCTCCTCATTTTTCACGAGCTCAACATGGTGACGATCGGGATGTGCGCGATCCTCATCGGGCTCGGGGTCGATTTCGCCATTCTGATATTTGGGCGCTACCAGCAGGCGCGCAACGAAGGCGCCGAGCACGCGCCCGCCATCGAGGCGGCGGTGGCGAAACTGGGCCGCGCCATTTTCTTCGGCGCGCTCACCACCGCGGTCGGGTTCATGGCGCTGCTTCTCGCCAACTCGGGCGGTTTCACCCAGCTCGGAGTGCTGATCGCGGTCGGCATCCTGGTCGCCGCGCTTTTCATGACGAGCGTTTTCTTTTTGTTCATCCGCGAGCGCTCGCGCCCGCCGCGCAACGATTGGATTCTCGCAGTCGTTAGGCTTTACGTCCGGCGAACCTTGCGCACGCCCGGGCCCATCCTTTGGATCGCGCTCCCGATTCTGGTGATTTTGTTCGCGCTCGCGCTTCTCCCGCAACTGCCGCTCATTTTCGACGCCAGCACACGCTCGATGGAACCGAAGTCGAGCGAGGCCGGTTACGCTCTCGCCCACATCATGGGGAAAATGCCGATCCGCTGGGAGCCGGTTCTCGCCGTTCTCCACGCGCCTAACGAGGAGCAGCTGCACGAGTATTGGCAGAATATCGAAGCCCGCTGGCGCTCGCTCAAAAAGACCGGCGCGATCAAGAGTTTCTCCACGCCGGCCGCGCTCGCCCTCTCCCCGCGCCTGATGGCAGCGAACCGGCAACGGCTGAGTACGATCGATTTCGCCGCCGCCCGCCGCGCGCTCGAGGAAGCGATCGCGCGCGAAGGCTTCAGCCGCGAAAGTTTTGCCGCCGGTTTTACCCTGCTCGATCACCTCGAAGCAGTCGCCCGCGGGACGATGCCGGTCCCTGATTGGCGCAAGGCGTTGCCACCTTCCTCGAGCTGGTGGTTTCTTGTCGACCGCTATTTCGCGGCCGACCCGCTGCTCACGGTCGGTTTCGTGACCACGAATAAACCGGTCGAAACTCACGACCAAAAGGAAATGCTGATGCGCGAATTGCCGGTGGAGGGTGTGCCGATGATCCTCTCCGGCTGGAGCTTCACCCTCACCGATCTCATCCCGTGGTCGCATCGCCAGCTGATTCTGATCAGCACGCTGATGGCTTTCTTCGACGGCTTCCTCCTCGCCCTGCTCTATCGTGATTGGCGGCTTTGGTTGATCCAGATCGCCACTCTGGCCCTCGCCATCGGCGCCATGATCGCGACCATGAAACTGGCGCACATTCCGCTCAATCTGCTTAACGTCCTCGCCTTTCGCCTCGTCCTCGCGATCGGCGTGGATTACGGCATCTACGTCCTGCTCGTCTGGCAGCGCGCCCGCGAGATCGAGCATGACGTGGCCGGTGTGCTTAAGCCCGTGCTGCTCGCCGGTTTGACTGCGATCGCCGGCTTCGGTTCGTTAGGCTTGGCCAATAATCCGATCTTGAGCGGGCTCGGCATCGCGTGCGCGATCGGACTGGCCTGGAGCCTGTTGGCCACCATCTTTTTTACCCTGCCCGCAGCAGCCATCGCAGAACCGATGTCTATTGAAGCGCGCAAATTACTCGCCGGCACATGATTTCCAGATTCGCACTTCTCGCTTTCTGCGCCTCAATCGCATTGACCGGCCTTCAGGCCGAGCCGCTCGCGCCGCCGGACGTCAAGGCTCTGCTCGACCGCATTCGCGCCAAGCGCGCCGGGGCACCGCAGTTGCAGGCTGATTCCCAGGAAGAAAAAACCGTCCACCTGATGAACAAGCCGATCAGCAGCATGGGCAAAGTCTGGTTTCAAAAGCCAGATAAATTCCGCCGCGAGGTGACGGGCAACTCGCCCAGCGTCATGGTCAGCGATGGGAAGCAGCTCTGGATTTATTACCCGAAATTCAAGTCGGCCGAGCACTACTCGTTAGGCAAACACTCGCCGCTCGACGCCGGGATCGCCGCCCTCACAGCCGCGCTCAATCTCGAGAACGTCGAGAACAGCTACCATATTGCGGGCAGCAAACTCGATAACGGTTACGAACTGCAACTGGCGCCGCGCAATCCTTCCCTCAAACGGCTACTCAAGACATTCAACATCCAGATGAACGCTGATCTCCAGGTGGAGCGAACCGAGATGGTGCAGCCGAATGGCGATCGCATCGTAACGAAATACTCCAGGGAATCACGGACCCCGATCGAGCCTTCCACTTTCAACTTCACCCCGCCGCCCGGGACGGACGTCACCACACCGCTCGGTCGTTAGGCCGGAGCACAGCCGTCCCGGCTGTGGGAAAACAGGCGAGACGCTGGTGCTCCTTACCGCCACTTCGAGCGACTCTTGAAGATCAGCGCGAGCGCTTGCGGACGCGAAAGAAACCGGCCAGCACGCCCCGCAAACCGACCGTGGGACCGACCGTGCGCTCGAATCTTTCGTGATCCGATAACCCGGCCAAGGCCGGCTTCCGCTGCGCCAGGTCGAGATTCAAAATCGTGCCGATCAACCCGAGATGCGAAAAAGCCTGCGGAAAATTGCCCAAAAACCGTCCCGTCTCCGGATCGATTTCCGCGGCGAGAGACCGAGCGGGCTGAGCCGTTGCAGCAAATCCTCCAGGAGCGATTCGGCCCGCGCGATTTCTCCCGCTTTGAGGAGGTGATTGATAAACCAGAAACTGCAGAGGAGAAAGTCGCCTTCCCCGTTCGCCCGCATCGTCTCGTTGCGGTAAATGAGGGACCCGGCGCCGAGCTTCTCTTCGACCCGCCGGCGCGTGGAATGGGCCAGATCGCCGGTCAAAAAGTCGCTCGTGAAAGCGAGCAAACTCGCCGCGTCGACCTCGCTTCCGCCATAGACCGCGGCCAGAAGCGCTGACCATCCCGGCTGCCCAAGCCTTTCTCCAGGACCTGAGCCCGAATTTCCGCGCTGGCATTGCTCACTGCGCGCCGCCGTCTCTTCGAGAGCTTCTTGGCCGCCGCCAGACCGGCCCAGGCCATTACCGACTAACCGAGGCAATCGTCCAGGCAACGCAGCAAATGTCCGACCGTCTCCTCAGTTTCGTCGCCCATGTTGGAGAGACGGAAAGTATGCCCCTTCAGTTTCCCGTATCCACCGTCGATCACGAGATGATGTTTCTCGCGCAGATCCCGCACCAGTTTGGCGACATCGATCCCAAGGCTGTTCTTCACGCAGGTCAGGCTGAGAGCGCGATGGCCTTCGGCGGCGAAGAAATCGAAACCCCGTTCGCGCACCCAGGCGTGGACGAGCGCGTTCGTGCGCGCGTGACGCTCGTAGCGATTCGTTAGGCCTTCGTCGAAGATGTCGTCGAGCTTCGATTGCAGGGCGAAGATATGGCCGATGCTCGGCGTCGTCGGAGTCATTCCGCCTTCCTGCTGTTTTTTGAACTCGAGAAAATCGAAGTAATAACCGCGATCCGTCGCTTCCTCGGCACGGGCAAACGCTTTTTCCGAAACGCTGAAGAGCGCGAAACCGGGCGGCAAGGCGAGCGCCTTTTGCGAGCCGGTCAGAAGCACGTCGATTTGATAGGCGTCCATCGGGATCGGGACGGCGGAGAAGGACGAAACGGTGTCGACGATCAGCGCGACATCCGGATATTTCGCCAGCGTGCAACAGATCTCCGGCAAGGGATTCATCACGCCGGTCGACGTCTCGTTGTGGATCAGCGTGACGGCGTCGAACTTCGCGCTCGCGAGCTGGGCATCGATCGCCTTGTGATCGATCGCCTGCCCCCAGGCGACCTGAAGCGGTTCGGCTTCCTTCCCGCAGCGTCGCGCGACGTCGAGCCATTTGTCGGAAAAGGCGCCGCACATGCAGCAGAGGACGCGTCGCCTAACGAGGTTGCGGATCGCCGCTTCCATCACGCCCCAGGCCGAGGAGGTGGAAAGGAAAACCGGTTGCTTCGTTCCAAACAACTCTTGGAGTTGCGGATGGATTTCGCGGTAAAGCGTTTTGAAGGCTTCGCCGCGGTGGCCGATCATCGGGCGGGAAAAGGCGGCCAT
>JBBPZW010000174.1:0-37874 GCA_038198475.1 Chthoniobacterales bacterium | reverse complement strand
TTGGACTGACCGAGCAGGTGCAGCGCGATTGCCGCGTCATCTTTGCCGGACCGACCACGCTGGCCGCGCTTCTCAATAGTTTGCAAATGGGCTTTCGCACCCTCGCGATTCAGAAGCGCTCGAGCGAGGTCTGGAATTTGCTCGCCTCGGTGAAGACGGAGTTCGGAAAGTTTGGCGGGGTGCTCGATGCGGTGAAGAAGAAGCTGCAGGAAGCTTCCAACAAGATCGACGAAGTCGACCTGCGTTCGCGCGCGATCACGCGCAAGTTGCGCGACGTGGAAGAGTTGCCGAGTAATCCACAGCCGCTCTTCCCGGAGTTGCTGGAGCCGGACGCAGAGGAAGACGAATTGTAGACGCCTCCCTCTGGGAGGCGCGGGCACACGAGTCAATTCACCATCAGAGCGGCGGCGCTCTCTCCCGCGTTTCGCAGAGCGAAACGTCTACAACACCGCACCCCACTTTGTCTGGTCCTTGAGCAGGATTTCGCGCAGGAGGCGAATGGGTGGCGCGCCGTGGTTGAGGATTTCATTGTGGAATTTCTCGAGCGAGAAGTTTGCTCCCTCCTGGGCCTTGTAATCGTCGCGCAGTTTCAGGATCTGCAATTTGCCTAAGGTGTAATTGAGATAGCCCGGATCAAAGGTCCCGCGCATCGCTTCCGACATCGACGGCTTCTCTTCGTAGTAGCAGTTCTCATGAAAAAACTTCGCGCCGTCGGCGAGCGACATCCCCTGCGTGTGCATCTTGATCGAAACACAGAGCCGACAGAGGCGGAGAAGCGCTTCGTCGGCCTGCGCCATTCTATATTTCGCGGCCCGGATCTTTTGTTCGGGCGTCGGATTCGGCACGCTTCCGAAACCTTCATCGAGTATCATTTTCTCGGTGTAGCGCGCCCAACCTTCGATAAACGCGTAGCTCCCGAAAATTTTTTCCACCTGTGTCGCCGACGACGCGCTCAGGTGCAGAAACTGAACATAATGCCCGGGATAAGCCTCGTGGATAGAGACGACGTCGGCAGTGTAATAATTGAACGACGTCAGCCATTCGTTCTTTTGCTTTTCACTCCAACTGTCCTCGGTCGGTGTGACGTAGTAGTATGCCTGCGTCGCCTTTTTCTCGAATGGCCCGGGCGTGTCCATCGAGGCAAAGGTCGTCGCGCGATCGAACTGCGGAGTTTCCGTCACCGTCGCGCGAACGTCGGACGGGATCGCGACGATATGATGATCGAGCACCCATTGCCGAATCTGATCGAGGTCTTTCGCGACGTCGGCGATCAACTCACCCGGTTTCGGATGTTCGTTCTGGATCTGCTTGAAAACTTCGACTGCCGACTTTTTCGGGTCGATGATCCTGGCCGCATTTGCGAAAATCTGCTGCTCTTCCTTGAGTCGCTGCAGCCCAATGGAGAGCACCTTCTCCGGCGGCAGATCGACCAGTTCCGTGCCGGCGAGTGCCCTTTGATATTTCGCCGCGCCGAGCGCGAAATCCGCCGTTGCCGTCGGCAGTTTTTCTTTCGTTAACCAGCCGGCGAAATCACGCAGCGCAACCGCCGCCTTTTTGTTCGAATCCTGAAACGCCGCCATGAGCGCTTCGTCCTTTACGTCCTTGAGCGCGGCGGCCAGTTCCTTCTCCAGGAAATCGGCCGATCCATTGGCGATCTGGATCGCCAGCTCGACGTACGGCCTGGGCAGCACCGGCGCGAGATTCGTCTTCGCGGCGGTCATGATGTTGGCGGCCTGGTCCTCGATCGTGACGATGTCGCGCACCCGGTCGTCCAGCGGCTTGAAATCGCGCTTGATATAAATGTTGACGTTCAACGCACCGGCGTAGGTCATGGGATTTTTTTCGAAAATGCCCATGTCGCCGATCTGGAACAGCTCGCCCGCGATCGAGGCCTGCAGGATGCGGCGGTCGATATCGGCGGCTTTGCTGAGTTTGCTCGCGTCGAGTTTTGCCAATTGATCTTGGAAACGCTTCAGGCGCTCCACTTCGGCGTCGATCGCCAGCCGGCTGAAGTCGCCGATCTTGCCGTCATATTGGTGAAAGCCGAGCGCCACGCCCTGGAGCGGCCGGGCTGAGAGGTAGCCGCTGATGTAATCGAGCGCCATTTCGTCGAAATCCGCGTCGCCGCTTTTCGCTCCCGCAGCCCCGTCGGCGAGCGCGGGAAGAGCCAGGCCGAAGGAAAACGCGAGGAGAAGAAAGTGACGGCGCAGCGAATTCATCGGCTCAATTTAGAAGGTGAGGTGAAAGTTGTCATGCCGCCGCCGGTTGGCAAAAGCGGCGGAATGAACGACAATCGTTTCGATCGCGTCCAAGTATGACAATTATGAAGCGTTTTCTGCCTTCTCGCACGCTCACCTCCCTCGTCGCCGCGAGCCTCTTCCTTGTTGGCGGCGCCGATCTTGCGCACGCGGCCGATCCGGAGCCGTCGCCCGTCACTACGGATGACCGCGGTTACTCCGAGATCGCGACCTTTGCGAAAGCCGTCGAGGTGATCCGGCAAGATTACGTCGACGGGCAAAAGGTCAGCTATCACGATCTGATCTACGCCGCGATGAAAGGCATGCTTTCCTCGCTCGATCCGCACAGCCAGTTCATGGACCCGGACAACTTCAAGGATATGCAGGACGATACCCGGAGCCGTTTCAACGGCCTCGGGGTGGAAGTCGCGATCAGAGACAACCTCCTCACCGTCGTCACCCCGATGGAAGACACGCCCGCGGCCAAGGCCGGGATCCAGGCGGGCGATCAGATTCTGAAAATCAACGGCACCTCGACCGAGAAGCTCGGACTGCAGGATGCGATCAATGTCCTGCGCGGCGAGCCCGGTCAGAAAATTACCCTAACGATCCTGCGCCCCTCGACCAAGGAAATCAAAGATTACGCGCTCGAGCGGAAGGAAATCCAAGTCGCGAGCGTCAAAGGCGGGCAACTGCTCGATCCTGAGCTGACCGGGCCGTTCAAGGTCGGCTACGTGCGCATCGTGCAGTTCAACGAACCCACAGCCGACGAGTTCGCCAAAACGCTCGACAATTTACAGAAGCAAGGCATGCAGGCCCTCGTGCTCGACCTGCGCAATAATCCCGGTGGCCTGCTCAACAGCGCCGTCGACGTCCTCGGACAATTTCTGCCGCCAAACACAAAGGTCGTCTCCACGCAAGGCCGCGCCTCTTCGCAGAAGCACGAATATTCCACTCCTGGCGGTGGGAAAGAGCGCCCGCGCTTTCCGCTTGTCGTGCTCGTGAATGAAGGAAGCGCGAGCGGTTCCGAGATTGTCGCGGGAGCGCTCAAGGATTTGCATCGCGCGATCGTAGTCGGCGAAACCACTTTCGGGAAAGGCTCCGTGCAAAACGTGATGCAGTTACCCGACGGATCGGCCCTGCGCTTCACGACCGCGAAATATTACACCCCGAGCAAAGCAGTCATCCAGGGTAACGGCGTCGTCCCGAACATTCTCGTACCGCTCACGCCGGAACAGGACCGCGCCGTCGCGGCGCTGCGCAACAATGACAAGATTCAGCCGTCGGAAGCGACCAGCATCATTAAGACGAAGGACGTCCAGATGATGCGCGGGATCGACGCCCTCAAAGGCGTCATGATCTACGCCCAGCAAACCTCGCCGAAGGTCGAGGCGGTAAAAAAGTGAGGTGATGGAGTAATGGAGTAATGGTTAACATCGCTCCGTTACTCCACCACTCCATCACTCCACGGCCGCTCCTTCTCGCGATCGAAACGTCGTGCGACGAAACCGCCATCGCCGTTCTGCGCGGGCAAGAGCTGCTCTCGAGCGAAGTCGCCTCGCAGGTCGCGGCCCATCAACCCTACGGCGGGGTGGTTCCCGAGGTCGCCTCGCGCCATCACCTGCAACGCGTGCCTCAGTTGCTCACCCGCGCCGCCGCGGCTGCCACTGTTTCGTTAGGCGAAGTCGATGCCTTCGCGGCCACGAGCGGGCCGGGACTGGCCAGCTCGCTCATGATCGGTGCCTCGCTGGCCAAGGGACTCGCGCTCGGATTCGGCAAGCCTTACCTCGCGATCAACCATCTCGAAGGGCATCTGCTTTCGCCCTTCTTCGACGGAGACGCCGCGATTGCGCCTAACGTCTCGTTGATCGTGAGCGGTGGACACACCCTGCTCGTCGTGGTCGATGGCGTCCGGCAATATCGCGTGATCGGTCGGACGGTTGACGACGCTGCCGGCGAAGCTTTCGACAAGGTCGGCAAGATGCTTGGTCTGGCCTACCCGGGCGGGCCGGAGATCGAGCGGTGCGCGCGGGGCGGCGATCCCACGCGGTTCGCGTTGCCGCGCAGCATGCTCCACTCCGGCGACTCCAATTTCAGTTTTAGCGGGTTGAAAACTGCCGTCCGTTATCTGTTGCCGAAAACCACCGGCGAGGACCGGGCCGATCTGTGCGCCTCTTTCCAGTGCGCGGTCGTCGAGGTGCTGGTCGCGAAGACCATCGCCGCGGCGCGCGAGGCCGGGCGCAACCTTGTTACCGTGAGCGGTGGGGTGAGCTGCAACGAGGAATTGCGCCGCCAGATGTCGTTAAGCTGCGAGCGGGCTGGGTTGGAACTGCGTTTCGCCGCGCCGGCCCTCTGCACCGACAACGCGGCCATGATCGGCTTCGCCGCGCAGCTTCACCTGGAGCGCGGCGAGTCCACGCCTCTCACGGCCGAGATCAATCCCAATCTCGCGCTAGCGTAGAGTCTGGGTAGCGCCCGCGTCCCGCGGGCTGGTCGCGACGTCCCGGCGCGACGAACTTTTCGCAACGTGACGCATCTGGAAAAATTCGCGACGGCGGGACGCCGTCGCCAGCACACGGGACGTGTGCGCTACCCGGAAGGGATCAATGTTCGCGCTCGAGCAGGTAGTTCGCGAGTGTCCGCAGCGTTTCGGCCTTCTCGCCTAACGGCCGCAGCGCGTCATGCGCTCGCCGCGTCAGGCGACCGGCTTCGGCCCGCGATTTTTCGAGTCCGAGGACGGACGGATAGGTCGCCTTGTGCGCGGCGACATCTTTTCCCGCGCTCTTCCCGAGCTTTTCGCTCGTCTGGGTGACGTCGAGAATGTCGTCGATTACCTGGAAGGCCAACCCGAGCGCCTGCCCGAAATCACTGATCGCAGTGAGCTGGGTCGGGGTGGCGTTGGCGCTCATCGCGCCGAGCCGAACGGAGGTCGTGAGCAGGGCGGCAGTCTTGTTCTCGTGAATGTAACGCAGTTGCGCCAGGTCATGCTTCTTCCCTTCACCTTCGAGATCCGCCACCTGGCCCGCGATCAGCTTGCGGCTGCCGGCGGCGACGGAAATCTCGCGAAAAATCGCCCGCAGATCGTAGCGCGGCCATGCTTCCGCCTCGGCCGCAATCTCAAAGGCGACCGTGAGCAGGGCATCGCCCGCCAGGACCGCTATTCCGTCGCCGAAAACCTTGTGGCAAGTCGGACGACCGCGCCGGAAATCGTCGTTGTCCATGCTCGGGAGATCGTCATGAATGAGCGAGTAGGTGTGAATGCACTCCAGGGCGCAGGCGAGGGGAAGCGCGCTTTTCGTGAGGCCACCGTACGCTTCGGCCGCCGCGAGGCAGAGAATCGGCCGCAGCCGTTTCCCGCCCGCGAAGAGCGAGTAGCGCATCGCCTTGTGAATCGTCGTCGGCTTGGTCGAAGCTTTGGGCAGGAAGCGATCAAGCGCGCGATCAACCTCTTTTTGGCGGGCGGTGAGATAGCGTTTCAGATCCACGGTGTCGCGAATCTGGAAAGCGGAGGCGGCCTGCGCAACGAAAATCGGTATCGATTCTCGATGAAGACTCTCACCGTCGTGAGCGCGGGACGTTCGAGGGAAAAGAAGAACGCGCGAGCCTTGGCTGTCGCGGTTTCCCTTGCTCGCGACTTGAGGCGGGCGAATCTTTCGGCGTGGCACAATCATGTGATCAGCGGTCATGAAGCTGATTTCTGTCAGCGTAGGTCTGCCGCGAGAAGTCACCTGGCACGGCCGGGTGGTGCAAACATCGATCTGGAAGAATCCTGTGCAGGGCCGCGTGCATGTGGCGACGCTCAACCTCGACGGTGATCGGCAATCCGATCTTTCGGTGCATGGCGGAGTCGATAAGGCAGTCTATGTCTATCCCAGCGAGCATTATGCGTTTTGGAAGGGCGAGCTTCCGGGAGAAGACCTTGGCTGGGGTGCTTTCGGAGAAAATCTGACAAGCGAAGGTCTCCTTGAGGATCAGGTTCAGATTGGAGATCGCCTGCGGATCGGCACCGCCGAGTTCGTCGTAACCCAACCGCGTATGCCATGCTTCAAGCTCGGGATTCGGTTCGCTCGTCCGGAGCTGGTGAAGCGATTCCTGCAAAGCAGAGAGACCGGCTTCTATCTCGCGGTCGAGCGTGAAGGTGAAGTCGCGGCTAATGACGCGATCGAGTTCAGCGAGCGGTCCAGAAGTGGTGTGACGATACTGGATGTGACGAATCTCTATGTCTCGGACTCGCCAAGTCAGGACCTTCTGCGTCGGGCGGCCGAGTTACCCACTCTGCCGGAGAGCTGGAAGGATTACTTTCGGAAGAAGCTGGGAGATAGCTGATAGCTGATCGCGGTTGTTGATTATTGGTTAGTTGCTATTTGGGAGGGAGCCGGAAGGTCAGGCCGGCGAAAGCCTCTCGCGGCCATGGCCTGCGTGAGGTCCAGGATCGGGCCGATAGGGACGAGGCGGGTCGGGTTGAGGGCTTCGTGCGTCATGTAGTAGTGACGCTTGATGTGGTCGAAGGTGACTGTCGCGGCGATGCCGGGCTGCTGGTAGAGATCGGCCAGGTAGCCCTGGAGATTGGGGTAATCGAGGATCCGGCGCAGGCTGCACTTGAAATGGACGTAATAGACGACGTCGAAGCGAATGAGCGTGCAGAAAAGGCGCCAGTCGGACTCGACGATGCGATCGCCGAAGAGGTAGCGGCTTTTCGTTAGGCGGATTTCCAACTCGTCGAGCGCGGCGAAGAGTTTGTGAGCCGCCCGTTCGTAGGCGGCCTGGCGGGTGGCGAAGCCGGCGCGATAGACGCCATTGTTTACGTTTCGGTAAGATGAACTCGGATAGCTCGGCCTGTTCGGCAGCGATGTCGTTAGGGAAAGCCGTGCGGCGTGCGTCGCGAGCCCGCGGAAGGCGCCATCGAACATGCGGCAGATGTCGTCCTCGGAGTTATTGACGATGCGGCGGGCTTCCTTGTCCCAAACGACAGGGAGCGTCGCGCGACCGTTAAATGCCGGATCGGTGGGCGCGATAGGCTTCGGCAAGAGAACTGAAATTATTGACGGGGTCGTGGCTGTAGCCGGGACCGTCGCGGAAAGCCCAGCCTCGCTCGTCCCGCACCGGATCGACCACAGTCATGCCAATGACATTTTCCAGGCCCTGCAAATGCCTAACGATGACGGTGCGGCTGGCCCACGGGCAGGCGAGGGAGACGTAGAGGTGGTAACGGCCGGTCTCTGCGGCATAGGGAGTTGAGCCGTCGCTCGAGACCCAGTCGCGGAAGGCGTCCTCCTGGCGTTGAAATTCTCCGGAGTCGGATTGTTCGGCGGCGAATTGCGGCTTGGTGGCCATGAGAACTCCTACGAGTGCTCGGCTGAGCCTGCGAATCGGCGCAAAGAAAGAAAACCGATCTCGTGTTGCGATTCATTCTCGAGCGAGAGGTCGGCGCAGATCTCGCCGATGACGGGCGCGAACTTAAAGCCGTGACCGGAGAATCCGCCGCAGAGGATGAGCCGGGGATGCTCCGGATGGTGGTCGACGACGAAATGGGAATCGGTGGTGAGGGTATAGGGACAGGGTTTCGCAGCGCGGAAGGTAGCGGCGGCGCCGGGCATCCATGCTTCCATCGCGCGGACGATCGGCTCGATGTCGCGCTCCGGATCGATCTCCCGCTTAAGGTGTGCGGCGTCGGTCAGATCGCCGTGGGCGTGAAAGGCGGCTTTCACGCCGTCGCCGAAATCGGGGAAACCGTAGAGTGGCGAGGGAAGACCTTTGCGATCGAGCAGGAAGGGCGGAAAACGGCCGGCAGCAAAATCGTTAGTCGCGGGGGTAAACCAGGCTTGGAGATTGCGCTGGACGCGAGTCGCGACTCCGAGTTTTTCGAGGGCGTCCTTGAACCACGGGCCTAACGAGAGGACGAGGGCGCGACTTCTCACGGTCGTGCCGTCTTCCAGCCTAACGATGAAGCCGTCGCCGGTCGCTTCCCAGCTTTCCATCGCGGTCTCATAACGCATTTGCGCGCCGGCCACGGTTGCGGCCTGTAGATGTGCCTCAACCGAACGCTCTGGATCGAGCACCCCGCCGTCGGGTTCAAAAACACCGATTTCGTCGTCCTGCACCCGGAGCGTCGGGTAGCGGGCTCGGATTGCGCGAGCGGTAAGGGATTCGAGGGGGAGGTTGTGTTCCCGTGCGGCGAGCTGCGCGCCCGTGATGACCTCGGCGGTTTCATGCCCGACCATCAGCAGTCCGGTGATCTGGAGAAGATTTTGGCCAGAGCTGGATTCAAGCTTGTGCCACAGGTCATAAGCGCGCAGGAGCAATGGCACGTAGGCCGGGTCCTCGAAGTAGGCTTTGCGAATCATTCGGCTCTTTCCGGTGGATGAACCGAGGTCGTGGCCGCGTGCGAATTGTTCCAGACCAATGACGGACGCGCCGCGCCGCGCGCAGCGGGCAAGGATGGCACTTCCCATCCCGCCGAGACCGACGATGGCCACATCATAACGCACTCGGGATTATGAATCGGACAACCAGTGTTCGCCATCGACCCAACGCAAAAAATCACACGAAGCCGCGCCGAGACGGTCGCGTGATTCCGGCTGCCGCAGACGATTGCCCTAACGATTCGCCCCTCCTCGATTGATGGGATGGACTGCTTCAGCCGAGTCCAGTTGCCGGCTAGGAAGAAGTTTGATGAATCGTCGGAGAACGGCTCACTGCGCGCGAGGCGCGCGTCCGTGTAAAACGCGGCGGCCGGATCAGCATCTGCGAGATCGATCACCGCTGGAGCATCGACGCGAGCGCAAGCAGCAGCCCGACGGCGTTCATTAACCACTCCTGCACGCCAAATGCCTATGCGCGGATTGCCCAGGTGCGGATCTGGTTTATGCCCTGCGCACGATTGAAGCGGAGGAGGAGATCACGCTCGATTACAGACCGTCGCAGCACCCGGCGCTGCGCTGCACCTGCGTAACGGTTCGCTGCCGCGGTGTGATGGGCTGACGCTGGGATTAATCCCAATTCATGAAGTCGATCTCACCGGTCTTCGCCGGTGAGCGCTTTTCGCCGCTGCTCGTTTTGCGGGCGCCGCCGATGACATCCTTTGCAGGCTTGAGGTCACGAAGCTCCCGCGGCTTTTTCGCTTCCTTACCGATCGCCCCTGTTCGCGGTCTACTGCAGGGTGACCGTTTCGCTAGCTGATCCGTTGTTGCCTGTCGAATCCTTCACGGTCGCAGACAGAGTGTGGAGGCCCTTCGCGTAGCCGGAGGTTTTCCACGTGAACGAGACCGTCGAGCGCGTCTCGGTTTTAGTCCCGATCACGGTTCCATCCACCGAGACGGTAAAGGTATTCGGCTGAACGGTTCCATTGGCGCTGAGCGATATGTTGACACTTTTGCCACTGACCGTCGAGCCGGCGGGAGGCGCCGTGAATGAGAGCTGGAGGGTCGACAATTGGACGGTGATCGACCGAGTGGGAGGACTCGGACGGATCGTTCACCCCGAACTCGTCGCGAGTGGTGAGGGAGGAGACGTAGGTTCCAATGTCGGAAAATGTTACCAGCCCCGGTGAGGGTATTGAGCTGGATGGCGGTGTGCCATCCGGGAAAACCCACGAGTAGGACGTGACGGTTCCATCTGGGTCGGTCGCGCTACCGGCGAAGTTGACCGATTGGCCCGGCGAAATGACCAAGTCTGTGGCCGGCGAACTGATGCTACCTTTGGGCGGCAAATCATTTGGATAGGGACTTAGGTGAAGGAATTTGGCGACCGACGGAACACCGGCCTGGTTGATCACAAAAACCATATAATAGCCCGGCGGCGCAATGGAGCTGTTAGGCGGTGCCGTTGCGTTGAGCGCGCCGGTGGAGCTCGTGTAGGTGAGACCGACCACTCGTTGATCGAAATCGAACGAGTGCGTCGGTGAGCCCAACTTTACGAGGACAGCAGAGGAGATATTGGCCGCATCAGGCGAGGAAATGGTAAACGTGTTGCCATAACCGAGTTCGGCGGGCACCGAAGTAATCGTCGGGCGAGTAGCCAGAATGACGTTCCCATTTTGGTCGACCGTGAACAGGTAGGCCGGAGAATAGATTTCTATATTCTTCTGGTAGGTGCCCTTGGCCGGATTGCTTCCCACGACGGCCACGGTCGCGTCGGGAAGGAGCAGACCGCAGGAGTGATAAAGCCGCGGGTAAACTGCAATGCCCGCCGATGCCCAAGTTTCAGTGACCGGGTCGAAAAGGTCAGTGGCGAGACTGGCCGTGTTCGGATCCTCATCGAGCGACGATCCGCCGAGCGCGAGGACTTTTCCAGTTGGCAGGAGAACCGCATTCATGCGCACCCGCGGGAGGGACATGGGGGCCAGCATCCGCCAGGCGGGGTTGGTAGCGGACAAATCGATGACCTCCGTGGTCGCGGTCGCGGAATGATCTCCTCCCAGGATCATGACACGGGGACGGTAAGCATCGGTCGGCCGGAGGGGCAGAAGAACGGACGACCCACCCGGCCGCTGTCCCTTATAGACCGTGCTGGCAACGTTCAAAGTCCAGGTCTTGGTCGATGGATCAAAGATGTTCGAGCTGGTCGTTTCGCCTGAGTAGAAGACAGTTCCGTTAGGCAAAAGATGCAGTCGAGGATAAAGCGGCGGGGTCCAGGGAGCCACATACTCTGGACTCCAACCGGTACCGATGCCGTAGATTTCGACATCCTTGTTGTGCGGTCCTCTTCCCGTGTCGCCGGCGGGAGCGGGGGCGGAGTAATTCTCTTCCGTAATGCCGGAGAAAGCCATCAAACCGCCATCGCTCAACTCGAGCACGCTCGCATACCACCGGCCGTGAGCCATGCTCTCAACCTGCGTGAATTTCGCCGTGGCCGGATCAAAGACCGTCGCCCTGGAATCGCCGTAAGGAGGCGCAAGTTCGCTGCTCCCGCCAACGACGAGAACGCGACCATCGGGCAAATGTGCCATGCCGTTGCAAAAGACGTCCCAGAGCAGGCTTTGCACTGCGAAGGTCCCAGCCTGGAGGTCCCAGACCGCGGCGTAATATTGCCCGGCTTGGTGTTCGGACAGGGTGTTCTCCGATCCCGCGACAACCAGCACCTTGCCGTTTTGCAGAAGGGCACAATGGATCGGATTAATCGGCATTTGATACGGTAGAGTGGTCCAAAGGCCATCCGTGACCGCCGAAGCCGCGGGTTGCGGGGCAGGCGCGGTGATTGGTGAGGCTGAGTTTGCCTTAAAGCGCGGCCCGTCGCCGGGTTCATGCGCCATGCCATTGGAGAGAGGCAAGGCGAGCGCCAGGAGAGCGCAGGATAGCTTCGATATGATGCCGTGATCTTTGCGAACTCCGTGCGTGAAGATGCCAGTATGATTGTTCATAAAAGGGGTACCCCTCGGTCCTTACGTTGTGAATTTATCTAGAAATAGATGCCGGCTCTAAGACAAGAGTTGGAGTCCAATTCATGGGTCCGGCGATGGGAGGAGAATGATCGATTCGTGGCTCCCAAGTCAACATAATTCATAAGGAAACGACGTTCCGTTTGAGCGACTGAAAAGCCGCGGAAAGGGGTGAATAACCGTTGGCGCGAATCTGATACAAATGGCGCAGGAATGAATCCAGTCATTTTCATAGTGCGCCGATAGTCCGGACCTCAGTCCTCGAAGTCGATCACTTATTCTCGCTCGGCTCCAGAGGGAAAAGCAGACAGCAAATCTTCCCGAAACCAATTGATTTTGGGCGCGCCGCCTCGCTGGCTTGCAAGATGCTTTTGGGTGGTCCGGATGAATTCGAGGAAGATTCATGCGACCAGCGGAGCGATGTCGGAAGCGCAAAGCAGCAGCAGCTCGACCCCGCGAATCGGCGCCCGCCACCGATTTTGCAAAACTGTTCCTTTCTTGTGACGCGGATGTAACAAACACCCGCCAACGTCGTTTGTGAGAGGCGGCATCCGCGCTTCGTAATATCCACTGGAGATTCCCACGGGAGGTTCGCCCCAGGCGACATGAAAACATGAATTCGCCCTTTACCGGTTATAACGCCACTTCGCCTCCATCCGCTACGCGTCGCCGTCCGCCCAAACCGGCCTCGAATCGCCGGGCGAAGCGGACCAGGCCGCTGAGAGTCGATGAACCACAAATTGAGCCTCGTTATCCCGCAGTCGGCACCATGGCCCGCACCAGAAGGCTGATTCTTGCCGCGATACGCGTCTGGGAACTGAAGCGCGGCCTTCGGGATTTTTAAGGCATCGCAGGCGGGGAGGTTGCGGACTATTCGACCTCTGGGGTCTGGCACGAGGCCAACGCCACGCCGATTGCGGCCTCTGCGAAGTAGATAGCCCGGGCGGTGTTTGGGTGCTCAGCGAGTTCTTCCGTAGCAGCCCGTGCCAGCTGAGGGCCAAAGTGCCAAAGAAGTGAGTGCCAGCGCGGCTTGAGCAGTCCCATCACTCCGTCACCGATCAGAAAGAGTGCGCCCAGCTGAATCAAGCGGCGGGAAATCAGATTGTTGATCATCGAATTCTATCGAGTGTCCGGCGGGAACTTTCAAATTGATCGTGCCGGAAGCACGATCGGATTACTGCTCGAGACCGCTGGCGAAGGCATCGCTCTTTTTTACCGACTGAGCTTTGTTTTGCTGTTCGAGAGTCTGTTGATCGATCGGCGGTCCCATGGCACAGCCGGCTTGCAATAATACGAGGACGAGGCAAAGGAGAATCAGAATCCGCTTCATGAAATGTCGGGTAACTTGCCCGGTAACGACGACCAATCCACTGCGATTTTGCGCAGGGAGACGATCGTCGCGGAACTCATCCTCGCGCCAGATCCTCCGCGCTGAGAATCAAACGCTCCACCCGCTCTCCGTAGGTCAGCGCCCTAACGATTTCGGGCACGTCGGTTACGGTCACTCGGCCGTAAAAGAAATGATCCGGTTCGACGAGGACCGTCACACCGCTTGAGCATTGATCGAGACAACTGCTGGCGCAGACACGTGCCTTCCCGCTGGCGAGGCCACCGGCGGCGAGTTGTTCTTTCAAGGCCTGCCTTACTTCGCCCGATCCGCGGGCAGCGCAGGATCCGCGCGGATCATCGTCTGCCCGGCAATTGGTGCAGACAAAAAGATAACGCTCGCGCTGTGGCATTCTGTTCTTTTTGCCTAACGAATGGGGCGTGCTAGGCGGGCGCGTGGGCACCTTGGCGGTGGTAATCCACGAGACGGAAGCCCCAGTTGATGAGAGTCGCGAGTTCCTTGTCGCGCTCTTTTTTGTCCTCGAGGAACTTCTGCACCTTGTCTTTCAGCGGGGATTGATCCTCGATTTCGTCGAGGATTTCGAAAATCTCCATCGACAAGAGCCAGTCGTTAGGGTGCTCGGCCTGCTGCGTTTCCCAGATCTCGCCGAGGCGTTCGTAGCCGGTCTTGCGCGTGCGAATGTCGCGCACCTGCTGATAGAGGTTCTCGAGTTTTTTCCGCTTCGCATCGGAGGGATGCTTGATCGTGCGCTCTTTCGGGACGAGCGCGACTTCGTTGTAGGCGTCCTTGTCCGCCGCCCCATTGAAAACCGAGACGATCTTCTCGCCCACAGCCATGTCGTATGTTCCCCAGCTCGGGTCGAAGAGGATCTGATCGTCCAATTTCGCGGTGCAATCCGAGAATGAGACGAGCAACAGCTTGCCATCACGACGGAGGATCTGCTCGACCTTGCCCTCGACTGTCACGCCGCTCTCAAATTCCAGCCGCACGGTTTTTCCCTCGCTTAGCTCGGTCTCCTTCCAGGCGCCAATTGGCGACCCGAATCCGTCCTTGTGATAATCCCGTCCGTGACCGGCGAGTTCCTTTTGTTGATACGCGAGCGCACTTGGCCCGGTGCTGCGCAAATAAATCGGCTGCTGGTTCGCATCGGTCAGCACTTCGGTGAAAACCCCCGCGACCTGCAGACCCGACGAGTATTCACAGGTCGTGATGTTTTTGCATTCGATCGCCTTCTGGATTCCTTCCAAACCGCCGACTTGGAAGGCCATTTGGCTCGCGAATTTTTCCAAAACGTCGCGCAGATGCTGGAAGTCGCGACAGACGAAGAGCTGCGGCTGCTTGGTCGTGATATCGAAGGCGGTGTCAACCGCTTCGGTCGAGTAGGGAAGCTTCTTTACGTGCGACTCGAGACAACTAACTGATTCGCCGATCGAGGAAAGCAGACCCGCGCCGTAGATTTTCGGCTGTTCCAGGGTGCCGATGAGGCCGTATTCCACCGTCCACCAATGCAAACGTGAGATCAGCGCCATCTCCGATGGTTCGCCGAGGTTCTGCTGGCGATCTTCCACCTTCTTTGTCGCCGCCTCCACTTCCTTCGGAGCGGAGTCGGGCAACTCCTTCAGAATGGAAAGATGCCGAATCGCTTGGTAGAGCTCGAAATCCTTCTTCGACGACATCGCTTTGGCGCCGATTTCGCCAAAGCGCTGGAGATAATCGGAATATTCGCGATCGACAATGATCGGCGCGTGCCCGGCCGCTTCGTGCACGATATCGGGCGCGGGCGTGTATTCGACGTGATTAAGCTGCCGCATGTCGCAGGCAATCACGAGCACCTTGTAGGCTTGGAATTCCATGAACGCCGCTGGCGGGATGAAGCCATCCACCGCCACCGCGCCCCAGCCGATCTTGCCGAGGATTTCGTTCATCTCGTCGATCCGCGGAATGCGCTCGAAGGAGATGCCGGTTTCGAGCAAACCCTGGAAATAAACTTTGTGCGCGTATTCCTTCAGGAAAAAGGTGTTCTGCCGCATAATGAAGCGCCAGACCGCGTGATCGACCGGGGTGTAATCGTCGTAGCGCTGGTCGACCGCGAATTGAAGGAGGTGTTTCGGCAGCGCCGCCACCGCCTTGTTTTGCATCGGAATTCCTGTTTTCATCGCGAGACCTCAGAGTAAAATTCGCGGCCGCCAAACGATACCAACCGCACTCTGAATTTTATGGCCGAACGGGAAAAGGGGCAAGGGCCATTCGACCGATGAGCCAGCGGCCGCTCCCATTCCGCGTCCCCGGGGAGACATCCGGACTTCGGCAAAGCGGACGCACGCGTTTATAGCGCACGTCCGCCCTCGTATCACCCAGCGCTGCGCTCACGCGTTCAACGCCTGCCTTGGCCTTAGCGGGTTTAATGCTGAAGCGGGCGAGGGGAATAATGCCGCCAGGAAGCCCGAGATCGGAGCCTTGCGGGAAAACCTGCACCAAACATTCCTTGCGATGCGAGCCCGAATCGAGGCCGGTCGCCCGATTGCGCAGATTGGAGACGCTGGCTAGGTTCGGCGATGTCCAATCCGCCCGAGCTGGTGGCCGCTGGTCCGTCTCCCGCCGCCGAGCGAGCGGGTTATTCTCCGATTATCTGGCTGAACCTACTTTGCCTCGACGCGCCGATTGTTGCCGTCAGCTGGCAATGGCTTTTTGCTTACGCGTTCGGGGCACACCTCAATCTTGCACTACGGGCCCTTCTCTTTCTTACCGCGTGGCTGATCTATCTCGCCGACCGCTTCGCTGACACCATCAAGCTGCCGCCGGAAAGTCCAATCTCGCTCCGGCATCGCTTCTGTCGCGAGCATATGGTCGGGTGGTGGGTCGCGGTCGTGGTTATTTTCTGCCTCGATGTCGGACTTGCCTTGCGTACCCTCGATCTCCAGATGCTGCTTCTCGGCGGCACGCTCGCCGTGCTTTGTCTGATTTACCTGGCGATCAACCATTCGTTAGGCGGAAAGTGGCGTCCGATCCCGATGAAGGAGAAAGCGATTGGGATTCTCTTCGCCGCCGGCACAGTTCTGGGTGTGGTTGGTCAGCTCCCGGGCCTGACGGTCTCCTTCGGCGTTGCGGTGATTCTCTTCGCCGTCCTTTGCACTTTTAATTGTCTCTCGATTGCCGCCTGGGAACGCGAGCTGGATGTGGCGCAGGGGAAAGCTTCCTTCCTGACCGGCTGGCCGGCAGTAGCGGGTGTCCTCCAACCGATCGGTTACGGCATCGCCGTCGCGGCCCTCGCCTGTGGCATTGCCTGGCGCTTTGCTTTCCCGCTCTGGTTATGTCTTGGCGCGAGCGCGCTCCTGCTCGTTAGGCTAAATCTTGCCGAGCGCCTCCCGCGCGACACTCGCACCGCCCTGGCCGATCTCGTTTTGCTCACGCCGCTGCTTGCGCTCCCGTTTTCGTTCCGGTGAGCTTCGATCGAATTGCGCCGTTTTATCGCTCGCTCGAGACAGTGGTTTTCGGCGATCAACTCCAACAGGCGCGAGTCGCTTTTATCAGGCAAATACGCCCGCCGCGGCGAGTTCTGGTGGTGGGCGAGGGGAACGGTCGCTTCCTCGCTGAATTCGTCAGGGCGTATCCTCACGCGGAAGTCGATTGCATCGAAGCAAGTGCGCGCATGATCGCGTTGGCGCGAGAACGAGTGGGTAACGCGCGCGTGCGTTTCGCATGTGCGCAGATCCGCGATCTGAGCCTGCCGGAAGATTCTTACGACCTCGTCGTCGCCCACTTCTTTCTCGATTGTTTTTCCAGGAAAACATTGACCGAAATCGTCGCGAAGCTGGCGCGTTCCGCGACCGCCACGGGGCAGTGGCTTATTGCCGACTTCTGCGAACCAGCGCGTGGCTGGAAACGTTTTCGGGCGCATTCTCTGATTACGATTATGTACTTGTTCTTTCGTCTCGTGGCAGAGATCGAGGCGCGGCGTCTCGTCGATTACCGAGCACTCTTGCAGACGGAAGGATTCGTCCTCGAGCGCGACTTGATCTTGCCTAACGAGATGATTCGATCGGAGCTTTGGCAACGCGGCGGTTCCGGGTAGCGCACACGTCTTCGTGTGCTGGTCGCGCTGTTTCAGCGCGACGAACTTTCCTCGAGACGTCGAGAGCCCATCTGGTGCGGGCTTTGCAGGGAAGTTCGCGACGGTGGAACACCGTCACCAGCACTCGTGGACGAGTGCGCTACCCCCGCCGTCGCGCGATCCGCGTCACAATCCAGATCAAGGCCGCTGCCGCCAACGCCCACGGGGCGAGAAAGGCGAGAGCCACGCCGATCATGCGCGCGCTCCACATCAAGGCGGCAACGCCCTGACCCAGGGTGCGGCGAATGGTGGCGGTGATGCCGGTTTCGTCGGAGACGATTTTCCCCGGGCTGTAGATCTGGAGGCTGATCTCGGCCGGTGCGGTCGCGGGATTCGCGGTCGTTCCAGGCTGGTCGTTCCGTTGCACGCTCAGGTCTTTCACTTCGCCGAGCTGGTCGAAAGTCTCGATGAGCGCGGTGTAGTTCTTCAGCGGCACGCGCAGAGTGAGATTGGCGACTTCCTGCCCGTCGGGATTGCGCGAGAAGGTTGAGCTGCGAAGTGTGCCGTCCGCCTGCGCGACGGCGTTTTTTAAACGCTCGACTTGCTCAGGCACCGAGGGAGTAATGATGCGCAGGCTGGTTTGCTGCACCGGCTGTTCTTCGCCGGTGCGCGAGATGACGAGATTCAACTGCATCTTGTCGCGTTCGACCTTCGCCGTATCCGACATGCCAGAACCGTTCTGCGCCACGCGCTCGGTTTGGACGTTGTAATTCTGGACTCGGCCCAGGCCCTTGATCCGCGCGATGATCGCGTCGCTTTCCTCCGGCGCGAGGAGCAGCGTCATCCGCGCCGTCGCTTGGCCGGAGTTGTCGCGTTCGAGCGTCGACTGGACGATTTGTGCCTTGGCGTTTTGCAGCGCGCTTTTCACTTCGCCAAAGGTTTTTTCCACGTCCGCGGCGAAGAGCGAAAGATTGGCGGTCTCGCGCAAGAGAAAGGCGGCCGGTTCATCAAGGTCCTTTTCGGCGAGTGCGATGGTGACCGTCGCGTATTGGACAAGCGCTTCGTAATACTTCAGCTCGCCCTGCATCTGCTCGATCGACTCGCGGACGCGGGCCAGCTCTTTCTCCACTTCGAGAAGATCGGAAACTTTGCCGGTCTTCTTGGCCAGCATCTCGAGCAAACGGTCCTCCATCCGCTTGGCGTTCCGCAGGCGGGCGTCGGTGTCGAAATAGGCCTTGGTCACATCCTGCGTCCCGAGCGTCTGGTTTTTCAGCTCGCCAAGGGTGCGAGCCTTTTGCAGGAAGCTCTCGAGGTTTTCCGGCAGGAGCTTCACCACCACCGTGCCTTGCAGCTTTCCGTTAGGCAGTTTGCTCGAGTTCTGGGTCGCGACAAAGCCCTTCGCTTCACTTGCCATGGTCGTTAGGCGCTGAATCGCCGCTTCGTAGTTGAGGACTTGGAGATCGAGCTGGGCGTTGCGGATCAGTTTGCGCGAATCGGCTGGCGTCACGGGAGCCGGGAGCGCCGGGCTCTCTTCCTGGTTGGTCTTGACGGCTGCCGACTCATCAAGGCGATCGCTCTCTTTCTCCTGCCCTGGTGGCGCTGCCGGAACCAGGCGTCCGTCCTTGCCGGCCAGGCTGTCTTCTGAATCTGAGGGAGCGCCGGACGAATTTCCAATGGCTGATCTGGACGAGCGCTCGGCTGAGCCTTTGATCAGGTCACGATTAATGTCGGGGACCGGATTAGGGCCGGCTGCCTGCGCCGTGGGAATGTTGGAGCCAGTGACAATTGTTTGTCCGGCTTCGGCCTTCTTTTCATTCCGCGCCGGTGACGCGGCGGAAGAGGCGTAGGATAGCAGCCGTTGAGGCTCTGCGCCCTCACCGGTCACCATTTTCCCGACCTGCACCAGCGTGAGGAGGAGTGCGGCGAGGGCGGTGATCTGCGCCGCGCGCATCCGCATGAGCCCGGCGAAGAATGAAATCAGACCGCCGCCCGGCTCAGGGACCTTGTCGCGGAAACGGTTCCGCATTCTTTGTTCAAAAGCCGGGTCGGCGCTTTCCGTCGCGAGTGTTTTTTCCAGTAGTTGATGCATTTGTTTTTCTTCCTCCTGCAAGGCGCGGCACGCGGGACAGCCAGCCAGGTGCTGCTGGAGCGCGGCGCGTTCCTCGATGGCCATCTGGTCGTGCACGTCGGCCGCCAGCCAGCTCTCGATCTCATTGTGAATGGTGTCGTTAGGCATGCCGTTACTCCAGGGTGGCGAGTGCCGGGCGGAGGCGCTGACGCAATGTGGCCATGGCCCGGCCGAGAATACCGCGGAGCGCCCCGTTGCTCAGGCCGAGAGTGCGTTCGATCGCGGCGTAATCCATCGATTCGAAATAGCGCAAGGTGAGGGCGGCGCGATGCATCTCAGGGAGGCTGGCGAGCGCCGCGCGCACCTGCTCGCTCATCGCTTGCTCCTTCGAGGCCTGCGCCGCCTCTGCAAATGGATGATCAGTCGGCCCCACCGCCTCGGCCGGGAAAGGGACGCTCCGCCGACGGCGCGCCACGTCGTGCGCCCGGTGGCGCGCGATCGTGCCGAGCCAGGCCGGGAACTTCTCCGGATCGCGCACCCGCCAGCGCGTTTTCCAAGCCTTCACGAGCGTATCCTGCACGACGTCCTCGGCTTCCTCACGGTTTTGCAGAATGCCGTAGGCGATGGCGAAGAGGGCGCGGCTTTGGGTGCGGATGATCATTTCAAAAGCTTCGCGATCCCCGTGAATGGCCGCTCGATAAAGGTCGTGTTCGGTGGAATCCATCGGTCGATCTAAAGCCTAGACGTGTGGCCTTTCGATTCCGCGCGAAAATTCGCGCGGTCGATGATGGGAGGCTGGGGAAGGATGGGAGTTATTTCTGGCGCGACTGGTGGCGGTGGCTGAGACGGACCCTGGTCATGCGCTCGCGGAGGCCGCCTTGCGCAACGAAATCTTTTTCCAACCGGCGGAGCTGTTGGTCGATGAGATAGTTTGCCTGGTGGATAAGGCAGATCGCGATATTGGCGATCACGGCCGGCGGGCGCGTTTCCACAAACTCGCGATAATCTTCGTAGCTGGCCGGGGTTTTGCGACCGAGGCGGCGGATATATTGCGCCTCTTTCGAGTCTTTCGGCCACATCGGCAGGTCGCGCGCGCGGAGAAAGTCGTGGTAGTCGTCGAGCAGTTCCTCGAGGCTGGCCCGGGCCACGTTGGTCAGCTTGATCTCGGTTTCCTTGGAGGTGAGCGCGGCTTTGCTGCCTTCGAGGATGTTCTTTTTCCCCGAGCGCGCCGATTGGATCATTTGGTCGATCGTGCGGTCGCCGCGCGAGAGATATTTGTGGGCGAAGCGAAAGGTCAGGTCGTAGATGAGTTCGGCTTTTTGAAAGGAGAGGAGCGTGCGGTAGTCGCCGCGCGGTGGGAGGATTCGCTCGGGTTCCTGAGAGGGATGGGAAGAATGGGAAAGATGGGTCTCATTATTCCCATCTTTCCTATGACTCCCATGATCTTTCATCGAAGTGCAGTATGCACTCCCGTGCGATTATCTGCCCTAGAAAATCGTGACCACGGTGCCGGGACTCACCATGTCTTTCAGCCGCGCGGCATCCCAGTTTGCCGTGCGAATGCAGCCGTGGCTCCCGGCGCGCCCGATCGTTTCCGGGTTGTTCGTGCCGTGAATGCCGATGCCCGGCTTGTTCAGGCCGCACCAAAGAATCCCAACCGGATTGTTAGGCCCGGGCGGGATGTTGTAGAAATCGCTCGTTCGCACGCCGTGATTGAGGACCCCCTCGTCATGTCGAAACCAGGGGAGAGTGGCAATCCCGAGAATTTTCCAGACGCCTTTCGGCGCCGGCAGCGTTTTCGATCCGGGCGTGATCGGAAATTCCGCGACCAGTTTGTCGCCCTCCTTCACCTCTAAAAAATTCTCGCGTGTATCGATAAAAACCTGCCGGTTGGCAAATGCCGGATTGTTCGGGATGAATTTCTCCGAGAGTTTCTCGATCTGGAAAGGCTGAACGTTAGGCACTTTCACCGTGTCGCCCGGCTTCAATTTCCCAAGATCCATTCCCGGATTGATTCTGGAAAGAAAATCCTCCGCGGCGTGATAGCGCTCCGCCACGAATTCGAGCAGCGATCCATATTTCATCGCTTTCAACTTCGCCTGCTCCGATGGATTCGAGGCGGTCTCGCCAACGAAGTTCTCGTCCTCGGGCCGAATGGTGTAGGTCGTGAAGGGCTGGGGCACCTGCGCGAGCAATTCCTGATCGACCGCGCCGGTCGGCGGCAGCCCGTTTGCTTTTTTGTAAGCGACCAGTGCCTTGCCAAAAAATTCGCCCATTTGGCCGTCGATCTTCCCGGGACCGAACTTGTGGTTATCGAGAAAGATCTGGAGCCGTACGCTCGTTTCCTTGTCGTAGATCGGCAACGCGACCAGTTCGCGAGGCGGCGGCTTCGGAGTCGGGTCGGGAGTCGGCGTCGGGAGCGGGAGTGCCTTGCGCACTGGAATCGGCGTTGGGGTTGGCGTCGGGGTCCGGAGCGAGAACCAGCCGGCCTCGGTCCGCGCCGTGAAAGCACAGAGCGTGAGGCAAATAAAAATGGCCGGTTTCATGAGCGCTAGCTATCAACCGGTCGTCCGCTGCATGCAAACGCGCGGGCGGAAATAGGCTGGCTTCCAATCTTCTACTCCAGTTCGTAGGTCGTGATCTCGAGCTCAAAGCCATCCGGATCGCGGAAATAAATCGAGTGCGCGATCTGGTGGTCTTCGAAATGGAAATCGATCCCGCGCTCCTTTAACTCGCGCTGGGCGCGAAGAAAATTCTCGCGATCTGCCCGGAGCGCGAAATGCCGCAGGCCAACCCGCCGCAGTTTGCCGGACCCGGCGACGGATTCGCGGGCCGGGAAGATCGCAATGCCAGTCGTGCCCTTCCCGACAAATTGCGGACCGTCGCTCTAGACATCGGCGTGTTGTCGCTCCAAGCCGAGCACTTCGATATACCAGCGCACTGAACGTTCCAAATCGCTCACCGCGATCGCGATGTGATCCAAACCTTCGAGATTCATCTCGAATAAGATTGTGTCTGCGCCGCGGTGCGGTCAAAATCGACAACGTTCACCGTGAATCTTCGGTCTCCCGATCGCCGCGAATTTCTCCGCCTCCTCGCCGGAGCGACGATGGCGGGGGTGCTGCCGTCGTGGACCCGCGGGGCGGAAATCCCAGGGCAGGACCTGGTCACGGTTTCCATCCTGCACACGACTGATCTGCATGGTCACATCCTGCCGACGACTGATTATGAAGGGCGCCGCGATCTCGGCGGATTGGCGCGCTGCGCGACCCAGATCCGGCGCTGGCGGCGCGAGAATCCGCACTCCATTTTGCTCGATGTCGGCGACGTCTACCAGGGGACGCAGTTCGCGCTCAGCGACGAGGGGCGATCGATGATCGACCTCTTTAATCTCCTGCGCTACGACGCCTGGGTTGTGGGAAATCATGAGTTCGATTGGGGCCTCGAGCCTTTCCTCCGGGCGGTTGGGCTCTCGCGCATGCCGGTGCTGGCGGCCAACACGCAACTCGGCGGAAAACCGGCCGGCCAGTTCCGCGAGCCGGACCATCCTTTTGCGAAAATCCGCCCGTTCCTCCTCAAGGAAATCGCCGGGATCAAAATCGCCATCGTCGGCCTAACGACACCGGGGATGCCGTTTTGGTTTCTGCCGCGCTTCCTCGATGGGATGGAGTTTCAGCATCCGGTCGCGGCGGCGCGGCGCGCCCTTTCCGAAGCGAGGGCGGCGGGTGCGGATGCCATCGTTCTCGCCGGGCACATGGGCTTGAAAGAGCGGACCGGCGGCGATGATTTTGCCAACTGCGTGATGGCCCTGAGCGCGGAGTTTTCCGAAGTCCCCGTCCTCATCGCCGGCCACACTCACCAAAACATTCCGAGCCGCCTCACGAACGGCGCGCTCCTGACCCAGGCTGATCACTTCGGGATCCATCTCGGGCGAGTCGATCTGCTCTTCGAGCGCAACTCGAAGCGACTGCTTCAGCGGCAGGCGCGCACTGAGTTAATGGACGATCGCTTGCCGCTCGATCCAGTCATCCTGAGTCGCACCCAGCCGCGATTGGACCGCGCGGCCGAGGTCCTGGCCGAACCGGTGGGCGAACTGACCGAGACCTTGAGCGTGCGAGGTGGCTCCGGCGAACCAAGTGAAGTGGAGCGATTGATTGCCGCCGCCGTGACCGAGTCCTTGGCTCGCAGGGATCTCCGGATTGACGGCGTTTTCCACGGGCTTTTCGAAGTTCGCTACGCTTTCAAGAAAGGCCCGAAAACGATCGGTGATCTCTGGCAAATTCTTCCTTACGAAAATTACCTCGTGACGGCCGAGCTTACGCCGCTGGAGCTCAAAGTGATCATGGAAGAGGTTTTTCAAAGCGGCGACCGCCGCAGCCTGGCCGGTTTCGCGCTCGCTGTGGCAGGCGAGGGGAGGCAACGCCGCCTAACGAGCTTGGCAATGTCCGATGGCCGGTCGCTCGAACCCGGTCGGCGCTATCGAATTGCGTTGAACACCTTCGATGCGCGCAGCGCCGGGCATCGCTTTATGAAATTGCGCTCGATCCTCGAGCGGCCGGAGGCGGGCTGCACTTTTCATCCCGTGCAAACCCGCGAGGCACTGATCGAATATTTCCGGCGCCATCGCCTGGTTGGCGGCTTTGCGGCGCGGAATTTCGCTCTCGCCGGAAACTGCTAATTTGGGCGCGTGTTGCCCGAAATTTTTTTCCAAATCGATCCTCTGCAATGTGCCGAGAACCTGATCGGCACCGAACTGGTCTGGGGTAAATGCGGCGGTCTCGTAGTCGAGACGGAAGCGTATCTGGTCGAGGGCGACGAAGCCTGCCACACCTTCATGCGCCCGAGCACGCGCGCCTTTGTCGAAAGGAATAAAGGCGGCGCGGCCTACATCTATTTCAACTACGGCGTGCACTGGATGTTGAACGTCCTCATCAAAGGCGGTCCGCGTGATGGACTCATCCTCGTCCGAGCGATCGAGCCGCGGCGCGGGCTGGAGTTGATGCGAAAGCGGCGGGGCGTCGAAGAATTGAAGCGCCTTTGTTCCGGTCCCGGCAAGCTGACCCAGGCGCTCGCTATCAACAAACGGCATCACGAGATCGACCTTTGTTCCGATCCCGCGCATTGCTTTCGAGGTCGGCCTAACGAAGCGGTCGAGGTCGTGGCCGATCCGCGGATCGGGATCAGCCGGGCCCGGGAATTTCCCTGGCGTTTCACCTTGCGGGACAGTCCGTTCCTGAGCCGTCCAGTGAAGAAAAAGGGCGTTGCGTTGACCACCCCGGCAATTGCGCCGACTTTACGCGCTCGATGAACGGAACCAAACAGCGCGTCCTCCTCGGCATGAGCGGCGGAGTCGATTCCAGCGTCGCGGGCTATCTGCTCCGCGAGCAGGGCTACGACGTCGTCGGTGTGACGATGAAGGTCTGGCCGCAGGATTGTATCTCGCGGGCGGAGGACAAATGCTGCGGGCCGCAGGCCATCGCGGACGCGCGGAGCGTCGCCCACTCGTTAGGCATTCCGCATTACGTGATCGATGAAGCGGACCAGTTCGAGCGGGTCGTGATCGATTATTTTTCGAGCGAATACCAGGCGGGGCGGACGCCGAATCCGTGCGTGATGTGCAACGAGAAGCTCAAGTTCGGCAGCCTGTGGGAAAAGGCGCGCGCCCTCGATTGCGCCTACATCGCAACCGGCCACTACGCCATCATCGAGCATCACGCAGAGCGCGCCGTCCTGCGCAAAGGGGCCGACCCGCGCAAGGATCAGTCCTATTTCCTTTTCAGCCTGCGCCAGCCGCAGCTGCGGCACGCGCTGACTCCGCTCGGCGCCATGGCCAAGCCGGAAATCCGCGAGATCGCGCGCTCGTTAGGCTTGAAGGTGGCCGACAAGGTCGACAGCCAGGAGATTTGTTTTGTCCCGGGCAACGATTACAAGGCCTTCCTCCGTGGCCATCTCGGCGGGACGGAGTTCCATCGCGGCGGGATCTATGATCTTTCGGGCAATTTCCTCGCCGAGCACGAGGGGATCGAGATGTTTACCATCGGCCAGCGCAAAGGGCTGCCCGGCGGTTCGCCGCGCCCGCGCTACGTGGTCGATATCGACCCGGCGTCCAATCGCGTCGTCGTCGGCGACGCCGAGGATTTGCTCGTCGAGGAATTTGAAATCGATCGGATCAACTGGATTCAGGCGATCGATAGAGGCGGGGCTGCGGAGACTCTGGGGAGCGCACGCGCCTCGCGTGCCGTCGACGGCGCCTCGCCGTCGACTCAGGAAGCGCGTCCTGGGGCTGAGAACACAACCTTTAGAGAATCATCTCGGCGAGGCGCCGAGATGGGCACGCGAGGCGCGTGCGCTCCCCAGATCCGATGCAGCGTCAAGATTCGCTACAGCCATCCCGGCGCGGCGGCCACGCTCATCTCGTTGGAAAACGACCGCGCGTTGGTCCGGCTGGACGAGCCGCAAAAGGCGGTCACGCCCGGGCAGGCGGCGGTATGTTACGACGGCGACGTCGTGATCGCAGGCGGCTGGATTTGCCGGCACGCCGCGGTCGCCGCTGCCTAACGAGGTCATGGCGGACGAAGTTCTTCTCGTCCTCAGCACCTTCCCTGACGTCGCCACCGCACGCCGCATCGGCCGTCAGCTGGTCGAGGATAAATGCGCGGCCTGCGCCAACCTCCTGCCGCCGGTCGAGTCGATCTATTGGTGGGAGCAAAAGGTCGAGAGCGCGAACGAGACGATCGTTTTTTTCAAGACGACCACGGAGCGCTACGACGCGCTCGAGACCACCCTGAAACAACTCCATCCCTACGATGTCCCCGAGATCATCGCGCTGCCGGTGACGCAGGGCTGGCCGGACTATTTGCGTTGGGTTTCGGAGAGCTGTGCGAACTAAGCTGAGAAAAGCATGATCATTCGCGAAAAAGAACCGGCGAACCTCGAAATGCCATTTGGGCGGCTCGACGGTTTCATTACCCCTAACGAACAGTTCTATATTCGTTCGCATTTCCCGGTCCCGGAGATCGATCTCGCGACGTGGCGCCTGAAGATCGAAGGCGCGGTCAACTCGCCGCTCGAGCTGAGCCTCGAAGATCTGCGCGCCATGCCCCAGACCACGGTGCCGGCGACGCTCGAATGCGCCGGTAACGGTCGCGTCTTTCTCGTCCCTAAAGTGAAAGGGACGCAATGGGAACTCGGCGCGGTCGGCAATGCGGAGTGGACCGGGGTTTCGTTAGGCGCCGTGCTCGAGAAAGCGGGCCTGCGGGAAAGGGCACTCGAAGTTGTCCTCGAAGGCGCGGATATCGGGGCGATCAGCGAGGCGCCGAAACCCGCCGGCAGAATTCATTACTCACGCAGCGTCCCGCTCCGCAAAGCGCTCGACGGCGTGCTCCTCGCGCTCGCCATGAACGGCGAGCCGCTCTCGCCGTCGCATGGTCTTCCGCTGCGCGCGATTGTGCCCGGCTGGTTCGGCATGGCGGCGGTGAAATGGCTCCAGCGCATCGTCGTGATCGAGATGCCTTACAACGGTTACTACCAGACGGTCGATTATGCCTTCTGGCAGCGGGACGATTCTGGTCCGCGACTGGTGCCGGTCACCGAGATGCAGGTGAAAGCCTCGATCGCGCGACCGGGCATCAACGAAGTGGTCGAGGCGGGCACGATCTACCAAGTAAAAGGTGCGGCTTGGACCTCGGAGGCCGAAATCGTGCAGGTCGAGATCAGTACCGATGGCGGACAGTCGTGGTCGGAGGCGTCGTTAGGCAAGGAGAAGGTGCGGAATTGCTGGCAACTTTGGGAATGGAACTGGCCGACCCCGTCGAAACCCGGCCGCCGCATCCTGCTGGCGCGCGCGACGGACTCCTGCGGTCGCACCCAGCCGATGGAGCGCGACCTCAATCGCGGCTCCTACGAGATCAATCACTGCCTCCCGATCGAAGTCGAGGTTCGTTAGGCGGCAGTCAGCCCGTCAAGATGGCGCCAGTCGATCTCGACCCGCTGTTTGCGGGCGAAGCGATCGTGAAAGAATAGCTCCTTGTGCCGGCAGCCGTGTTCGTGCACGAGCCGCGTCACTTTCACGTCGAAGCAACAATACTCCGCGATCTCGAGGATGCGCCCCTCGCGCCACCAGCGAATGGCGTCGAGACTGGCTGCCGTCTTGCGCACGCCTAACGTCGCCTGTGCGATCGCGTCGAGCCCGAGCCGGTGGCCGAGTTTGGCTTCCATGTCGACCATCAGGTCGGCGGTCGGCAGCTCGTGCGCGAGATCGAGCACGGTGTAGCCCATCAGGACGTGATAATCGAAATTGAGGACGTTGAATCCAACGACCAGATCGGCCTGGCGAAGGCGCTCGATCAAATCATGCACGCGCGGCTCGTGGAAAATTTCGTAGCGCTCCGTCCGGGTGCTGTAGATGACGCCAATCGACATCTGCATGTTGCCTTTACGGTCCCAGCCGCCGGCGTCGTTCGCGGTGCGCTGAGTCTCGAGATCGAAATAAACGATGTCGCGGGGCATCGCTCTATTTCAACTCGAAATCGCCGCAATCGAAAGCAATCATTTGTGCGAGATTGGAAACGCGGAATTGCTCGACGACCGCGCCGTCGTCCTGATAAAAATCGAGCGTGTTTTCGATCGGCTGTGCCATCAAAGTGCGGGTCAGGTTCGGCGTATCGCTGATCGTGCGCAGCGGGAGGCCGCCGGCTGTTTTCAGGTAGCTTCCATCCGCGTCGATCCCGATCGCGAGATCGACCTTGCCGGGCTTGTCGTGCTGCAAGGGATCGGGCCGCAGCGTTTGCGAAAATTGCACACGCTGGAGTACGGGCGCGGCCGTGTTTGGGACTGGCTTGCCCTTTTCGAGCGCAAAATTTTGGTGCGCGATAATTTTTCGATCGAAAAGATTCTTCCAAGCGGAGACGGCTCCTTCCGCGTCATCAGTCGTTGTCCGGATCAGGGCCAGCCCGCGAAAACGCTCAATCAGGTCGCTGCGCTCGAGGAGGAAGATTTCCTCCCCGGTGGTGGATGCCTCGATGTGCTGAGGCTGCGGATCATCCGCCACATAATCTAGCCGCCGCAAAACTTCATTGTTCCGGGCCAGTTGCTTGACCTGACGGAGGCCTCCCGGTTGATCGAAATCAACCAACCAGATCGTTCCATCCTTGCCCTCGGCACAATCGACCACGTTGGGAAGTGCGGAGCGATGAAGGCAGTGCTCGCCTGAGACAGACGTGGTCTCACTGTGAACCGCTCCGGTCGCTCGGTCGCAAATGAAAGTTGTCTTTCTCCCGCCGCTCAGTTCTGCCTCTACCAGCAGGTCGCCATCCTTCATCCAGAGCTGAGTGAGATGACGAATGTGCGGCGATTTTTCATCCGTTACCCAATCGTTGAAGAAATAATCGACGCCCTCAACCTTGAGATCCCCTACGACATAACCGCGTGCGCTGTACTTCCCGTTAGGCAAGGGATTGCCGGTGTCGTCGGTCCCATCCCATTCTGTCTCGAGCGCGTCATGGCCGGCGGTGAAATCGGAAATCGCATCTTCCCGGTGGAGAACGCGGACCAGCTTGCCGGTTTGGTTGTAAATCCCGAGGCTGATTGTTCCTTCGAGCGGCGGCAGGGCGAAGCTCAGGGAAACACGGCGAGCCGGTGCCGCTGATGGCGACAGCGAGGACGCCGGAGTCGGAGATTCCTGCGTCTGCACCGAGACGAACGCGAGGATGGAAAAGAACAGAAGGGCGAGACGCATGTGGAAGAGGGCTAAAGGTAATATCGCCAGTTCAAATCGGGGAGAAGGTTAGCGCGCTCTTCGCATTCGCCAAGAAATTCGCGATCGATCTGCCCCGAGTCGAGATCGGCGGCGAGCCGTTGAAAGCGGTTGAGATGATCTTCGGTTCGCTGCCTGGCGTAGTGCGGCGCGCTTTTCGTCTTGATGAGAAAGGCCCAGTCGCTGGATTGCGCGAGGAGAAGCTCACGCGCGGCCTGGCTCAGGGCGCGCTCGATCGCGGCATCGCTCGTGTCGCGATGGTGCCGCGCAAGTTCCGTCATGCGACGCGTGGCCTTGTGCAGAAGCGGGTAGATCCAGGCGGCCTGCTCGTCCAGCCAGACACCGCTAAAGCCGTTCTCGCCCCAGCTGGAAGGATTTGGCGTAACGACCTGCTGCGAAGGATGCGCGGCGAGGAATTCCGTTGGCGTTGCGAGGACAAAATCCTCCCGCTCGCGCGCGGCGCGCCGGAGAAAGCTCTCGAGAAAGCGCGGACCTTCAAACCACCAGTGACCGAAAAGTTCGGCATCGAACGGACTAACGATGATTGGTTCCAGATCGAGCGCGCGCAGTTCGCGACAACGGGCCTGTCGTTTCCCGAAAAAATCGTCGGCATGTTCGTCTGCGGCCGCCATCGCCCAGGCCGGATCGTAGATTTCCTTCTCGTCGGTCGATCCGCTCACGCGATGATATTTGAGCCCGGTAAATTTCCGCACTCCGGGCGGATGCAGGAACGGCCGAAGTTCTTCCTCCGAGCGATCGAAGCCCGCGTCGCGATAAAAATCGCGATAGACCGGGTCGCCGGGGTAACCACTTTCCGCGCTCCACACTTCGTGATTGGATTCACGGTCGCGGGCGAAAACGGCGGGACCCCCAGGAGTGTAACAGGGGGCGTAAACAGCGCGCAGCGGTCGCGGCTCGGCGAAGAGAAGCCCGTGCGTGTCGAGCACTGTCCAGCGCACGTTGGCTTCCTGGAGAAGAACGTCGAGGCCGTTGCAGTATCCGCATTCCGGCAGCCAAAAACCGCGCGGCTCGCAGCCAAACATTTCGCGGTAGCTGTCGCAGCCGATCCGGATCTGTGCGTGCTGTGCTTCCGGGAAGTCCTGGAGGAGCGGAAGGAAAGCATGGGTTGCGGCGCTGGCGATGATCTCGAGGCAGCCGGTATCCTGCAGTTCGCGAAATGCCCTAACAATGTCGCGGGAGAGCGTTTCGTCGAAAAATTCGCGAGCCTCATCGAAAAACTGCCGGTAGAAGCGGGAGAGCCCGGCCAGCTGCGGGTCGTTTTGGTTTCGCTCAATTTCCTGATTCGCGAGACCGATCAGGCGCTCGAGATGGCGCAGGTAGCGCTCTTGCAGAAGCTGGTCGCGCAGCATGGCGCAGAGAGTCGGGGTGAGCGAAAGCGTGAGCCGGAAGTCGACGCCCTCTTCGACCAGCCGACGCATCATGCGCAGGAGCGGGAGGTAGGTTTCGGTGATCGCCTCGAAGAGCCAGTCTTCCTCGAGAAAATTTTCGTGTTCCGGGTGCCTGACGAACGGGAGGTGGGCGTGAAGGATGAGGCAGAGGGAGGCGCAGGGCATTGCTGATTTATGATTTCTGAATGCTGATTAGAAGAGTGGCGGTCGCGTCTCAGTGCGGCCGCAAATCAGCAATCAGCAATCGCCAATCAGCAATTCGTTACAGCGTGCGGCAAAAATCCTGGAACCGGTCGAGACCCTTCTTGATCACGTCGATGCTCGTCGCATAGCTCAGGCGGATGGTGCGATCGTCGCCGAAAGCCGCGCCCGGAACGACTGCGACATTGGCTTTGCTCAGGAGGCGGTCGGCGAAGTTCTGCGAAGTCAGGCCGAGCTGGCTGATGTTGACCAAAACGTAGAACGCGCCCTGCGGTTTGACCGCGGTGATGTTCGCGATCTTCGAGATGCGGTCATACATGTAATTGCGCCGCATATCGAACTCGTCGTGCATGTCGGAGAGCGGCTGCTGGTCGCCCTTGAGCGCGGCGATTCCGCCTTTTTGCGCGAAGGAATTTGGATTCGAAGTGCTGTGGCTCTGGATGGAATCGACCGCCTTCGCGATCGCTTCCGGCGCGCCCATGTAGCCGAGCCGCCAACCGGTCATCGCGTAGGATTTGCTGAATCCATTGACCGTGATCGTGAGATCGTAGGCTGCCTTGGAGAGCGAAGCGATGCTGACGTGCTTGGCGCCGTCGTAAACCAGCTTCTCGTAGATCTCGTCCGATAAAATGTAGATGTCCTCCTCGGCCGCGACCTCGACGATGGCTTCGAGTTCCTCCCGGCTGTAAACCGCGCCGGTCGGGTTGCCCGGGCTGTTTATGATGACCATTTTGGTCCGCGGCGTCATCGCGTTTTCAAATTCCGCGGCCGTCATCTTCCAGCCGTTGCGCTCGGTCGTTTGCACGATGACCGGCTCGGCTCCGGCGAGCTTCACCATGTCGGGGTAGCTCACCCAATAGGGCGAAGGGATGATCACTTCGTCGCCCGGTTCGCAGGTCGCGAGGATGGCGTTGTAGCAGGAATGCTTCGCGCCATTGCTCACGATGATCTGGCTCGGGCGATATTCGAGACCGTTGTCGGCTGCAAACTTGTCAGCGATCGCCTGGCGCAACTCCGGCAACCCGGAGCTGGGCGTATACTTTGTGAACCCCTGCTGGAGCGCGGCGATTGCCGCCTCCTTGATGTGCTCCGGCGTGTCGAAGTCCGGTTCGCCCGCACCGAACCCGCAGATGTCGATGCCTTCGGCCTTCATCGCCTTCGCTTTGCTATCGATCGAGAGAGTGAGGGACGGAGTCAGTTGAGCTGCGCGGGTAGAAATTTCCATGGCCAGAGTGTTCATCTAAGAGTTTCGAAAAAAAAGGGAGCGCAAGCTATCGGCGGGCGTAGAAGTTTTCAATCAAAGGTTTCAGGTTGTTCTCCTCCACCTGCACGATTTCCATCTCGCGCCGGGCGTTTTCCGCCGAATCGGAGGCGTGGGCGGCATTGACCATGATCGTCTGGCCAAATTCCTTCCGGATCGATCCAGGCGGCGCCTTGCTCGGATCGGTCGGCCCGAGCACGTCGCGGATTTTGCGAACGGCGTCTTCGCCTTGGTAGACGATCGCGATGCATTTCTCTGTCCCCGGGGCGAGGCGTTGATCGTCGGGCGTCGCGCTGGGCCGGCCGCCGGACATGAATTCGACAATGTCTTCCCACGCTTCGCGGCCTTTGCTCGCGCCGAGTTTGTCCTCGAGGACGTTCAAGACCGGGCCGTAGAATTCCTCCGCCTGCCCGACGCTCATGCGGTGGACCTTGAAGCCGATGATGTAGAGGCCGGTGCGGGAGAAAACCTCGATCACGCCGCCCGGACGGATGTTCGGGAACTTGAAATTGTCCGGCTTAATCAAGACGAGTGATTTCTCGACTTTTGCCTCCGCCGGAAAAGTGATGACATCATCCAGGATGCCGCCGTCGGAATCGGAAAACTCTGCCCAGAGATTAAGGTTTTCCTCGACCGACTCCTCATCGAGCGAAGCGATCACGGCCGGTTCGAAGTAGGTCACCTTGCCCGATTCATCCGTGATGTAATCGCCGTAGGTGTCGCGAATCGTCTCGCCGCTCGTCCGTTCATGCACGATGTGGCCGACGACGTGGCGGATTTTCTCGATCGCATCCTGTCCGCGAAAGACCAGCAGAAGGACGCGGGGGCGTTGGTTGTCGCGTTCGCCCGTGAAATTTTTCAGGACGTAATCGCGAAGCAATTCCTGAGTAGCGCGATGCCGCGGATCCTTCGAGGTAACGATGCCCTCGGTGTAACGCCTCACGAGTTCTTCGCCCGGGGCGAACATCCGTCCGCCGATCAGATCGAGACCGGTGCGGGAAATGAGGCGGGAAACGATCCCGCCGGTGCGCGATTTGCGCATCGAGTAAGGAGTAACGATGACGTAGGAGAGTTGATCAGCCTGCATAAGGAAATCCTGAGCGGCTGGAGGATTAAGCCGCGGGGTTGCAGGCAATCGAAGTCGCTCGGACAGGCGGAAGGTAGCCGCCGCGCCCGTGCCTTCAACTATGTTTTCCGGTAGGCGAGGAGGGCGATCCACTTGCCCCGGCGACGTTTTGTTTCCAACTCGAAGCCGGATCGATCGAGGGCCTCGACGACCGAATCGGCCTGCCCGAGCAGGATGCCGGAGATGATCATTGGATGCTTTGCTCGAAGAGCGCGGCGAAAGGTCGGCAGCGCGGCGATGAGCAACTCGCTGAAAAGATTCGCCGTGATGAGATCGTATCGAAGGGTGGGTTTCCAGTGCAGGACATCAGCCACCATGAACTTCGCTCGCGAGATGTGATTGGCGCGCGCGTTTTGCCGGGCATGCGGAATGGCGCGCGGATCGAAATCGAGTCCGAGCACTTCGCTCGCGCCGAAACGGCGAGCGGCCAGAGCGAGGATGCCCGTGCCCGTTCCGGCATCGAGCAAACGCCAGCCGGGCGGGAGATTTCGCGTCGTCTCTTCGAGCAATCGCAATGACATGGCGGTCGTAAAATGTTCGCCCGTCCCAAAGGCGCCAGCAGCGGGAATCACGAGACGGTTCTTGCCGCTTGCACGATCCGGTTCGCTCACGACCTCGAGCCGGCGTCCAATCCGAATCGGTGGATGGACGGCCTGCGACTGACAGACTTCCAGCCAGTCGTGCGGCAAACTTGCGGTGACTCCGCCAAACCTGCGCACTAATTCCTCGCCCATGCCGCGACGACCGCAGAGGACCTGCACCAAGCTGCGCGCGCGACCCGGCCGCGAGACGATCGCGAGATTTTCCCCGGCAAATTTCACAAGCCAAGGCTCGTTCTCGCCGAGCCACGTCGCGGACGCTTGTTTCTGCCAGAGAATCATGGGCGTGCTCTCCCAGAAGCCGCCTAACGCCTAACGAGTTTGAGCTTAAAGCGGTGGTCGTAGCGGCCGCGGTTAAAGTCCCGGCAGCAGGCGAGGCAGGCGGAAGTGCGCCGAAGCGGTCGGGTGCGGGGGAATTCGCGGCGGCAATGTGAACAGACGTAAAGATAGCGGCGTGACAGGCGCCGTGAGGGAAAAGGAAGATTGTGGCAGCGCGTTTCGTTGGCGATGCCAAGATCGGCGCAGGCGCGGCGCCACTCGGCTCCATGCGGCGCGATGCGCCGGCGACCGGCGCGAGTTTGCGCGAGGAGATGCGCCAGTTCGTGGCGCAGGGTGCGATCGATTTCTTCCTCGCCGTGCGCGCAGAGTCGTCGATTGAGCAGGACGCGTGAAAGCCGATACTCCGCGCGGCCAGCGGCGGTGCGGAGCCGGTTCGACCACTCGACGACGACTCGCGCCGCCAGATCGGTCACGGCCTGCTGGAAAAGAAGAGCGCGCGCCAGAGCCTCGAGTGCGGGATCGCGGCCGGGCGGTCGCGCGGGCACAGGAGAAGCGAGAGCGAACTCGAGCTGACTAAAGGACAGCATGAGGTGTCGCTTCGGAGCGGGCGCGCGAATTGCGCCGCGCCAAAATCCGTTCGACCGCTTTCACGGTTTCTTCGATTTCGGAAGCGGTCGTCTCTTTCCCTAACGAGAAGCGAATGGCCGAGGCCGCCCGCTCCCTGGAGAGACCGAGCGCGAGCAAGACATGCGAGGCGACCACGGACCCAACCATGCAGGCGGAACCGCTCGAGGCGCAGACCCCTTCCAAATCGAGCGCCATCAGGAGCGTCTCCGAGGAAAATTCGGGAAAGCTAACGTTGAGTGTGTTGGCGAGTCGCGGGCCGGTGGCGGCGTTTTGCTGGAGCCCGGGAGAGACGCGCTCGAGTCCGCGCCAAAGTTCATCGCGCAATTTCGCCTCCCTTTCCTGCTCGTTAGGCAGATCGCGCAGGACTTCCGCGGCGGCCGCCGCCATCCCGACAATCGCTGGAACGTTCTCGGTTCCGGGGCGGCGTTCGCTCTCGTGGGAGCCGCCGAACTGGATGCGATCGATTGGCAAACCGGCGCGCAGATAGAGAAAGCCAACGCCCTTTGGTCCGTAGAATTTATGCGCCCCGAAACTGGCGGCGTCGATCCCGGTGAGGTCCGCCGGCAGTTTGCCGAAGGACTGCACCATGTCGCTGTGCAAAAGCACGCCGTGCTTTTGGCAGCGCGCCGCAATTTCATGCATTGGCTGAATGACGCCGGTTTCGTTGTTTGCCGTCATAATCGAGACCAGCGCGGTCTCGGGCCGGATCGCGCTCTCGATCGCGCCGGGATCGACCAAGCCCTCTGGAGAAACGTCAAGCCAGGTCACCTCAAAGCCTTCGCGATCTTCCAAATGTTCGAGGGTGTGCAGGACCGCGTGGTGCTCCGCCCGGTTGCTGATCAAATGATTTCCGTTAGGCGCGGCCTGCCGCGCGAGGCCGAGGAGGGCGAGGTTGTTCGCCTCTGTCCCGCCGCTGGTGAAGATGATCTCGTGCGGTTTTGCGCCTAACAATGCCGCGACCCGATCGCGCGCGTCGTCGATCGCGGCGCGCGTTTCACGCCCGGCGCGATGGACGCTCGACGGATTGCCAAAATGCCGTTCGAAATAGGGCTCCATTGCGGCCCGCGCGGCCGCGCAGAGTGGAGTGGTCGCGTTGTAATCGAGATAGATCATCGCCCGAGCGGCGCGTCCGAATCGGCGAGAGGCCGGTTGCGCTTCTGCATGACCTGAAACGGCTTGCCATCGTAGGCCACGAGCGAATCGGGCGGGACGCTTTGGGTGAGAAAAACGTTACCGCCGATCGTGCTCCGCGCGCCGATCACGGTTTCGCCGCCGAGCACGGTGGAGTTGGGATAAATGGTGACGTAATCCTCGACATCGGGATGGCGTTTGCCGCCTTTCTTGATGTGGCCCTCTTCGTCCTTTTGGAAACTGCGCGCGCCTAACGTCACGCCGTGGTAAAGCTTCACGTGCGAGCCGATCACGCAGGTCTCGCCGATGACGACGCCGGTGCCGTGGTCGATGAAAAAATAGCTGCCGATTCGCGCGCCCGGATGGATGTCGATTCCGGTGCGGCTGTGGGCCCATTCCGTCATCATGCGCGGGATGAGCGGGAGATTGGCCAGGTAAAGGATGTGCGCCATCCGCTGGACGGCGATCGCCTCGAGCGACGGGTAGGCAAGGATGACCTCCTCGAAGCTGGTCGAGGCCGGATCGCCTTCGTAGGCGGCGTCGATATCCGTCCAGAGCATCTCGCGGACACTCGCGAGTTGGGCGAAAAAGTTTCGCAGGATGCGATCCGCGTCCGGTTCGACGGAACCGTTAGCCCCTTTGCGGGCGAGGCTTTTGCACATCTCGGGATGGAGACGGGCGTGAAGAGAACGAATGCGATTGCGGGTGAGCGCCGGTAGATCGCCCGGGTGCACGATCGGTTCGCCGTGGAAACCGGGGAAAAGGAGACTGAGCAATTCGACGCAGGCCGTGTCGATCGCCGGGCGCGAGGGAAGGGTGGCGGCCGCGTCGAGATAATTGATTCCGCCGCCCGCGCTGTAGGTGCGCAACAAGGCGTCGGCCGGATCTTTAGGAGACTCTTCCATTGCCGCAAATATCGGTGAGGTGGCGGTTATTGAAAATTAAAAAGGTTTGGACGGGTGATTGGGGGCCGGCAGAGAGACGCTTCTGACGCCGCGGTTTGCCTCCCTCATTGCAATGCCGACCTCCGCCGATAGTCTGTTTGGCGAGACATGAGTTCATTTGCCATCCATCCCATCGACCCAAACGAGATTGTCGCCCTCCTTCACGCTTCCCATTCCGATCCCTTCAAGGTGCTCGGTCCGCATGGCTCGGGCGAGGATCTGGTCATCCGGGTTTTTCGGCCGGAGGCGAAGGAGATCCAGATCGTTGCGGCAAACGACCAGGCAAAGATTTTTCCAGCCGAGCGGCTCCATATCGAGGGGCTTTACCAGGCGACCGTGCCTAACGAGTCGCGCGACTTTGCCTATCTCGTGAAGGTGATTGCATTCGACGGCTCGGAGCAACTCCTGCGCGATCCCTACCGCTACGCCCCGATCCTGGGCGATGTCGATTTGCACCTTTTCGCCGAGGGAAATCACAAGCGGCTCTACGACAAGTTTGGCGCGCACTTGCGCGAGATCGGTGGCGAGCGCGGAGTTTATTTTGCGGTGTGGGCTCCAAATGCGGCCCGCGTCAGCGTGGTCGGCGATTTTAATTTCTGGGACGGCCGCGTCCATCCGATGCGCAAGCTTCTCGGGAGCGGCGCCTGGGAAATTTTCGTCCCGGGAGTAAAGGAAGGCGCGCACTACAAGTACGAGATCAAGACCGCGACCGGCGCGCTGCTTTTGAAGAGCGATCCGTTTGGTTTTTTCAGTCAACACGGGGTGCAGACTTCCTCGCTGGTTTACGACCTCGAGCGTTACCAATGGAACGACAGCCAGTGGATGGCGGAGCGCGAAACGAAGCAATGGCACCAGAGCGCGGTCAGCATTTACGAGGTGCATCTCGGTTCCTGGCAGCGTGTCGTGGAGGAAGGGAATCGCTCGCTCAGCTACCTCGAGTTCGCGGAAAGGCTGCTCCCGTACGTCCTCGAGATGGGTTTCACGCACATCGAGCTGCTTCCGATCGCGGAGCATCCTTTTGAAGGCTCGTGGGGATATCAGGTCACGAACTACTACGCGCCGACGAGCCGGTTTGGGAATCCCGACGAACTGCGTCATTTCGTCGACGCCTGTCATCGCGCCGGAGTGGGCGTGATCATGGACTGGGTGCCCGCCCATTTTCCGAAAGACGCCCACGGGCTGGCGGAATTTGATGGGACCGACCTCTACGAGCACGCCGATCCGCGGCAGGGCGAGCACCAGGATTGGGGCACGCTGATTTTCAATTTCGGACGCAACGAAGTGCGCAATTTCCTCACCGCTAACGCGCTCTTCTGGCTCGAGCAATACCACATCGATGGGCTGCGGGTAGATGCGGTCGCCTCGATGCTTTATCTCGATTACTCGCGCCAGCCGGGACAATGGATCCCGAACGCCTTCGGCGGCCGCGAGAATCTCGAGGCAGTCTTCTTTCTGAAGCAGAC
>JBBPZW010000173.1:0-21697 GCA_038198475.1 Chthoniobacterales bacterium | reverse complement strand
GGCCGACATCATCAATCAAAGCCTGACGAGTTCGATCGAGGAATCGCTCGCTCGCGAACTCGACGCGATCGTGGAACTCGGCGAAACGGAATCGACCCGTAACCTGATCCGAAATTTTTTCCTGGCCGATCGTTACCGCAACGGGTCCGCCAAAGCGCCTAACGAGAAGTTCACGCACGCCGCCGTTATCGGAGCCGGTGTGATGGGCTCGGGGATCGCGCAATGGCTCAGTTCTCGCGGCATCTCTGTCATCCTGCGCGACGTTAGTTCGGAGCAACTCGGCCGCGGCTTGGGCAACATCGAGAAAACCTACGGCGAAGCGGTCAAGCGCGGCCTCATGACCGAGGAGAAAGCGATGGAAGGCCGCGCTCGTATCGTGGCTTCCAATAATCCCGGTCCGATGCGCGAGGTGCAAATTGTGATCGAGGCCGCCTCCGAGAAAATCGATATCAAGCGCGCCATCTTCCAAGACCTCGACACCAAGATCGACGACACCGACATTCTCGCGACTAACACCTCGGCTCTTTCCATCAGCGACCTTGCCGCCCAGACCATGCACCCGGGCCGCGTTATCGGACTGCATTTTTTCAACCCGGTGAGTCGGATGAAACTGATCGAGGTCGTGATCGGGAAACAGACTTCCGATGAAACGAAGGAGCGTGCGCTGGCTTTCGCACGCCAGATTGGAAAGCTGCCGGTCGTCGTCCGGGACAGTCCTGGCTTTCTGGTGAACCGCGTTCTTTTCCCCTATCTGCTCGACGCGGCCGAACTGTTCGAGAAGGGCGTCGACGCGAAGAAAATCGATGACGCGCTCGTGGAGTGGGGGATGCCGATGGGCCCGCTGCGCTTGATCGACGAGATCGGCGTCGACATTACGGTCGATATTGCGGCCACGCTCGAGAAATCGTTAGGTGCGCGCGGGAGCACGCCGGCCATTTTGCAGAGAATGCAGGAAGCGAAAATGCTCGGGCGCAAAACCGGCAGTGGCTTTTACAAATACGAAGGCAAACAACAGTCGCCTAACGAGGCCATCGAGCAGTGGCGCGGCCCTGTAGCCGGGGAGGCTGTCCCCGGCCGGTTTGCCGCGTTGCCAAACCCCGTGCCGGGGACAGCGTCCCAGGCTACAGGCGACCTTGCACTTCGGCTGGTTTACCTGATGGTAAACGAAGCCGCCCGTTGCCTGGAGGAAGAGGTCGTGGCGGCTCCGGAAGATGCCGATTACGGCATGATTCTCGGCACCGGGTTCGCCCCTTTGCGCGGCGGGCCGCTTCGTTTCGCCGATCATTTCGGCGCGGCGGAAATGGTGGCGGCCGGCGACCGGCATGGCGGAAAATTCCAGCCCTGCGATCTGCTCCGGCAACACGCCGAAAAAGGAACAAAATTTTATGAAGACACCGCTCGAAGCGCCTGAGAAACAGATTTCCGAAGAGACCAGTGCCAAGCCCGCCCAGCCCGAAGCGCAGTCGGTCATCGACACTTCCAAGATGTCGGCCGGCAAAGCCGCCGCCCTCGACCTCGCCGAGAGTTCGCGTGATCCCCTGGATGAACGCGGCAGCTTCGCGAGCAATTTGTTCATCGGGAAGTTCAACTTCGATCGCATCTTTCCCTACCCGGCGCAGAGCTCGGAAGATCGCGCGAAGGGAGACCCGTTCCTGAAGGAGTTGAGCGAGTACCTCGAGGCCAATGTCGACGCCGACGAGATCGATCGCACCGGCGAAATCCCGCAGAAGAACATCGACGAGCTTTTCGCGATGGGGGCGTTCGGGATCAAGATCCCGACCGAGTACGGCGGGCTTGGTTTGTCGCAGGTCAATTATGGGCGAGCCGCGATGCTCTTTGGCAGTTGGGATGCGAACCTGACCGCGCTCGTCTCCGCGCACCAGTCGATCGGGGTGCCGCAACCGCTCCTGATTTTCGGCACCGAGGAGCAAAAAAAGAAATATCTGCCGCGCGTTGCACGGAAGGAAATCTCCGCGTTCGCCCTCACGGAGACCGACGCCGGTTCCGACCCGGCCAACATGAGCCTGCGCGCGGATGTGACCGAGGATGGTTCCTCCTTCATCCTCAACGGCGAGAAACTTTGGTGCACCAATTTGATCAAGGCCGGCGTGCTCGTGGTAATGGCGAAGACGCCGCCGAAGTTCGTGAAGGGCAAGGAGCGCAAACAGATCACGGCCTTCATCGTCGAGGTCGATTCGCCCGGACTCGAGATTACGTATCGCTGCCATTTCATGGGGCTGCGCGCGCTCTACAACGGGATCGTAAAGTTCACCAACGTCCGCGTCCCGCGCGAGAACATGATCGCCAAGGAAGGCCAGGGATTAAAAGTCGCCCTAACGACGCTCAACACCGGCCGCCTCACGATTCCGGCGGCCTGCGTTGGCTTGTCGAAACGATTGCTCGAGATCTGCCGCAAATGGGCGAGCGAACGCGTGCAATGGGGCGTGCCGATCGGCCAGCATTACGCAATCGCGGGCAAGATCGCGGAAATGGCGGGCAATGTCTTCGCGATGGAAGCGATCACATTCCTGACCAGTGCTCTGGTCGATCGCAAAGCGGGCGATCTGCGGATCGAGACCGCGATGTGTAAAATGTGGGCGACGGAAGCGACCTGGCGAATCGCCGACGAAGCGATGCAGGTGCGCGGCGGGCGCGGTTACGAAACCGCGCAATCGCTCGAAGGCCGCGGCGAGGAAGGCATCCCGGTCGAGCGTTTCCTGCGCGATTGCCGGATCAACATGATCTTCGAAGGTTCGAGCGAAATCATGCGCCTCTTCATTGCGCGTGAAGCGCTCGATCCGCATCTCAAGGTCGGTGGCGCGATTTTCAATACGCAGCTTCCGACTTCCGAGCGGGCCAAGGCGGTTTTGCAATCGGGAAAATTTTACGCCAGCTGGTATCCCAAACAGTGGACCGGCGGCAGCGCGGGCGATCTCGATAAGTTGCATGCCGATCTGCGCCCGCATGTGCGCTACGCGGCTGGTGCGAGCAAGCGTTTGGCGCGTGGACTGTTTCACGCCATGACGCGCTTCGGTCCGAAGCTGGATCGCGAGCAGTTGTTGCTCGGGCGCTTTGTTGGGATCGCGACGGAGTTGTTTGCCATGAGCGCGACCTGCGCTTTTGCCCAGCACAAGATCGAGAGCGGCGAGCCGGCGGCGGAGATTTTGTCGGTCGCGACTTACTTCTGTCGCTCGGCCAAAATGCGGATCGACGCCCATTTTGCCGGCACCTCGGAGAATGCCGACAAGGCAGGCTACGACTTGACCCAGGAGTTGATGGCGGGGAAACACGCCGCGCTTGGCAAAGGAATCGTTGGCAATCCCTAGTCGTTAGGCAAACAGGGTCCGGGCGCGGCGGGCAGCGCGCCCGCACGCTCAGTGGCGTGGTGGCGTGGTTGCGCGGAAGTCAGGCATCTTGCCTGACTCGGCCGACGGGCTTCCAGCCGGTCGGCACTTTCTGCGCGCGACGAAAACTCTTGCGCAAGGAAGTCGGCGCCAACTCTTGGATGACCGCACATCGGACAGGCTGGAAGCCTGTCTGCCGAGTCAGGCAAGATGCCTAACTTCCACAAGAGCCTGACTTGCCCGAGAGCTTGACTTCCCCGCCTAACTTTCGCGCGCCGCCGCGGCCGCCGTCGGTTGACCAATATCTTCCCGCCGACTACCATCAGCGGATGAGTATGCCATCCATGCTCACCGAGGCGACCCGCACTCCTTCCGGCGGCCGCGTCAGTGCGAGCCAAAAACCCGAATCCGAACCGAAATCGCCGGTGCTCAGGCAGATAGCCGAGCACGTCCTGCTCGATGGATTTCGGATCGTCATCGATCTCGACAAGAGCCACGGCTCCTATCTTTTCGACGCGGCGCACGACCGGAAGTTAATCGATCTCTACGGGTTTTTTGGTTCGAATCCGGTTGGTTTTAATCACCCGCATTTCGAGAAGCCGGAGGTGAAAGTCGACATGCTTCGCGCGGCCAAGATCAAGATCGCCAACTCCGACGTTTACTCGGAAGGTTACGCGCGGTTTCTTGAGACGTTCTGGCGCGTCGTCGGCATGCCCCCGCTCGAGCGCATGCTTTTGATTGAAGGGGGCGCACTCGCGATCGAGAACACGCTTAAGTCCGCGATGGATTGGAAGGTGCGCAAAAACATGGCCGCCGGTCGCGGCGAGCGCGGCACGGAGATTCTTCATTTCCGCAAAGCGTTCCACGGTCGCAGCGGCTACACCATGAGCCTAACGAATACCGATCCGGTGAAGACGGATCTCTTCGCCAAGTTCAACTGGCCGCGGGTCTCGACTCCATTCATCGATTTTTCAATTGAGGATAAGGCTGAGCGATACGCTGATGTCGAAGCCCGGGAGAAAAAGTCCGAGGCCGAGATCATGCAGTTCGTTAGGGAAAAAGGCCACGACATTGCCGCCATCATCATCGAGCCGATCCAGGGCGAAGGCGGCGACAATCATTTCCGCGGCGAATGGTTCCAGACCCTGCGTCGCATTTGCGACGAGAACGAGATGCTCCTTATTTTCGACGAAGTGCAGTGCGGGATGTGCGCCACCGGTCGCAATTGGTGCTGCGAGCATTTCGGCGTCGTGCCGGACCTGATGGCTTTCGGCAAAAAGGCGCAGGTCTGCGGAATCATGGGCGGACCGCGGCTCGACGAAGTGAAGGACAACGTTTTCCGCCTCCCGAGCCGGATCAATTCGACCTGGGGCGGCAACTTCACCGACATGGTGCGCTCGACCCATTTCCTCGAGATCATCGAGGAGGAAAACCTGGTCGAGAACGCCGGCATTGTCGGCGAATACCTGCTCAATCACCTGCTCGAATTGCAAAAGGAAGAACCGATGATCTCTGCCGTGCGCGGCCGCGGTTTGTTCCTCGCCTTCGATCTGCCCGACCCGGCGACGCGCGACAAGTTCTGGAAGGGATTCTTCGACGGCGGCGTGCTGGCGTTGAAATCCGGCGAGAAGGCAATCCGCTTCCGGCCCGCTCTCGATATCACGAAGGAAGTGGTGGACGAAGCGATCGATCTCTTGCGGCAGCAATGTCGCCGGATGAGGAAATAGCCATGACCGATCTTCTCGAAAAGCTGGGCATTTCCGGCACGGCGGATGGCGCTTTTTCCGGTGAATGGCACGGCAGCGGCCCGGTGCACGAAAAGATTTCGCCGGTTGACGGAAAATTGTTAGGCAAATTCCGCACCGCCTCGGCCGCGGATTACGACAAGGTGATGAGCCGGGCGCAAAAGGCGTTTGAGAAATGGCGCGTGACGCCGGGTCCGGTCCGCGGCGAAACCGTTCGCCAACTCGGCAACGCGCTCCGCGAACAGAAGGAGGACCTCGGCAAACTCGTTTCACTCGAGTCGGGCAAGATTTTCGCCGAAGGCAAAGGCGAAGTGCAGGAGATGATCGACATCTGCGATTTCGCCGTCGGGCAGTCGCGCATGTTGTATGGCCTAACGATTCAATCCGAACGCCCGAATCATCGCCTGATGGAGCAGTGGCATCCGCTCGGCGTGATCGGCGTTATCTCCGCGTTTAATTTTCCCGTCGCGGTCTGGTCGTGGAACGCCGCCCTGGCTGCGGTTTGCGGCGACGCGACGGTTTGGAAGCCTTCAGAAAAAACGCCACTGACCGCGATTGCCGTGATCAAAATCGCGGAGCGCGTTTGTCGCGCTACCGGTGCCGATCCTGCGATCTTTACTTTGCTCATCGGCGACCGGCATGCGGTCGGAGAAAAGTTGACCGCGGATCGGCGCATTCCCCTCGTTTCTGCGACCGGTTCGGTGCGGATGGGGATCGATGTCGCGAAGACGGTCCACGGCCGGCTCGGCCGCACCATCATGGAGCTCGGCGGCAACAACGGGCTCATCGTTTGCCCGAGCGCGGATCTCGAGATGGCGACGCAATCGATTTTCTTCGGTGCCGTCGGCACCGCCGGGCAGCGTTGCACTTCCACCCGGCGTGTCATCGTGCACGAGTCGGTCGCCGACAAAGTGCGCCAGAACCTTCTCGCCGCTTACAAGACGGTGTCGATCGGAAATCCGCTCGACGAGAAAACGTTAATGGGTCCGTTGATCGACAGCCAGGCCGTCGACACGGTGCTGGAATCGATCAAACGCCTGAAGGACGAAGGCGGCGAAGTCCTTTACGGCGGCGAGCGCCTAACCGGCAAGAATTATGAGGGTGGCTGTTACATGACGCCCTGCCTCGCCAATGCGAAACCCGACTACAAGATCGTGCACGACGAGACTTTCGGGCCGCTTCTTTACCTGCTGACCTATCGTGATTTCGACGAAGCGATCGCAATCAACAACGGTGTTCCGCAGGGTCTGACCTCCGCAATTTTCACCAACGACGTGCGCGAAGCGGAGAAGTTTCTCAGCCCGACGGGGAGCGACTGCGGCATCACCAACGTCAACACCGGAACGAGCGGCGCGGAAATCGGCGGCGCTTTCGGCGGCGAGAAAGAAACGGGCGGCGGACGCGAAAGCGGAAGCGATTCCTGGAAGATGTATATGCGGCGGACGACCAACACGATCAACTACTCGACCGAGCTGCCGCTGGCACAGGGCATCCGCTTTGGCGGACCTGACGAGGGCAGTGCTACCGCCTAACGACCTCTTTTTACAGACCCGGAGCGTTTCATGGCTATCTTGATCGACGAAACGAAGCGCGTCCTGGTGCAGGGGATCACCGGCCGGGAAGGCCAGGCTCGGACCCGCCTGATGCGCGAATACGGCACCAAAGTGGTCGCCGGGGTCACGCCGGGAAAGGGCGGGCAGACGGTTCTGGCAACGCCGGTTTTCAACACGCCACAGGAAGCGGTCAAGGAACTGGGCGAGATCGATATTTCGGTGCTCTTCGTGCCCGCGGCAGGCGTGAAAGACGCCGCAATTTCCGCGATTGAAGCGGGGATCAAGCTCACCGTCCTGGTGCCCGATCGCGTGCCGGTCTGGGACGCGATGGAAATCGCGGCCGCGGCCGACGCCAACGGCGCGCGCTTCATTGGACCGAACACGCTGGGAGTTTTGAGCCCGGGCAAAGCCGTCGTCGGCATGATCGGCGGGCGCGCGGAGAGTGCACGGCAATGGTTTAAGCCCGGCAATCCCACCGGCGTCGGAGTGATCAGCCGCTCCGGCGGGATGGCTTCGAGCACCGGTTATTATTTGGGCCAAGCCGGCGTGCGCATCTCAACCATCGCGCACCTTGGGGGCGATGCGGTGCTCGGTGTTCGGATTCCCGATGCCGCGCTCATGTTTGAAGCCGATCCGCTGACCGAAGCGATTGTGATTTTTGGCGAGATCGGCTCGTCGCAGGAAGAGGAATTGGCGCAACTGATTCGCGACCGCAAAGTGACGAAACCGGTCACCGCCTACATCGGTGGAAAGGCGGCGCGCGAAGGCACGCGTTTCAGCCACGCGGGCGCGATCATCGAAGGCGGCAAGGGTACGCATGCTGGCAAGGTGAAGGAATTGCGTGAAGCGGGCGCGACGGTGGTCGACGCCTTCGGCGAACTGCCATCTGCGGTGGTCGACATTCTCAAACGCATCAAGGGCCAGAGCCTCATGAGCGAAACCGACCGGAATGCGGTCTGGAATACGGCTGTTACACGCATCGAACCAAATCGCGTTGCGGTCCGCGGTTATGACATCGCCGACCTGATGGGGCGCGCGTCGTTTGGCGCGGCGGTTTACTTGATCCTGACGGGCGAACTGCCGACTCCGGCCGTCGGGAAATTGATGGACGGCATCCTGGTTTCATCAATCGATCACGGCGCGACCCCGCCGAGCGCGCTCTCGGCCCGGTCGGTCGCTTCGACCGGCGCATCGTTAAGCGCGTCGGTCGCGGCCGGGATCATGTCGATCAATCGCCATCACGGCGGCGCGATTGAAGATTGCGCGCGGCAACTGAAAAAGATCGGCGATCTTGCCGCGAAGGAATCCATTTCCATGGATGAAGCCGCAACGCGCACACTTGCGACGATGAAGGAAGCTGGCAAACGCATGCCGGGTTTCGGTCATCGTTATCACACCAAAGATCCTCGGACCGCGCGGCTCTTCGAACTGGCGCAGGAGGCCGGAGTCGATGGCCCACATATGCAGGCGGCGCGGGCGGTGGAAAAATCTTTCGCCGAGGCCAAGAAAGCGCTCCCAATTAATGTCGACGGTGCGATCGGCGCGGTCCTGGCCGATCTCGGAATGGACCCGGCGGTGTTCAACGGAATTTTCATGATCGCGCGCACCCCCGGTCTGGTCGCGCACGTGACTGAAGAGCAAACCCGCGAGAAACCGATGCGCCGGATCGAGCCGGTCAAACACGGCTACGACGGACCTGCCCCGAGGAAAGTGAAGGAGGCCTAACGAATGCCGCGTCCAAAATCCTGACCAAGCATCCACAGGGCAAGCGCGGGTTGAATATCGAGGAGCAGAAATACGAAATGCTCAAAAAAGCGATCCTCTCCGCCTTGAAAAAGAAGGAGCTGACGCACACCGAATTATTTAACCGGCTGGATCAGAGCCTCGAAGGCAAGTTCGACGGCAGCGTTCACTGGTACGGGGAGACGGTGAAGCTCGATCTGGAAGGGAGAAAATTAATCGAAAGAACTTCTTCAAAACCGCCGAAATATCGACTGAAATCGACCTAACGATTATGAACACTACCGAACCAACCGTTTACAGCGTCAATCAAATCGCGCAGCTCTTTCCCAGCCTCAAGAAAATCAAACAGAAATCGCTCCGCGAGAAGGTCGCGGCGGTCTGGAGCGAGGCCATTACCACCGGCTGCGGCGGCAAAGGCTGGACCTTCAACGAACTGCGCGCGGTCAAGTTCACTCTCCTCGCCGGCGACATCGACATGCGCTTCGTCGAGCATCTCAACTCCTGCGCGAAGCAATGCATCGCGATCGCGGATGTGCTCAAGAAATCCTTCCGCTGCAGTATCCCGATTCAGCGCGATTACCTCCTCGCTGGCGCGCTCCTCGCCGACGTCGGTAAACCGCTCGAATTCGACAAGGATGCCTCAGGCAACGTGATCCAGGGCAAATTTGGGGCGCAGGTCCGGCATCCCTTCAGCGGTGTCGCGCTCGCCTACAAGCACGGCATTCCCGGCGAAGTGATGCACATTATCGCGACGCATAGCCACGAGGGCGACAAGATGCAGCGCTCGATCGAATCGATCATTTTTCACCACGCCGATTTTGTCGATTTTGACATCGCGAAAGTGCTCGGGAAACAGGCCGCGAAGAAATAACGCGCCAGATCAGGAACTGGCTCGCCGGAGTTTGCTTTCCCGCACGAATTGCTGGCCAGCCATGAACGAGATCGACATTGTGCGCGACGTTTCCCGGCGATTCGAAGGAGCGGGAATCGCTTACATGCTCACGGGATCGATGGCGATGAACTATTACGCGCAACCGCGCATGACTCGCGACATCGACGTCGTGGTCGAGCTCGCTCCCGAGGAGGTTGTTCGAATCGCCACCCTCTTTCGGCCGGACTACTACCTGAGCGAGGAAAGTATTCGCGAGTCGCTCACCCACGAATCAATCTTCAACCTGATTCATCAGGAAAGCGTGATTAAAGTCGATTGCATCATCCGCAAGGCGTCAGAATACCGGCGAGTTGAGTTCGAGCGGCGCCAGAAGATTTTCATTCGGGACTTCACGACCTTCATCGTGAGTAAGGACGACCTCATCATCTCCAAGCTTTTCTGGGCCAGGGATTCGCATTCTGAGCTGCAGCTGGGCGATGTGAAAAATCTGCTCGCGACCGGTTTTGACGACGCCTATTTGCGACACTGGACGCATCAACTGGGGCTGGATAGCTTACTGGCGGAATGCCTCGCATGACTGACACGCCGCCGGAAATCGCGCGCCTCGTGCGCGAGAAATTGATGGCGCTGTCAGGCGAAGAACGGTTCGTGATGGGCGCGCAGATGTTTGAGAGCGCTCGCGAAATGGTGCTGGCCTCGTTGCCGCGCGATCTATCGTCTGCGGAGCGGCGGCGGCAATTGTTCCAACGTCTCTACGGAAAGGAAATCGAATTCATATGAGCCTCACTCTCGTTGAAAAAATTGCCGCCCGGCATGCGGACGGCCTCGCGCCTGGAACCGCAGTCCATGCCGGAGATTTCGTCTCGATTCGGCCGCGTCATGTCATGACGCACGACAACACCGCGGCCGTCATGCCGAAGTTCAAGCAGATCGGCGCGACGAAGATTTCGGACGCGGGCCAGCCTGTCTTCGCGATCGATCACGACATTCAAAACATAACCCCGAAGAACCTCGAGAAGTACGCCAAGATCGAAGCGTTCGCGCGCGAGCAGGGAGTCGATTACTACCCGCCGGGCACCGGCATTTCGCACCAGGTTATGGTGGAACAGGGATATGTCGTTCCCGGCGCGCTCGTCGTGGCGAGCGATTCGCATTCGAATTTGTATGGCGCGGTCGCGGCGCTCGGGACACCGGTGGTGCGGACGGATGCGGCCAGCATTTGGGCAACCGGGGTGACCTGGTGGCAGGTGCCGAAGGTCGCGAAGGTCGTGCTGAAGGGAAAGCTGGGCCCAGGCGTGACGGGCAAGGATGTCATCATCGCCTTGTGCGGACTCTTCAATAAGGACGAGGTGCTCAATCACGCGGTGGAATTTGTCGGAGACGGCGTGGCTTCGTTTTCCATGGATGCGCGGATGACGATCGCCAATATGACCACCGAGTGGGGCGCGCTCGCGGGCGTTTTTCCGTTCGACGAAGTGACGGTGAACTATCTCCGCTCGCGGGTCGAGGCGTTCAGCAATCCGGGCCGGCCGGGAACGCGCGGCGCGAAGAGCCGCTCCGGCTACAGCAATGCTGATATCGATGCCTGGTGGAAAGATCGCGCCAACCTGAGCGCGGATGCCGATGCTTCCTACGCAATCGAGCTGGAACTCGATCTCGCGACCGTCGTCCCGCATGTCTCCGGGCCTAACGAAGTCAAGACGATGGTCTCGCTCCCGGAAATGCAGCGCAAGCATGTCGCGATTCAAAAAGCCTACCTGCTCTCGTGTGTGAACGCGCGCTTCGAAGATTTGCGTGACGCGGCGGAAGTGGTGCGGGCTCGTGGGAAACGGGTGGCTGATGGCGTGGAATTTTACCTCGCGGCCGCAAGCGCGGAAGTGCAGGCGAGGGCCGAGTCAGTCGGCGATTGGCAAACGCTGGTCGACGCCGGGGCGATTCCGCTGCCTCCGGGTTGCGGCACCTGCATCGGTCTCGGGCGCGGTCTGGTGGGCAAAGGCGAGATCGCGATCAGCGCGACGAACCGAAATTTCAAAGGACGTATGGGCGATCCTGATGCGCAGGTTTATCTCGGTTCGCCCGCGGTCGTGGCGGCGAGCGCGCTGGCCGGATTCATCTGCGCCCCGCAGGACTTCGCCGAGCAGGTTGCCGGCACCGCGGTCCGCCGCGCGCAGAGCAAGCGGCAGGCCGATGTTTCGGTCGAGATCATCGATGGCTTTCCGCCGAGCGTGAAGGGCCGCGTCCTCTTCGTCGACAAGGACAACCTGAACACCGACGGGATCTACGCAGGCAAGCACACTTATCGCGATGATATGACGCCGGAGCAGATGGCGGAGGTCACTTTTGAAAACTACGACCCGAACTTCAACACGCTCTATCGGAAGGGCGACGTCGTCGTCGGCGGATTGAATTTCGGCACGGGGTCGAGTCGCGAACAGGCCGCCACCGCGCTCAAGTTCAAAGGCATCCCCTCCGTCATTGCAGCCAGCTTTTCCGAAACCTACAAACGCAACGCCTTCAATAACGGCTTCGTCGTCTTCGAGTGCCCCGAGTTGGTAACGCATCTGCGCGCCACGCTGAAAGATCGTCAGCCGACCACGGTGGCGGACGAGATCACGATCGACTACGGAAAGTCCGTCCTCATGATCGACGGCAAATCATTTTCCTTCCCGCCGCTCAGCCCGGCGGCGCAGGAGCTCATCGTCGCCGGCGGTGCCGAAAATCTCGTCGCCCGCCGGCTCAAGGCGAAGCAGCAGGTGCCCGCGTAAATTTACCCTTTCGCGGTCGGCATTCCTGAAGTATTTCCACCGCTTCCAGCTTTGAATCCCTACAAGAAAGAACCTACCAAAATGTCTAAATACAAAATCGCATGGATGCCCGGCGACGGAGTCGGCAACGATGTCATGGAAGCAACCCGGATCGTGCTCGACCGGATGCAACTCGACGCGGAATATGTCCCCTGCGACATCGGCTGGGATTTTTGGTGCAAGGAAGGCAACGCCCTGCCCGATCGCACCGTCGCCGCGCTCAAGGAAACGACCTGCGGCCTCTTCGGCGCGATCACGAGCAAGCCGCAGAGCGAAGCGAAAGAAGAACTCGCGCCCGAGCTGAAAGACAAGGGCCTGGTCTATTTCTCGCCCATCGTCGGCCTGCGCCAGATGTTTAACCTCCACACCAACATGCGCCCGTGTAAAAGCTACCCGGGCAATCCGCTCAACTTCCGCGGGAACAGGATCACGAACCCGAGCGGCGAAGATGTCGCCATCGACCAGGTCGTCTTCCGTGAAAACACCGAGGGCATGTACGGTGGTGTCGAGTTTTTCCCTCTTCCGGAGTCCGTCTACACCGCGCTTTGCGCCAATCCGAAAATGAAGAAGTGGAAGGACAAGGCGGGGTTGGAAAACATCGCGCTCTCCACCCGCATCATGAGCAAGCAGGGTTGCACCAGCATCTGCAAGCAAGCCTTCGAGTTTGCCAAGAACACCGGCCGCAAACGCGTTACCCTGATCGAGAAGCCGAACGTCCTCCGCGAGACCGGCGGCCTCATGATGCGCTGCTTCAAAGAAGTCGCGAAAAGTTATTCCGATATTCGCGCCGACGACGCCAACATCGACGCCATCTGCATGTGGATGTTCAAGAACCCGCAGGACTATTCCGTCCTCGTGGCCGAGAACATGTTCGGTGACATCGTGAGCGATCTTTGCGCCGGCCTCGTCGGCGGTCTCGGCTTCGCCCCGAGCGCGAATTTGGGCGACAACTACGCCGTCTTCGAGCCGACCCACGGCTCCGCGCCGAAGTACGCCGGGCAAAACAAAGTCAACCCGATCGCCATGCTCCTGACCGCGAAGTTGATGCTCGATTGGTTGAAGGAAGACGACAAGGCGACTCGCCTCGAGAGCGCCATCGCCAAAGTCATCGCCGAAGGCAAAGTGCGCACCTACGACATGGGGGGAAAGAACACTACCATCGAAGTCGCGCAGGCCATCGCCGATCACGCCACGGCATAGCCTGGAGGGCATCGCTTCGGCGGTGCGGCGGAATCGACAAAGCGATTCCCTCCCGTCTGTCGCGCCTTTTGGCCTACAATCTTCTACACGAGCTACCGTTCAAATAAGAGCGAGATCAATCTGCCGCGGCCCACCTTGCCGAGCTTTCCATAAATCGACTTGAGCTGCGTCTTCACCGTCAGCACGCTCTTCGTCGGACGCACGGACTGGAACGGGCCGAGCAGTGGCTGCGAGAGGGCTTGGCGGCGGCGGGGTTAAACGAGAAGAACTCGCGGCCACTTCCGGGAGCGATCCGAGGAAGGTCGCTTTGGCCCGGCTCTTATGGCGAGGCACGACGGTCTCGCAAGTCTGGCTGGCGGAACGCCTCGCGAGGCGCAGCGCGGCCAATGTCAGCCAGCAGTTGCGGCGTGTGGGAACGCAACCGATCAGAGGGAAGGTGCCGAAAGGTTTGGCGACTTTCCTGGAGCGGGCGACAGATCACGACTGAAGGTTGTCAAGATTTGCACACTGACCACCATTTACACCGGATCTATCCAGAGGCCTCGGAGGGATGGATCGAAATTACCTTCACTAATCGAGTCCGGTGTATGGGTTTTGTCTTTCGCTCCGAGGTTATAAATTCCTCAGCGTCGCCGAAAACCGCCGCCGCGATGTGGATTGCGTCTAACCCACTAATTCCGACTTGGCACCCTTCTTCCATCGCTAGCTTTAATAACTCGGTACTCGTTGGCACAACGCGTTGATTAAGGCGGAAAAAGTCTCTGTAGAATTGAGTTTCGGTTTCGTTCTTGTGAAAGATCGATTTGGGCAAGACCTCAAGTAAGACGTAATCACTGGCGGGGGGGAACGGGGTCGCGTCTAAACATTTGACATTTGACATTTGGCTGGCGAGAGTGGGCTGAATGTCGGGTTATCGGGCGCACTTGCCGACCGGCCGCTCTTCTCCCGGCGGTACGGCCGTTGCCCATGAGCGCCCTCGCCGCGCGGTAATTGGCCATGTGCTCCTCCGCGGATACGCGCGCAACGGTGCGGCCGACCACGCCGAGAGCCAGGTCCTCCAACTTATTGAAGCGGACGCAACCTTTGCCCATGTCGAGCTTCTTGCATGTAGGTCCGCGAGATGGTCTTCCACAGATTCCAGCACCCCCAATCCCCACAGATTGGAAGCGATGTGTCGAAATGAATCTGCGTTAATCTGCGCAATCGGTGGATTCCTGTTGATCCGCTATGCGGCTCTTTGGGATTCTCGCCATAGCCCCGCCGGATACAGGGACACCGGGACGTACCAGCTGATCATCCCGAACTGCATGCCCTCCTCATATCCGTCCGGCAGATTCTCATTGATCGCCTGGCGCACAGCGCTGAGCGCGGCGGCGATCCGCGGGGAGTGCGGCGTGGTATTGGGCCACGGTGGAAGCTGCCATGTGGGCGACGATACCCGCTGAACTGTGCGGCGGACAAGCCTCATGCACCGCGGAAGGGGAGTTGCGCTGGGACAGCGCACGCTACAGGGGGAGGGAGAAGTGCGCTCGGGACAGCGCGCTAGTAAAGGAGGTATTTGGCGCGGGTGCGCCGAAACTCATCTTCGTTAGGCCGCCAGGAGGCGACGATGCTGGCGGGTGACTTGCCCTCTCGCAACTGCGCCTGGATGAACGTGCCGCCACAGACCTTGTAGAAGATGTCGAGCTTGCTCGCGCTCGTGCTCCGGAAGAGATCGGCGCGAGTTTGGCGATTCAGTTCCGCCAGCATGTAAATGCCGAGGCCGGTGAGGTTGGTCCGCGCTTCCGGCGAGATCGTCAGGCTACTGCCTCCGATGCTTCCTTCGCGCCACGGCCGGAACTCGACCCCGGGCGTGCCGATGCCACGGAGATAGCGAGTGAAGCTCGCCGGATCCACGCCGCGCGCCCCGATGCTTTGGAATGGACGCGGTCCGGGAACGCCGGTCTCCGGCCCGCTTAGTTCTCCAACCAACCCGGTCGCGATGTAATAGAGCGGCGACGTGCCGCGGGGGATGTTCGGCGAACTCGGGATCCAGCGCAGCCCGGTATCGCCCCAGGTCATTCCGCGTTGCCAGCCGTGCAATTGCACGACGGTGAGATCGCACGGGACGGAGGCCCAGTGGCGTCCATTCACCATCCGGGCCAGCTCGCCGACCGTCAGCCCGTGGACGTAGGGAATCGGGAATTCGCTCACGAAGGATCGCCAGCGCGGCTCGACTGACGGGCCTTCGACGCGCAAACCGCCGACCGGATTTGGCCGATCGAGGACCACAAACGGAATTTTGTTTTCGCCCGCCGCCTCCATGCAACGCCCCATCGTGCTGATGTAGGTGTAGCTGCGGCAGCCGATGTCCTGCAAATCGAAGACGAGCACATCGACTCCGCGCAACATCTCGGGCGTCGGCTTGCGCGTCGGCCCGTAGAGCGAATAGGCCATCACGCCGGTGACTCGATCGCGGCGGCTCTTCACGTAGCGGCCGGCTTTCTCGGTCCCGTCGAGTCCGTGCTCCGGCGTGTAAAGCGCAACCAGGTTGCAATGCCGCTTGAGGAGGAGGCGCGTCTTGGTGCCGGCGGAATTGGCGCCGGTCTGGTTCGTGATCAGCCCGATACGTTTGCCCTTGAGGAGGGAATAATCGTGGCTCGCCAGGACATCGATCCCGAGCTCGACCGCGGCCTGCGCACTGGCCAGGCAGAACCAAAACGCGGCGAGCCTAACGATCCATTTTTTGTTTCCCGGGCGTCCCATTGCTCCTAAGGTCGGACGGTATGGAGAGCGCTACACCGGGTCAACTGATCCTTACCGGAGTACCGGGAAAAGAACTCGATCGCGAAACCGCCGATCTCTTTCGCCGTGTCCAGCCGGGTGGCTACATCATCTTTGGGCGAAACATCGAGAGCGCATTGCAACTGCGGAAACTGATCGACGATCTGCGCGATCTGAGCGCGATCGAGCCGATCATCACGATCGACCAGGAGGGGGGGCGGGTTTCGCGGCTGCGTCTCATTGGACAGGAACCGCCGAACGCGCAGCAACTGCGCGAGAAGGGCGATCTCGAGCTCGTTAGGCGGCACGGTGAAATCACCGGACGGCTGCTGCGCCTGTTTGGTTTCAATCTCGATCTTTGCCCCGTGCTCGACATTTCCTTCGATGATGAGGCCGATAATTCGCTCCGCGGCCGTTGTTATGGCGGCGACGCCGAGGAGGTCGTTAGGCTGGCCGGCGCTTTCAATGACGCCCTCCGGGGCGAGGGAATCGCGAGCTGCGGCAAACATTTTCCCGGCTACTCGGCCGCGACCGTCGACGCACATCACGACCTCCCGCTCATCCAGCGCACGCGGGCCGAGTTGGAGGCGAACGAGCTCGCGGTCTTTCGTCAGTTCGCCGGCCGGGTCGACAGCATGATGATCTGCCACGGGTGGTATCCCTGTTTCGAGACGGAGAAAACCGCCGCGTCACTTTCGCGCGGCATCGTGACCGATCTCCTGCGCGGTGAACTTGGCTTTGAAGGCCTCATCATGACTGACGACCTCGATATGGGCGCGATCCTGAATGAATACAGCCTCGCAGAAACCATCCGTCATGCGATCGGCGCGGGAAACGACTTGGCGATGATCTGTCACCGCATTCCCGCGATCGAGAAAGCTCTTGGTTACATCGAGAAACTTCCGGCTAACCAACTCGAAGGTGCTCTCGCAAGCGTTGCTCGGTTCAAGTCTCACTTCGTTGCCCCTAACGACTTTTCGGAAGGCGCCTTTGCAGCCTTGAACGACGAGGTGTGGGATCTGCGGGTGGCGGTCCTGGGCGAAACGCGCGCGAGAGAGCGCAGTCCCGAAGACGGCAAGCGCTCGCCGGTCGAGACTTATTGAAATGTCCTCCCTCAAGCGTCGCGGGTCGCATGTTTTTCTCTGCCTGCTCGTCTGGAGGTTCTGGCTGTCGGACGCGGGGCTTGCGCAGGATTCAGTGCCGCACGACATCCGCTCCGATCGATCGAACGAGAATCCCATCCAGTTGATCGAGCAGAGGGAGCGAGGCGTGACCCTCCGGTCAACCTGAGCACAGAGGTCCTCGGAAACTTTGCCGGTGGAAAGACGAGAGCGGCCATCTGGGAAAGCCTGCTCATCGCCGGAATGGAAATCGATGTCGAGAAGGCTGCCGGCGTCCCCGGTCTGAGACTGGCAGTGAGCGGACTTTATGGGGCCGGCCCTAGCCTAACGAACAAAGCCGTGCATGATTTCAATGTTCTGAGCAACATCGACACCTACGACAGTCTTCGTCTCTACGAAGCCTGGCTGCAGGAGGATTTGTGGAATGGGAAGTTTTCCCTCCGGCTCGGGCAGATGCTGGCCGACTCGGAGTTTTTCGTCTCGGATTACGGCGCGCTTTTCCTTAACAGCTCCTTTGGCGCCATTCCGCTCGTCAGCCAGAACCTGGTTCCGCCTATTTTCCCAGTGGCAGCGCCCGGTATCCGCCTGCGGACCGCGCCTAACGAATCATTTTATGTCGAGGCGGCCGGATTCAGTGGCAATGTGGGCGACCCGGTAACGAACAATAAACACGGCACGTTTTTACCTTTCGAGACCACGACGGCGCGCTCGCATTTTTTGAGGTCGCTTATCTGGTGAATCCCGCCGCCAGCAAGGGTTCCGCCACCGCGGAACCGCCGGCACTGGCGGGCTCTTATAAACTCGGCGGCTCTATGATTCCGGAAAATTCGAGGACGGACTCGGCCGCGAAATGAAGCGGGGCAATGAAGGTTTCTATTTCCTGGCGGAGCAGGAGGTCTGGCATCCGGAAGGAAAGGCAGGCCGCACCCTGGCCCTTTTTGGGCGGGCTGGCTTTGCGCCTAACGACCGCAACCTGGTGCCGGTCTACTTCGATACGGGATTCAACTTCCAGGGAGCCCTTGCCAGCCGCGCCAATGACACACTTGGTCTCGGGTTCAGCTACACGCAGTTAAGCGACGAGTTGGTCGCTGATGGCGGCGATGAAGAAGTGGTCGAATTGACCTATCGCGTCGTGCTCGGCGATCACATTTTCCTCCAGCCTGATCTGCAATTCATCATTCATCCCGGTGCGACGGATTCCGCCGCGCCGGCAGTCCTGGCCGGCTTGCGTCTGAATCTCAGTTATTGAGGCGCGGTCGCGACCCTGCGGCTGGACAATCCACCGCCGCAAATCGACAATGGGCCTCCGGAAGAGCGTCCCCGTAGTTCAACGGATAGAACGAGGGTTTCCTAAACCTTAAATGTGGGTTCGATTCCCGCCGGGGACACGCCGGTTTCTATTTGCCCGCGTCGGCTTTGCGTGCGGGACTGGAAGTGGGGAGAGCGCCACGCCCCACCAGGCCGCCGCGTGGCAGGGTCCGGATTAGTCTTTCCTGGCCGCGGGCTATCGTTGTGTCCCCGCGCATTTTCACCGCGCTCCGGCGACTGGTGGCGTTTGTCAGATTGATGAAACGCTGGGTCGTGACGAAAAACGCCTGCGTCCGCCCATCGTAGAGCGCCACGCGCGGCTTCTCGTCAATCGTCCGCCATCCGAGGAGGCCATCTGGCACATTTTTCTCGCCGGCGAGCTGTTGCGGGTTCCAGTCGGCGCCGCCGGCGTTGGCCTCGAGCAGGCGCTGGATCTCCTTGTCGCTAATCGCGGATTTGTCCGCCTTGGCGAGCATCTCGCGCGCGCTCCGGCCACCCACGTAGGTCACGGCGATGGAGAATCCACCGGAGAGATAGCATTTCGTTAGGCTGGCTTCTACCTTCGAGGGAAGGGCGAAAATCGGACTCCCGTAGCGCGCCTCGACTTCCGCTTCAGTCTCGCCGATCCGCGCCGCGGCGGTTCCGCTGAGCAGGAAGAGGCCGAGGAGCCCGACGAATAATCGCCGCCAAGGCGTGACACTCTCCCCGGACATCGATTTCCCCGTCGGCCCGCGCTGGCAGCATGGAGGAGCCATGCGCAAGGGTTGCTGCGCGAAGGTTTCTTCGTCAAGCACGAAGTTCCCTGGCGGACGCGCGCGTCCAGTCATGCCCCCCACGGATGCAGCTTACCGCCTAATCGACATCGTAGACTTCCACCAGCGCGACGCCGGTCGTGCCATTCGCGCCCTGCAGGATGGCGGTGTAGCTCGACGGCGTGAGGTCCATCAGGATGGCCGCTTCGCGGTCGTCGGTAGGCTGAAGACCGGTCGCGGCAATCTCACTTTCCTGGGTGTCGCGCCAGTTGTCGTTGGCGCTGAGAAGGGCGCCGTTCTCGTCGTGCAACTCGAGGGTTGGATCGAGCAGTGGGTTGCCGACCCCGGCCGTGCCTAACGATGGCCCGATGGCGCGGAGGAGAAGGGTGCGGGTCTCGGTTCCCGCGACAATAAAGCCGCCGATCATGACGTCGTCGCCGGTCTGGACGAAACCGCGGGTCGAGATGTTGACCGGGTTAGCGAGAGCGGCAGCGTTAGTCGCGTAAAGTTCGACCAGGCCATTGCCGGTCGCGCCGTCGGCGTCGCTCAGGATTGCGGTATAGCTGCCGGGTGCGAGTTCGGCGAGCAGGGCCGACTCCGCGGGGTTCACCGGCGCGAGGCCGAGTGTGAGAATCTGGTCTTTGTTCGGCCCGTCCGTCCAGTTGTCGTTGGAGGCAATGAGCGCACCTGTGCTGCTGTGCAACTCAAGCTTGGGATTGGGCAGCGAGCCGCCGACTGGCAACGAAGGACCTATCCCGCGGAGCACCACTTCCTCGGTGTCGCTCCCGGTCACGATGAAGCCGCCAATCAGCACGTTGTCGTTTGTCCCGACGTTCAGGCGGGTGGAGAGATTAACGATCGTCGGGTTGGCCGGAATCGAGACGAGCTTGTAGACAATTCCGTTTCCGCCGTTGTCGCCCAGGGCGTAAACGTCGCCGTTGTCATCCTGTCCGAAACCTTTCAAGAGGATGCCGAGATCTCGTTCCGGGTCGCCGATTCGTAGCTCCTGCGTGAGTCCGCCCGCGAAGTCGGAGTAGAACAGGCGGCCGCTTCCGGTGTTCGGAGCAATGTAGTCGCCGAAAACATATTGGCCGGCGAGCGCGGGCACGGCCGTCCCGTGTTCCACGAAACCGCCAATGATCGCGCTCCCGTCTTCATGGCTGTATTCCAGGACGGGATCGGTCAGCGCCGGGTCTGGGTTGGGATCCGGCGTGATCGAGCCATTGCTCGGATTGAAAAGGAAAGAACCTTCCTTTCGATTCCAGCCGTAATTCTTGCCGGCCTCGACGAAATCGACCTCCTCGATGTTCGCCTGGCCGACGTCGCCGACGATCAGGCGGCCGGTCGGGGCGTCGAAGGAAAAGCGGAAGGGATTGCGCAGTCCGTAGGCGTAAATTTCGTGCACCGTCGTGCCGCTGCCGATGAACGGATTGCTCGCCGGCACGCGGTAGCTGCCGTTCGCGCTCGCCGGGTCGGCGCTTCCGCTCGTTAGGCTGGGATCGAGCGGATCGATGCGGAGGATTTTCCCGAGGACGGTGGTGAGATCCTGGCCGTTGCCGATCGCGGGGTTGTGTCCGTCGCCGACGTCATTGCCTGCGCCGCCGTCGCCTAACGAAATGTAAAGATAAGGTTCGCCCGGACGAAAGGCGAGCTTGCCGCCGTTATGATTCGACTGCGGTTCATCCACTCGCAGCACCTCGCGCCGGCTGGCCGGGTTCGCGACATCGGGATTCCCGGCCGAGACCTGCCACTCCGCGACCACGCTTTGGTGATCGAAGGCGGACGATTTCGGGACGGTGAAATCGGCGGGGCCAGCAACCGGTTCACTCGTGTAGGTGTAAAATTTCCCGAACCCGGGGCTGGAGGGATCGTTGTAGCCGGGATGAAAAGCGAGACCGAGCAGCCCGCGTTCGCCGTCGGTGGAGATGAGCCGCGCGGAAACGTCGAGAAATGGCGTGGCGAGGAGAGCGCCGTTTTTCACGATCCGGACGAGTCCGCCCTGCTGATTCACGAACAGGCGCCCGTCGCCGACCGAGGTCAGGTCGTTAGGCGCGTTAAAACCGCCCGCAATTTGCTGCAGCTCGATGCGGACCGGGCCTTTAAAGACCCGCGGTGGAAGCGGGGTCTGGGACGGAGAAGGTGAAGGACTTGGCGACGGCGACGGGCTTGGCGAGAGCGAGGGATTCGGAGAAGGGGAAGGCGAAGGCGATCCGGCCACGACGTTCACGGTTCCGACCATCGAGCAGCAACCGCCATGGACACTGCAGTAGTAGTCGAAGCTCCCGATGGTGTTGAAGGTGAAGCTGAATTTGTAGCCGGTCTGGTGGACGTCGGAATTCCACATGCCCGAAGGATTCCCGGGCGTGCCGGAGGTCGTGCTGTGAAAACTGGAGTCCCAATCCCACTCCACCTCATCGCCGGGCTCCACCGTCACCGCGGCCGGAGAAAAGAAGTCGCCGCCGGTGCCGACAT
>JBBPZW010000172.1:0-13361 GCA_038198475.1 Chthoniobacterales bacterium | reverse complement strand
TCCTCGAGTGAATACCCGCACATCGCGACAAACGCGGGGTTGACCCATTGCACGAGCCGATCCGGACCGGTCACGACGAAGGGCACGGCAGAAGTTTCCTGCACCTGTCCATCGATGGTTTGCAGAATTTTTGCCTTCAACAGAGCGGAGGGCCTCGGCGAATCCGATGGCGCGCCGGAAAGCAGAATCGCCGTTCCAACGTCCAGCGATTCGGCCACCAGCTGCCGCACTTCGTCGTGGAATTCCAGGATCAGCTCGAATTCTTCTCGCTCGCGCGCGGTCATAGTACCCGACACATAAAGAGCGGCCCGGTCCTGAAGAAGTTCGTTAATCATGGATACAAAAGGCTTACGACTAACCCCGATACGTCGTGTCCCGGAGAATGGATGCGATTTTAACACAACCGGCAAGAAATCCATTTTTCCCTGCTGCGGGGTGCTCGCTACCGCGGGGATCACGGTGCGGCGAGGGAGATTGCCATGGATTATGTCATCTCCATTTTTCTGCTCGGCTTGATCGTGAGCTTTGTCGTGGCCAAAGGGGTGATGATGTCCCAGGAATTGGCCGCCGCCCAGTTGGAGCGCCACCTGGCGGAGAAAGACGAACGACGTAACTCCATTCCCACTAATCGTTAGGGCGGACGCCCGCGCCCTCGCTGAACCAGCCAATTTTCGGCTCGCAATCACGCTGAATTCTTGGCATGGAGAGCGAATGCGAAAGATTGCTGGGACGCTCCTTTTGTTGCTCCTGATGCCGCTCGCACGTGCGGCCGTCATTAACGTCGAGTTCAAGTTCACACCTTTCGTCGGTAACCCGGCGAAGGACGAAAAGGTCAAAACCGTGCCGGGCAAGGCCGCGATTTTTATCAACAACATGCCTTTTGCCGAACAGGAAGTGCAGGAGGACGAATTGCCGGTTCTCTTCGAGGAGCACGAGGTCTCACCAGCGGTCTGGGTCCCCATGAGCTCGGCCGGCCCAGTCGTGCGCAAAGGGAAAAGCACGATTCGGATCGAATTCACGCCTAACGACGCGGCCAAGCCGTACCGCGCCCAGTTGCGCTGGACCTCGGTCATGGACACGGCCACCGAACAGGAGGAGCCGGGCACAACCCGGTCGACCAACCAGGCAAACGAGGGCGTGGACGACCGCAAAGATCTTAAAGGCAAGGTGGTTTTCGAGCGCGAGTTCACGGCCGATTTCGCGCTCGATCTTCCCTGGCACCACTATCCGCCGGTCACTTCGCTGACCGAGCAAGACAAGCAAAAGATCGCCGCCCTTCTCAAGACTCGGGCGGACTGGTTTCAACCCGATTTTTCCGGACTTTACAAGGCACTGGAGGAAAACGAATCGCTCAAGGTCGACGACGTTCGCAAAGCGCAATGCCTTGAAGCCGTCTACAAAGCCGGAGTGCGGGTAACGCCACCGCCAGCGGGTGACCTGAATTTTGCCACGACCGGTGGCCCGGAGGTCGTCGTCACCAAAAAAACGGGACCCCTTTTTGGATTGGATGAGAAAACCTTCGCGCCAATCAAGGACGAGGACACGCAAATGTGCGCCGGCATGGCGCTCTCGATGATTTACCCCGGCAAGCTGATGGCGGTACGTAAACCAGATGGCGCGTGGGAGATCGTTTACTGAACGCCAGATCCCACTCGTGCTCCTGCTCGTGATCGATCTTCTGCCGCAATCACATCGTTAGGCGATATCCCTCATTGTAAAATCCTTCGCGCGGTATGGTTCGGGGGAAAACGAGCACGAGCAGGAGCACGAGCACGAGCAGGAGCACGAGAAAGAGAAGGAGGGATTGACGCCCATCGCGGAGTTTGTTTATTCCCCCCGTGCCGACCGACATCCGACTTTTCAGCCGCGAATGGTGCTCCTGGTGCATTGATGCGAAGGAGTATCTCACCGAGCGCGGCTACAAATTTACTGAGATCGATGTCGGTGAGGACCGCGCCGCTTACGAGGAGATGAAGGAGCTGAGCGACCAGACCTACGTGCCCACTCTCGTCGCCGGGGATGAAGTGCTTGCGAATTTCGACACCGACCAGCTGGAGAAATTTCTGCGCGAGCACTCTATCGTCCCCTAAATGCTATTTGGGCTTTTAATTACCCTTGGCGTCGCTGTGCTCAGCGTCGCCATGCGGAGTTACCAATCCTCTATTTCGCAGAAGATCGGCGCCTTTGGCATTCTCACCGCTTCGTTTCTCGCCATCTACTACATCACCGGGAGCTGGATCTTCGGTCTCATCAGCGCGCTCAGTTGGCTCTTTCTTCCTTGGCTGGAAATCCTTACCCGCATCCGAGCCCTCCGCCTTCCCCGCGAGAAAACATTGCGCCCGAAGAGCCCGCCCTCTGAGAAAGTCTTCCCAACGCTCGACGAAATCACCGGGCAGATCGAGAGCGAAGGCTTTACTCACATCAGCGACGCGGGTTGGGATTGGGAGGATTACCGGCAATTTTTCCGGCTCTTTTACAAGGAAGAAGACCACGCCCAGGCCATCATCTGCCTTAACGAACAGAACGATCTTTCCTTTTACTACCTGCGCATTTCCTCGCGCGCCCAGAACGGCACGATTTGGACAACCTGGAATTATCCGCTCTCCTACGGGTTGAAATTGACTCCGCAATTCCGCACTAACCGGCAACGCCCCGACCAATCTTTCTGGCAGCTTTACCACAGCCACAAGGCATTCCTGAGCGATCACGCGGTCACGATCCAGGTCATCGATCCGCTCGATGAAGACCAGATCCAGCAGGAGATCGAAAACGATCTGCGCGACCAGATCGCCCACAACATTAAAACGGGCGTGCTCATGCAAACTCCCGGCGGTGAGATCAAGTATTCGTGGCGCGGAATGATTTATCTCTGGTGCCAGTTCCTCCTCGACCTGGTCCGCCTCTGAGGCAGAGGCGGAAAATCCGAAATCCGAATGTCGAAATCCGAAACAAACAGAGAAAAGCCGGAAAATTGGGAAAGATTTCGCGCCCCCGTTTTCCTCGCCTTCGAATTTCGTCCTTCGGAATTGTTTCGGATTTCGTGCTTCGGATTTCGGATTTAGAAAAGGGCTCTTGGATAACTCTCCACCAACCGCCCCACCACCCCGTATCCAAACCGAGGTGCAGGTCATGTTCTTCGACACTGATGTTGGCGGCGTCGTGCACAACATCGCCTACCTGCGTTTCATCGAAATCGCTCGCACCCTCCTCGCCGAAAATCTTGGTATGAAACTGGTCGAGATGGCTGAGACGCAGCGTTACCCCGTCGTCATGCGCACCGAAATCGATTATCGCCGGGCGGCCAAGCTCGGCGATCGCCTGCGCATCGACGGCTGGCTTGACCGGCTGGAGCGCGCGCGTTTCTGGTGCGGGTTTGAGATCCGGCGCATTGGCGACGAAGTACTCATCGCAGAGAGCCGACAGATGCTCGCCCTCGTCCAAATGCCGGAGGCAAAATTGCTTCGCCTGCCGGAATCCTGGGAGCGCTATCGGAAGCTGGAGCCGGCCGCCGCCGGCCGTTAGATTTCAGCGGCAGACTATTGCGCCGAACCGAGTAGCCTAACGAACAATGTCATCCGGCAACCCCGCTCTCAGCCTCGACGAGATTTTCCTCACCCCGCCGGCCTTGGAGCCGCCACCGGTTCGTCGCGGACTTTTCATCTTCCTCCTTTTGCTGACTGCTCTTCTCCATGTCGCGACGATCGGCTGGGGCGATCTTTACAATGAAACTGACGGCCAGTACGCCGGCGCCGCCCGTGAGATGCTTGAGTCGCACGAATGGCTGACACCAACCAACGACGGCATCCCGCGGCCACAAAAACCCCCGCTGCTCTACTGGGCGATCGCGATTTCCCTGAAGGCTTTCGGCCTAACGACGGCGGCCGCGCGACTTCCGCTCGCCCTCGCCACCGTCGCCGCGGTCGCGCTCACTTTTCTTATCGGCGACCGGCTGGGCGGTCCCTGGCGCGGTTTTCTCGCAGGCCTGATTCATCTCGGCTGTTGCGGCACATTTATTTTCGGGCGGATCCTCATGCCTGAGCCGCTTTTCAGCGTCTGGATCGCGGGCGCACTTTATTGCGCGATTCGCGGCTATGAACGGCGGCAAGGCCGGCGCGGTTGGTTCATCGGTTTTTGGATTTGTGCCGCGCTCGCCTGCATGACCAAAAGCCTGCACGGGCTGCTCTACCCAGCGGCGATACTGATCCTGCTCTCCTGTTTCTACCGGGAAGCACGGATGCGTTTCCGGGAGCTCTTGCGTTGGGACGGCATTCTCGTTTTCCTCCTTATTGCCGCGCCCTGGCATCTCTGGATGGAATGGCAGCATCCTGGTTTCATCGGTCAATTCACCGCCCGCGAATGGCTCGTCCATTTGGCCGGCGAGGCCGATCCCGGCCACACCTACGACAGCGTACCGCGGCACATCTTTCTCGGGCTTCACCTTGCTTGGTGGTTTCCCTGGTCGTTCGCGATTCTGCCCGGAGTGGTGCTCGGCTGGCGGCGCGTGTTTCGTCCGCGCGAGATCGAATTTGCCGATGCCCTCCCACTCTGCTGGATGGCGGTTGTTTTTCTCCCGCTCTTTTTTCTCGGTCAGCGGCAGGATTATTATTCGATGAGCATGTGGGGCGGGTTCGCCATTTTCGCGGCGTCGGCCTGGGAACGAATGCCGCGCTGGACCCGTTTCGTCGGCGTCGGCGCAGTGTTCGCCGTCGGCCTCCTGGCTGCATTCATTGCCTGGCGACTGCCCGAGCTTTTGCAGAATGCCAACGGCCACTGGGGCACGACCGCGGCGCGTTCCACCGCTTGGCGCACCCTGACCGATATCCCGATTTCCACCTGGCTCGGCTTTCGCTCGATGTTCGTCGCGGTCGGTCTCGCGCTCACCCTTTTCTCCGGGATCGCGATGTGGTTCATCTGGCGCCAGCGGCCCCGCCTCGCGCTCACCGCGCTCGCTGCCGCCATGGTCCCGATCGGTTTCAGCATGATGGATGGAGTGGCCCGGATGGCACCCTATTTCTCGCTCGCGGATGCAGCCGATTTTATCCACGAAGAGATCGCCCCTAACGACAAGGTGATCTACGAAGGGCCAATGCACGTCGGGAGCAGCCTGCTCTTTTATCTCGGCCGGAAATTCTACCTCGTGAATCAGGATCCGGCCTCCGAACCGGGCGCCGCTCTCGGACCAACGCCGGAGATTTTTCTGGATGAAAAAACCGTCGCCCAGGCGTGGACCGGAGCGGATCGGCTCTATCTCCTGGTCGAGCAGAACCGGCTGCCGCATTGGCGCGCTCTGCTCCAGGACGGTGGCGCTCCGGCACAGGAATTGACAACCTGCGGCACGACCGTCCTGCTCAGCAACCGTCGTTAGGGCGGAAGCGGCGCGCGCACATCCGGCGCGAGCAGGCGACCCCAGACCGCGTTGTACGGATGAACGCGGGTGACGTGCTCGCCGTCGCTGCGCACCAGCGGGCGATGCTCGTTTGCCCATTCGAAAATCGAGCCTTCCAAATTCTGAACGCGCGTGTAGCCGGCCGCCCGCAGCCGCTCCGCCATCTCGCCCGAGCGATACCCGACCGAGCAATAAGTCACGATCGGCGCATCCTTCGGGATCGCTTTCGCCGCGCTTTGTGCATCAGCCTTCGGATCGACCTGGCGCGCTCCTTTCAGGTGGCTCACTTCGTATTCAGCCGGCGTCCGGACATCGAGCAGGATCGGTGGTATGCGATCCTTGTCGGCCATGCGGTGCGCCAGTTCTTCCGTCGTGATCCAGCGAATGTCGGTAAATTTGCTATGCAGCGTGCGCTTCAGGAGAAACCAATCAACTCCGCGGCAGGAGACCAACCCGAGGCTGACAAGGAGGAGGAGCGCCACCCCCATAAGAAGGCGAAGCTCGCCGGTCCCTGAGAGGCGGGGCGAAGAAGAAAGGTAATCCATTTGAAAAATCCGCGAGGCCAGCTACCTTGCCCGCTCATTTTCGGAGCACAACCCGGAGCAATATTTATGTCTCAGCATCGCAGTCTCAAAGGCGCCAGCACCATCGCGGCCAAGCGCAACGTCCTGAAACGGTTCGAACGGGTCGACCTGCTCAAGAAGCGCGGACAGTGGAAAGAGACGAGCAAAGTCGTCGGCCTGCCGAAGACGAAGCCGGATCTCTAACCCCGGCTTGCGCCTCAATCGCTTTCTCGCCGCAGCCGGGCTCGGCTCGCGCCGGCATTGCGACGGCTTGATCGCAGAAGGCCGGGTCACGATCAACGGCCGGCCCTGCACGAACTTCGCCACCCAGGTCGAGGAGAGCGACCACGTCAAGGTTGGCAGTCGACTCGTTAGGCGTGCGGAGTCGCTCACCATCATTCTGCACAAGCCGGCCGGCTTCGTTTCCACCCGGCGCGATCCGAACGCGACCGACACAATCTACGATCTGTTGCCCCCGAAATTTTCCCGGCTCTTCAATGTCGGCCGGCTCGACGCTCAAACCGAGGGTCTCCTCCTCCTCACCAGCGACGGCGATCTCGCGCAACAGCTGACCCATCCACGTTACAAAGTGGAGAAGGAATACGAGGTCACGCTCGACAAACTCTGGGAACCGAAGCTGGCCGAGAAATTGAGCGCCGGCGTTTTTCTCGACGGCAAACGCGCCCGCCTCACACGCGTGACCCAGATTGGTACCACCCGCCTGAAGGTCGTCCTGCAACAAGGCCTGAACCGCCAGATTCGGCGGATGTTTTTTGCCGTCGGCTACGAAGTGAAACGCCTTCTCCGCACCCGCGTCGGCCATCTCCGGCTCGGCGAAATGCCGCGCGGCAGCTGGCGCCCCCTAACGAAAAGTGAGCTGGCGAAGCTGAAATTGTAGCCGTCCCCGGCCGCCACGCAGCCGCGCGGGTTTGCTGGACCGGGATCAGCGACCCCGGCTACACTATTGCGTCAGTCGAGCTCTTCGCGCAGGATAGCCAAAGGCGGCGTCGAGCCGAGGCCGTAGCTGGTCAACAAACCGACCGCCACCGTCAGCCCGCTGACGATGACCGCGGTCAGGACAACAGGCAGAATCGCCGGCGTGTAGGCGAGCTTGAAGGTGAAGACCGCCAGCGCCCAGCTCGCGGCCAGCGCCAGGACGATCCCGGTCGCGCTCGCCAGCAGACCAAGAAACAAATATTCCGCGCTCAGGATTTTCCAGATCTGCCAGCGCGACGCGCCTAACGTTCGCAGGAGCACGCTTTCCTTGAGGCGCTGGTAACGCCCGCTCCAGATCGTGCTCCCGAGCACGATCAACCCCGTGCCGACGGTGAAGAGTGACATGATCCGGATGACGAGCGCGACCTTCGTGAGAATGCTATCGACCGTTTGGATGACTGAAGTGAGGTCGAGCGCGGAAACATTCGGAAATTTGGCCACCACGGCATTTTGCAGCCGGGCCGAGGCCGCCGGGTTTGGGACGCGACTAATGAGGACGTTAAAGGTCGGCGCCTTTTCCAGAACGCCGGTCGGAAAGACAACGAAAAAGTTGGTTTGAAAACGTTTCCAATCCACCTCACGCAGGCTCGCGACCCGCGCCTTGATCTCCACCCCTTGCACGTCGAAAACGAGCGAGTCGCCGATCGTTAGGCCAAGATCTCCCGCGATATCCCGCTCGACCGACACCGGCACCGTCTCGCCCGGGTGATAATCGAAATGCCCGATCCATTTTCCGGCCGTGATCTTTTCCGTCTCGCTCAGTTCAGCGCGGTAGGTCGAACGATATTCGCGTTCCAGTTCCCACTCTGGGATCTTGCGCTGCGGATCTTTCAGGAGATCGGACGACTTGCGGCCTTTCACTTCCACCAGGCGCATGGTCACGATCGGCGCCTCCTGGATGACCGGCAGTTGTTCCTGCCTAACGAGTGCGGCGACAGCCTTCTTCTGGTCGGGTTGGATGTCGAAGAGAAAGATGTTCGGCTGGTTGTTCGCATCAATGGAGCGGAACTGGGTCAGGAGCACGTCGCGCGTCAGGTAAATCGTGAGGAGTAGAAAAGTGCCCAGGCCTAACGACAAGGTGAGAAGAAGGGTGCGATTGTTCGGCCGGTAAAGATTCGCCAGTCCCTGCCGGAGAACAAAACTCCATCCCTGCGGCAGAAGTTTGCGCACCAGAAAAATGAGTAACTTCGCCACTCCGACCAGCACCCCGACCGCTATCGCCAGGCCGCCCGCGACAAACAATCCATCGCTCCATGCCTCCGCCTGCACCATTGCGAAAATCGTCAGGCTCGCGGCAATCACGAAATAGACGATCCAACTCAGGAAATCGCGCCGCGTCGGTGCCGCGCTTTCATCAACCGATGCCCGCAGGGTGAGAAGCGGCGAGACATGGCGGAAACGCAGCAGCGGCGGGAGCGCGAAGAGAATGCAAACCGCGAGACCAACCGCCATTCCGCCCCAGACCGGCGTCCACGCGATCTCTTTCGGGAGAACGAAAGGAATATAGCTTTGGAGCAATCCAGGCAGGATTCGATGCATCGTTAGGCCGAGCGCGGCGCCGGCGACCACGCCGACCAGTCCCATCGCCGTCGCCTGCAGCAGATAAACTGCCACCATCGTGCGCCCGGCCGCGCCGAGGCAGCGCAGAATCGCCGCCGTTCGCACTTTTTGCTGGAGATGCGCCTGGATCGCACTCGCCACCCCGACTGCGCCGAGGAGAAGCGAGATGAAACCGACGAGATTCAGGAAGCGGTAAAGATTATCGAGCGACTCGCCCAAATCTTTTTTCCGTTTCGCGACCGTGTCGTATTGCAGTCCTGCCTTCTCGATCTGCGGCGCGAGCTTTTCCACTTCGCCCGTCACATCCACTTCCGGCGCGAACTTCACGAAATTCAGATAGCGCGCGAGGCTCCCGGGCTGGAGCAGATTGGTCTTGGCCAGGTCCTGCAGCGGAATGTAAACCCGCGGCGCGAAGCTCGCGGCCGGGGAGGCTTCCCCCGGCATCTTGGTCAGAGCCCCCGCAATCGTAAAAGTCGCTTCCCCGATCTTGATCGAATCGCCCGCTTTGGCGCGAAATTGAAAAAGCAGGCTTTCTTCCGGAACGGCTTCGCCTCCATTGCGAAAACTCTGAGACGCGCCCGCCGGCGTCGTTTCCATCTTGCCGTAGAATGGAAAACCGCCGCCCAAAGCGCGCACATAGACGAGTCGGGTGCCGCCGCCCTTGGGAAAAAGCGCCATCGTCCGGAAACGCACTTCACGCGCCTGAGTCTCGCCCAGCGCGCGCAGCATTTGTTCCTGCGCGGGCGTGAACGGACGCGTACTCTCAACCACGAGGTCCGCGCCTAACAATGAGCGGGCCTGGTCGTCGATCGCCTGGGAAAGACTGGCTCGGAACAATCCGATCGCGATGAGGGCCGCCACGCCTAACGAGATCGAAATCGAGAAAAGGAGGAGACGCCACCGGCTCGAACGGCTGTCGCGCCAGGCCATGCGGGGGATGAAACCGAAGCTGCCGCGCACAAAGAGCGAAATTATTTCACCTTGGAGACAGCTTGATCGGGGTGGGCCGGATTGGGAACCAGCCTGCGGGCATGGCAATCGATTAAGAGATCCAGTTTTTCGAGCACGGTCTGGCCGATGAGCACTTCGTCTCCCAAGACCAGTGCTTCATCGGTCGTATCGCGTCCCATGATTTCGACCCGCAAGGCATCCGAAACCCGAACAGCATCCTTCCTCCCATCCGCGTATTCAGCCACAGCTCCTCCAATTGTGTCCAGGCCGAGCCGGTCCAGCACCTCTTGGGGAATAATGGTGCGAACAGCGCCAGAATCGACCATGGCATCAGCCTCGTAGCTGCGCACGCTCTCTGCGGCGATTTCTCCGTGCCGGGCGCGCAATTGGTCATAGGGATTCGTCAGCCGCGCGCTCACTCTTACTTCGCCCATGCTCGATCTTACCATCTCAACGCTGCGCCGGCGAATGGCGTGGCGTCGCCCGCAATCTGGAACAGCTCAGCGGCTTCTTTCCTCCTTGGGGCGCAGGCAACTGCGAAAAAAGATCTTTAGTCGATCACGGTGAGGGTTACATCATTGCCATCGCCGCCTTCGTAGTTTGCCTGATAGGTGTTGGCGTTGACAGTGATGGTGCTGCCATTGGGAAGATTGGCGAAGTTGCCCGTGACGGATGTAGCGGCCGGTATTGCGGATGAGAGTGAGCACGGTACCGCTCGCCAGCTTCGAACCAGACCGGTCACTCAGCTCAATCTGCGCACCGCTAGCAATCGTGACTCCGCGCGCGGAGACTTCGCCGTTATGACCGCTCCCGCTGTCAAGCGTGACCTCGAACATCGCATCGGAGGCGAGGGTAAGGGTTTGCGGATGGAAAGTAGGCCGATGAATTGGCGACGAACTGTGCCAACGATGAGAGAAGCTCGCGTGCCCGCTCCAGTGCCCACGATGACGTTACCTTGCACTTTACCTTCGCCGCCGAAGCCGCCGACGTTGACCTGGACATCGCCGTTGCCGACGGGCGTGCTGCTAGCCTTGGCTGTCGGTCTCGATTAAGAATCCACCGTTTACGGTAGTGCCGCCGGTGTAACTGCTGGAGCCTTGAGAATGGCACGGCTGCCGGGCGGACCCATCTTCGTCAAAGAGCCACCCGTGGCGCCGCCATCCTTGAACGAACCAGAAAAGTTATAGAATCGGTCGGTAGCAGTAATGGTGAGATTATTGGCGCCGAGGAAGATAGTCCCGTCTGCGTACGGCCTCCTGATGGACAGACCGGGAGCATGATGTCCGCTGATGTCCGCGAATCCATCTCCAGAGACGGTGAGGAAGCCCAGCTGATCAGTGGTCGAATCATCGTTAAAATAAACCGCGCCACCAGCCGAAACATTGATTAGAAATAAGCCGGCGGTGGCTTGGCCGGAAAAGTCAGGACCCCGCCCCCATACACACTTACTCCGCCGGTCTCGGTGGAAGTGTCTTGAAAAGAGACGATGCCGCGGTCATCGATTTCCATCTGGGCTGTGGAATTGCCTTGAAAGGTGATGGTGCCACCCTCAGCGGCAAGAAGAAACAGAGAGTCGTACTCAAATTCCTTAAGAGCGCCGGCTCCGACAAACGTGAGACTGGATTGGTCGCCTACCGCAACGTCGTAAATAACTTGCAAGATCAGGCTATCCAGGACGGTCGTTGACGAGGCGGGAAAGGTAAGGTCCGTGATTGACGAAGCACCAAGCGTTGCGATGTCATTCGGGCCGTTAGGAACTGTGTGCGGATTCCAGTTCGCAGCGGTATACCAGTCGCCTGACATTGGATTCTCGGACCAAGTCGCGCGGCCCGCTCGAAGATTGTTGCAGACGAAGCTGCCGCCGAGCACGGCGAGGATGAGAAGGAGTTTGCGCGGAAGTTCTGTCGGTGAGTTCACGGCCTTTCCTGCCGAATTCTCGCAGCGGATGCAGATTATTCTGCCGAAGGTCCGCCCTTTGGCCCTAATTCACCATCTCCCCGTTGCGCAAGCGAATGGTCCGCTCGGTCAGTTGCGCCACATCCGGATCGTGCGTCACGAGGACGAGCGCGGTGCCGGCGTTCCGGTTCAGCTCGAGCATGATCTCGATCACTTTCCCGCTCGTCTCCGCGTCGAGGTTACCGGTCGGCTCGTCGGCAAAGAGAATTTTCGGCCGGTTGATGAACGCCCGCGCCAGCGCGACGCGCTGTTGTTCCCCGCCGGAAAGCTGCGTCGGGTAATGCGCGCTTCGTTCCGCCAAACCAACGCGCTGCAGTAAATCGAGCGCGTGCGAGCGCGCGGTCCGGTCGCCGCGCAGCTCCATCGGCACGGTTACATTCTCGAGCGCGGTTAATGTCGGGATGAGCTGGAAATTTTGAAAAACAAACCCGATGAGCTCGTTCCGCACCCGTGCCCGCTGGTCTTCACTGATCTCGGCGAGAGCGATGCCGTTGAGCAAAACCGAACCGGAAGTTGGGAGATCGAGGCCCGCGGCCAGGCCAAGAAGCGTCGTCTTGCCGCTCCCGGAAGGACCCAAAATTGAGCAGGTCGACCCCTGCTCGAGGCTAAAAGAGACGTTGCGCAGAACGGTGAGCGGCCCGGCGCCGGTCGGGTAGCTTTTCGTTAGGCTGCGGACGTTGAGAATCGGGAACGAGTTCATTGACGGGTGACAGCGGCGCGTCTTGCTTACGCGATGGTGATACGGCGCGCATGAGGAAATTGACGCGCTCGATTCCGCTCCTCCTCGCACTCGCGCTGACCACGCCGGCCTTCGGCGGGACGATTCTTTTCCTCGGTGACAGCCTGACCGCCGGGCTCGGCGTGCAGGAAACGGAGGCTTACCCCGCGTTGATCGAACAAAAGGTGAAGGAAAAAAATCTCCCCTTCACCGTCGTTAACGCCGGCATCAGCGGCGACACGACCGCGGGCGGGCTGGCCCGGCTCGATTGGGTTCTGCAGAAAAAAATCGACGTCCTTGTCCTCGCGCTCGGCGCCAACGATGGGCTGCGCGGATTGCCGGTCGCGCAGACGAAAGCGAACCTCCAGGCCATCATCGACCGGGTGAAAGCAAAAAATCCCGGAGTCAAAATCGTGATCGCGGGGATGCAAGTTCCGCCCAACATGGGCGCCGATTACGCCACGGCTTTTCGCGACGTCTTTTCCGACCTGGCACACGAGAACCAGGCGGCGCTGGTTCCATTCCTGCTCGAAAGCGTGGGCGGGCATACCGAATTGAACCAGGCCGATCATATTCATCCCACGGCGGCCGGACATCGCATCCTGGCGGATAACGTCTGGCGCGTGCTCGAACCGCTTCTGAGTGAGAACGGACCGTGATGCAACTCGACGGTTGTCATGCGCTGGTGAGCGGCGCTTCATCTGGCATCGGACGCGAGTTCGCCCGGCAGTTGTGTGACCGCGCCGCCACGCTCGTCCTGGTCGCGCGGCGCAAAGAGCGCCTGGAAGAATTGCGTGCGGAATTGCTCGAACGAAATGCGCGGCTGCAGGTCGAGATCCGCACGGCCGATCTTTCGAAACACGACGCGGTCGACGAATTGATCGTCTGGGCGACGGCGCAAAAACCCGCGATCGATTTGCTGATCAACAACGCCGGGCTGGGCGATCTCGGCGCCTTCGCGACCGCGGATCCAGAACGCCTCGACCAGATGATGCTGGTGAACATGGTGGCATTGACCCGGCTGACGCGCGGCTTGCTGCCCGTGATGATCGAGCAGAAGCGCGGTGCGATTTTGAACGTCAGCTCGTCGGCCGGTTTTTTGTCGTTGTCCAATTTTGCGGTCTATGCGGCGACGAAAGCTTACGTGACCAGTTTCTCTGACGCGCTGCGGAGCGAACTGCGTGAAGCCGGCATCGGAGTGACCGCCCTTTGTCCCGGTCCGGTCCAGACG
>JBBPZW010000171.1:0-13086 GCA_038198475.1 Chthoniobacterales bacterium | reverse complement strand
TGAACATCGTTATTTCCCTTATCGTCGTCGCGATCCTTTTTGCCATGATCTACAAATATCTTCCCGACGTGGAGATCGGCTGGCGCGACGTCTGGATCGGCGCCGTGGTCACATCCCTTCTTTTCAACGGTGGGAAATATCTGATCAGTGTCTATCTTGGTCACGCCGCGATCGGGAGCGCCTTTGGGGCGGCCGGTTCCTTCGCCGTCCTTCTTGTGTGGATCTATTACTCCGCCCTCATCAGTTTTTTTGGCGCGGAGTTTACCCAGGTCTATGCCCGGCGGCACGGACGGAAAATCATGCCGATGAAGCACGCGCGCGCAGCGCGGGAAAAAGAGTCCGGTGAAAGTCGTTAGGCAACCTCACCCGCAGCGTGCCCGCTCGCCCAGGCCCACTGGAAATTATAGCCGCCGAGCCAGCCGGTCACGTCCACCACTTCGCCGATGAAATAAAGGCCGGGCACCCGTCGCGCCTCCATCGTTTTGGAAGACAATTCACCGGTCTCCACGCCGCCCACGGTCACCTCGGCTTTAGGATAACCTTCCGTGCTTTCCGGCCAAAGCGGCCACTGGTGAATGAGCCGAGCGACTTGCTCGAGCTCGGCGGTGCGCGTTTGCTGCAACCGTTTCGGCGGGGCGTAACGAGCACACCACGTCGAGGCGAACCGCGCCGGCCATTCCCGCGCGAGTAAATCTTCGACGGTCGTTTTTGTTTCGCGTTGTGCGAGCAGCCACTCCGCCCCGGGATGCTCCGGCAGGAGATCGAGCGTCAGACTCTCCGCCTCCCGCCAATAAGAAGAAACCTGCAGAATCGCCGGCCCGCTCACGCCGCGATGCGTGATGAGCATCGCCTCCGCAAATGATGCGCCGTCCGCGCGGGCTACGACCGGGAGCGACACTCCGCTCAGCGGCGCGAATAACTCCCGCTCGTCTTCCGAAAAGGTGAGGGGAACCAGGCCTGGGCGAGTCTCCGTCAACTTGAGACCGAATTGCTCCGCGATCCGGTAACCGAGATCGGAAGCGCCCAGGCGAGGGAGCGAAAGGCCGCCGGTCGCGATGACGAGCGAGTCGCATTCGAGTTCCCCGCGATTCGTGCCTAACGAAAAGCGCTCGCGTTTATCGACCGACTCGACCCGGCAACTGCACCGGATATCGACCTCGGCGATGGCGCATTCCGCGAGCAGCATCTCGATGATCTGACGCGAACTGGAGTCGCAGAACAATTGGCCGAGCTTTTTCTCGTGATACGGGATGCGGTGTTTCTCGACGAGGGTGATGAAATCCTGCGGCTGGTAACGGGCGAGAGCCGAGGCGCAGAAACGCGGGTTGCCGGAAAGATAATTTTCCGGCGTGGCGAAAAGATTTGTGAAATTACATCGGCCGCCGCCCGAGATTGCGATCTTGAGTCCCACCCGGGCGTTGCACTCGAGGAGAGCGACGCGGCGCCCGCGCCGTCCGGCGGTGAAGGCGCACATCAGACCGGCGGCACCGCCGCCGATGACAATGACGTCGTAGCGCTGCTGGTTGTAGCCGGGGTCGTTGACCCCGGTGGTCCTGGCACTCGAACTCACGACAGTTCCTGCCGGGGTCAACGACCCCGGCTACAACATCAGCCTCCGCTCTCGTGGACCTGTCGCACTTCCGCGCCGCCGCCTTTCGGCTCGTCGAGTTCCCAGAGCAGCCAATCGTCGTTAGGCACGTATTTCTTCAGGCGGTTGTCCCAGCGCTGCGGCAGTTCGTGGGTCAGCCGGTCGAGAAACGGGAGAAGCGGGTTCTGCGGCGGCTGGAGGTTCTCGCGCTCGTCCATCGCGATCTCAGCCCAGCCGAATTTTTCGCGATAATCCGCGAAACCGAAGCCGTCGAAAAAATTCCCGCTTCCGACCAGCGGCATGTACCAAAGGCTGGGGAGGGCGCGAGGGTTCGGCTTGATCGGCACATCCGAGGTAAGTCGATCGAGCAGTTGCAGCGCGTGGGTATCTTTCGCCTGCTCGAGGTGCGTCCGGAGAAGATCGAGCGCGGGAAAAGTGACTGGCGGACTAACGAAAAGCACGGGCTTTACCTGCAGGCGGGAGAGCACGATCTCGTGCACCGTGCCGACGCTGTAGATGTTCGTTGGCACGAAGGCGATCGTGAAATCGCTCGTATCCACCATCCGCAAATCGATGTGGAGTGTTTCCCAGAACTTCTCGGCGCAGTGCGAACGTTTCTCGTCCCCGGTTTGGCCTTGTTCGAAGGTCCATTCCTCGCGCACGTCGATCGTGTTGATGTCCTCGAGGCCGTATTGCTGGGCGCCGCGCACTCCCGGCTTGAACCAGGGATCGAAAACGATGGCGCCGTGGGCACGCAGGAAATCGCCGATTCGGTTACGCCAGCCGAGCTTCTTTTCGTCCGCGCGCGAGGCGACGAAATCCATCGGGCCGGAAAGGTAGACGCGCGCCCCGCGCAGGAAATGGTGCTCCTTCATCGCGCGAGCATAGAGCGGGCGGCCGGGGAAATGAAGCTGCGATTGGTGTATGATTGACGGATCGGAGCGGGCCGTCTAAACGTCCCTGCCGTGCGAAAATCAATCCTTCTTGGTGTTGTCTTCCTCGTCCTGTCCAGCCTCCTGCCAAGCGCGCGAGGCGCCGTGGCTCTGACCGCGCTCGACCAGTACGTTGTTGCCCACGGATATGGCGGCGCCCAATTTATCCAATATCAGAACACCTACCGACTTCCGATTATCGCCAACGGGCAGCCCGGCGACCTAACGATCGATACCGGGTCGCCCAGCGCCATCATCTTCCAGGCGGTCATGAAAAAATTCGGCCTGACTCGTGAAGAGACGGACATCGCGGTGCACGGCGCCTTCGGGAAAGGAAAAGATAAGGTAGGCCGCACCGTCATCCACCAGCTTGCAATGGGAAATTGCACCCTCACGAACGTGCAAGCGGCCGTGCTTCCCGATCCCGCCGGCGGCGGGCTCCATCGCGTTTACGGCGCGACGGATGGTCTCTTCGGCCTCCGGGAGATGATGAAATACGGCGCTGTGCTCGACATCTCCAATCATCTTCTCCTGGTCAATCCGCGCGGGCAGAGCAACGGAGTCTCCCAGGGGATGCGATCCATCCTAACGAAACAAGGTTACACTCCGGTCGAGCTTTCCATCAGCGGCGGTCATCTCCATCTGTCGGCGGTGATCAATGGAGCACCCTGCCGTCTCGTCGTCGATACAGGTGCTTTCCTGACCGTCATCGATGACCAATTTGCGCGGAGCGCTCACCTCGGCGGTCATAACACCGGCCAATACGCAGAAGGCTTTGGGACGAAAGCGAGGCCAATCCAGGTGAGCCAATTCCCGGAGTTCAAGGTGGGTGATTTCGTGATCCGAAATGCGAGCGTCACCATCACCGCTCTCGATCCGGAGTTGCTCGGCGGCCAGGGCAAGAGCCCGGCGGTCGGTCTGCTTGGGGCCGAATATCTGGGCATGCACGGCGCGGTTTTTGATTTCAATAGCGGCACCCTCTATCTGCGGCAGAAGAAGAATCCGTGACCGGGCGTCTTCGGTCTGCCAGCGTCGCCGCTGGTTATGCAAGAGCGGCTCGATTCCCGCCATCTCAGGACGTCTCGCGGTATTGCGTCCGCTTTAATGTCTTCGATCCTGATCTTCTTGTCGTTAGGCTCAAGTGCGGTCATCAACTCCCGCACGACCCAGACCTTCTCGGCCGGCAGGTCCGGATCAAGGGTCGGCTCGAATCGAGCCCGACCGGTCCGATGTTGACCGTCGCGTCGTCCGACCAATTCGAGTTGCTCGATGTGAACGATGCGGTTCTGGCGAAGAGCTTTCTCGATGGCCGGATGGATCGGGAGCATTTCATGGCGGCGGTCGGGCAGGCGTTGTGGCGCGAAGATTTAGCGACGCTCGAGGAGTTGGCTAACCAACTGCGCTCTATCTGCTCGACGGACCCCATCGTGAACGAGGCGGCTGGGTGCGTTTCGCGGAAGAACAGGCGACAGAAACGAGGCGCGGGGGGCGAAGGCGACGCGCTCTACACGCGCATCGCGTGGTCGCTAACTTCGCCTTCCAGGCACGGGACCGCGTGACATGGGAGTGTGGGTGAGTCTCGAGAATGTCGAGATCGCGCGGCGATTCGCCGAAGAAGAGCCCGCCAGCACGAGTTGGCCCGAGTTCGGGAAACTGTTTCCTAAAGCGAGCGGACGCAAAGAGATGAATCCGTTTGGCTGGGCCAAACGGACAACCGCTCGATGCATCTTAATCTGAAAAGCGGGCCTTCCGTTCGCCATGGCTCCACTCGCGAAGTCGTCATTGTGGGCGCCGGTCCGGGCGGCTTGTCAGCATCCATTCTGCTGGCCGCCGCCGGAGTAAGAGTGCGAATCTTGGAGCGTCTCCCGATTGTGGGCGGGCGCACCTCCACGATCGAGTCCCAGGGGTTCAAGTTCGATCTCGGTCCCACATTTTTTCTTTATCCGCGCATCCTCGACGAAATCCTGCGCACGGCCGGCACCTCGCTCCAGGCCGAGGTGGAAATGATTCGGCTCGATCCGCAATATCGCCTCACTTTCGGGGCGGGCGGTCAGATCGATTGCACCCCGGAGCGCGCCGAGATGGAGCGTCAGATCGCCGCCCTCGCGCCTAACGACGTCCCTGGCTTCGGCCGTTTCCTCGAGGACAACCGGCGCAAACTCGCCCTCATGCAACCCTGTCTCGAGAGTTCGTTCTCCAGTTGGAAAGACATCTTCGCGCCCAGTCTGCTAAAACTGCTCCCGATGCTGCGGCCGCATCAATCGATCGATACTTACCTCCGCTGCTTCTTTGCCGACGAACGCATTCGGCTCGCTTTTTCTTTCCAGTCAAAATATCTCGGCATGTCGCCTTTTCGCTGCCCGAGCCTCTTTTCGATTCTCTCCTTTCTCGAGTACGAATACGGCGTTTTTCATCCGATCGGTGGATGTGGCGCGGTCATGACCGCGCTCGCGCGCGTGGCCCGGCGGATGGGGGTGGAAATTCATCTCGATGAACCGGTCGAGGAAGTTTTGCTCGAGGGACGACGAGCCACCGGCGCCCGCACCCGGGAAGGTGTATATGCTGCCGACGCGGTCGTGCTCAACGCGGATTTCGCGCGCGCCATGTCGCGCCTCTTGCCTAACGGGAAGCTGCGGCGCTGGAATGCGCGCAAGATGGCGAAGAAGAAGTTTTCCTGCTCCACTTTCATGCTCTACCTCGGAATCGAGGGGCGTTACGACCTGCCGCACCACAACATCCATATCTCGGCGGATTACGCGCGGAACCTCGATGAAATCGAGAATCGGCATGTGCTTTCGGAAGACCCTTCGTTCTATATTCAGAATGCGTCGGTCACTGACCCAACCCTCGCGCCCGCGGGCATGAGCTCGATTTACTTTCTCGTCCCGGTCACGCACCAGCATCCGAATGTCGATTGGTCGCGGGAACGGGAGCGCTATCGGGCGCTGGCCTTGCAGAAGGCGGCCCAGGCCGGCTTTACCGATCTTGAGCGACGTATTCGTTTCGAGCGACTCCTCACTCCGGACGATTGGGAGAAGCAGTATGAGATTCATCGCGGCGCGACCTTCAATCTCGCGCACAGCCTCGGGCAACTGCTCCATCTGCGCCCGCATAACCGCTTCGAAGATGTCGACGGCGTCTATCTCGTCGGCGGTGGGACTCATCCCGGGAGCGGATTGCCTGTAATATTCGAGTCGGCTCGCATTAGCTCGCGCCTGCTTTTGCAGGATCTCGGGGTGTCGGCGCCGGAAATTCCGGCGGCCTTCCCCTTGGAGGAGGCAGCGGCATGAGGGACGTGATTGCAGCTGCACGGGTCGCGCAACGGCGCTGGGCCGCATCCACTCTGCGCCAGCGCCTCGCCGTGATCGCACAGCTTCGGCTCGTGATGGCAGAGAATGCCACGCATCTCGCGCAACTGGCGGCCGCGCCTAACGATCGCCCGTTGGCCGAGAAGCTGACTTCCGAGGTCATCCCACTGCTCGATGCCTGCCGTTTCCTGGAGAGAAAGGGGGCGCGGATTTTGCGCCCGGAGAAGTTCGGCGCGCGCGGCCGCCCGTTTTGGCTGCGCGGTCATTCCTTTACCGTGGAACGCCGGCCTTTCGGAATTGTCCTCATTGTTGGTCCGGGGAATTACCCGCTTTTTCTGGCTGGCGTGCAGCTCTTGCAGGCGCTGGTGGCGGGGAACGCCGTCCTCCTCAAGCCGGCGGAAGGATGCAGCGCCCCGCTCCAATGGCTGGTCGATCAATTGCTCGAGCGGCGTCTGATCGCGGCATCGCGCACATGCAGACGAGTGAAGGCATTTCCTATCCGCGTGGTGGCACCGCTGAAATCCCGCGCGCGCTGGCCGAACTGGCGAGCGAGCTGGGAGTGAAAATTCGAACTGGTTGCGCGGTGCGACGGATCACGCAGGAGGCTGGCGCGGTCAGCGGAGTCGAGCTGGATTCCGGCGCGGTCGTTAGGCTGGAGGCGGTCGTTTCCAATTCCGACGCCGTCCGGACACATCGCGAGCTGCTCGGGGGCGTGAAAAAATTCGAGCGCCGCCGCCGTTACGAGCCGTCCTGTTCTGGCGTTGTGCTTTATCTCGGGCTGAAGCGCCAACCGACCCAGTTGCTGCATCATAATTTTGTGTTCTCGCGCGACCCGCACGAGGAATTTGATTTCATCTATCGCAAAGGCGAGCCCGCGCCCGACCCGACCTGCTACGTCTGCGCTCCGGCTCGGAGCGATCCCACGGTGGCGCCCGCGGGCGGAGAAGCGCTTTACGTTTTAGTTCACACACCGTATCTGCGGGCACATCACGACTGGAAAAAATGCTGCCGGCCTATCGGCGGGTGATTTTGCGCAAGCTGCAACGCGTCGCCGGGCTCGATCTCGAATCCGAGATTGTGACCGAGAGCGCGCTTACGCCGCAGGATATCCACGATCGTTACGGCGTGCTGAACGGCGCCATCTACGGAATCGCCAGCCACGGACGCTGGCTGGGGGCGTTTAAGCCGAGCAACCGCAGCCCGGATCTGCGCGGACTTTATCTCGCGGGTGGGGCAGCGCATCCCGGCCCGGGCATGCCGATGGTTTTGATGTCGGGTTGGATCGCGGCGGATGCGATCGACCAGGATTTAGGCGGCGCGCCATTGAGTGGGCGGCGGCAACGCGTCGAGCCGCAACTGGCCCCGGAAAGAGTGTGAACGCGGCTGGCCAGGTCCCGCAAATTTCGCGGCCGTGCCGCCTATGCGCCGATCGAGGCGGCGGCGCTGGCCCGTTATCGTTTCCTGGAGAAGCTCGGTTTCTTTGCGGTCGAGACGGGCACGAGGCGAGGGGCGGCGCAATTCCTCAAGACCTCTGACGCGATTTTGGCAAAGGAGGAGGCCGCACTCTTTCTCACGCCGCAGGGAAAGTTTGCCGACGTGCGTGCGCCGTTGGTGTTTGCGCCGGGGATCGACCATCTGGCGGCGCGTGCGCCGGGCGCGGTCTTTTTGCCGCTGGCGATCGAGTATTCCTTTTGGGAAGAACGCAAACCAGAGGTCTTGGTCGCTTTTGGCGAAGCCTTACCGGCGTCCGGTGGTGAGTCGCTGGCGGTGCGCCTGGCGGACCTCCAAAGCGCGCTCGCAGAGGCCGCGGCGCGGCGCCAGCCTAGCGAATGGAAAGTTCTCCGCCGGAGCCGGAGCGGGGTCAATCTCCCTTATGATCTCTGGCGGGGAATGCGGGCCCGGTTGCGCGGGGAAGCGTTTCGCGCTGATCATGGTCAGCTATGATATGGCTCGCGGGCTTGTCCCTCCTTTGTGGCGGCGTCCCCGCGCTGCTTTTTCTCGTTAACCTGCTCGCCTACCGGCCGCCCCCTGCAGGCGGGAGTTCGAGCAAAGGGATTTCAGTCCTTATCCCGGCCCGCGACGAGGCCGAGAAAATCGAAAAGACGGTGCGCGCTGCGCTGGAGAGCGGTGCGGATGAAGTGCTCGTGCTGGACGACGGTTCCAGCGACGCGACGCCCCAGATCGTTAGGCAAATCGCCCGCGAAAATCCGTGGCTCCGCCTTCTCCGCGGCGAACCGCTGCCGCCCGGCTGGTGCGGAAAGAATTTCGCTTGCGCCCAACTGGCCGCGGCCGCGAGCGCGCCGATTTTAATTTTTGTGGATGCCGATGTGCAACTCGCCCCCGCTTCCGCGCCGCGGCTGGCCGCCTTTCTCGGGATATCGGGCGCGCAGCTGGCCAGCGGGGTGCCACGCGAAATCACACGAACCTTTTCCGAGCAGCTCCTGATTCCGCTCATCCATTTTCTGCTCCTGGGATTTCTGCCGCTCCATCGCATGCGGCGGACCCGGCATCCGGCGTATGGCGCGGGTTGTGGCCAACTCTTCGTGGCCGATGCAGCCGCCTACCGCGCGTCGGGCGGGCACGGCGCCATTCGCGATCGGATCCATGAGGGGCTTGCGTTGCCGAAAAAATTTCGCGAGCACGGCTTCGCGACAGATCTCTTCGATGCAACCGCCGCGGCCACCTGCCGAATGTATCAGCGAGACAGGGAGGTCTGGCGCGGGTTGGCGAAAAACACCCATGAAGGTCTGGGTGCCCCGCGCCTGATCGTCCCGATGACGCTCGTTCTGCTTAGCGGACAGGTCCTGCCATTTGTCCTCGTCCTGACGCCCGGAACAACATTGGTTCGGCTGTTAGCGGGCCTCGCCTGTGGGCTGGTATTGCTGCCGCGCATCATCGCGGCGGTGCGTTTCCGGCAAAGCTGGCTGGGAGTGATTTTGCATCCAGCGGCCATCGCGGCGCTGCTTGGCATTCAATGGTTCGGACTCGTCAGGTTCCTGCGCGGGCGGCCGGCCGTCTGGAAAGGCCGCGCCTATCTGCCGGGCGTGCGCGAAGTTTCGGAATAACCGGCCTAACGAGACGGAAGGGCGGTTATTTTTTGGTCGCGCCCGTTTTCTGAAGGGCGTTTTTTGCCAGGCGACTAACGAAGATGGTCACGCCCAGCGTGGCGAGGAGGCCGATCCCGAGAAAAGTCCACTCCAGCGGGCTGTGGCCTTTTTTCCCGCCGGACAAGCCGGCCTGGCCAATCGCGCCGAGATAAACATAGAGGGCCGTGCCGGGCAGCATTCCGACAAAGCTGGCCAGCAGATAGGGCCAGAAACCGATCGCGGTGATGCCGTAGAAATAGTTGCTGACATTGAATGGAATTAACGGGCTCAAGCGGAGGAGGCCGACGATCTTCCAGCCCTGCTTTCCGATCGCTGCATCGATCGCGTCGAATTTCTTGTTCTTCCCGACGAGCTTTTTGATTCGGTCGCGAAAAAGGTAGCGGCCGGCGAGGAAGGCGAGACCGGCGCCTAACGTCGCTCCGACGATCGCCACCGCGATTCCGCCAGCAATGCCGTAGACTAAGCCGGCGGCAATGGTGAAGATCGCCCCTGGCAGAAAAAGGACCGCGGCGAGCGCGTAGACCCCGATGAAAATAAAGGCGCCGGCCAGGCCGACATGGCGGATCCAATTGGTGAAGCTCTTCACCCACTCACCGATCGGAAGAAACGAGACCGCGACGGACAAGACGATGAGCCCGGCCGCGAGCGCAATCCATTTCCAGTAGGTCTTGAGGAAATGCATCGGCCGAAACTCAGGTGCGCTGCCGGCGATAAAGCCAGCTCGTGATCTTGTGTGCCCGGGGCGTGAGGCGTTTCTTGTTCAGCTTCTCGGCGGATTTGAGGACGAGGCTGGCAAAGGTCGGATAGCCGTAGATGGTCGCGGCGATCTGCTGCAAGCCGATGCCATGCTTCATCGCGAGGACATATTCCTGGATCAATTCGCCGGCATGTTCCCCGACGATGGTCGCCCCGAGCACTTCGTCGGTTCCTTCCTTCACCAGAACCCGGACGAAACCGGTTTCGGCTCGTTCCAGGACCGCGCGATCGACCGTTTTCATTTCCTGCTCGATCAAGTCGTAGGCGACGCCCTTTTCTTTCGCGCTTCTTTCCGTTAGGCCGACAGTGGCCACTTCCGGATCAAGATATGTGCACCAGGGAACGACGGAATAATCTACCTTCTGCCGCAAGAAGGAAAAGGGCACGAGCGTGTTCCGGATCACGATCCGCGCATGATAATCGGCCACATGGGTGAACTGAAGCTGGCCGATCGCATCGCCGAGCGCGTAGATGCCAGACTGGGTCGTCTCCAGCCGCTGATCTACCGTGATGCCCTTTTTCGTGAAGGCGACGTTGGCTTTCTGGAGGTTGAGATTTTCAACGTTCGGCTGCCGGCCTGCTGCGACCAGAATTACCGCGACGGAGATTTTGTGCCCGCCATTGCGCACGGTCACGCCCGCGCCGGTGGCCTGCACTTCCTCGATCTCCGCTTCGGTGAGAACGCGGATTCCCTCAGCTTCCAGCGCGCTCTGGACAAATTCGCTCACCGGAGGGTCCTCCTTGTCGAGTAGACGTTTGCCGCGCTGAAGAATCGTCACTTTTACGCCCAGGCGATGGAACATCTGCCCGAGCTCGCAGCCGATCGGCCCGCCGCCGAGGATGAGCAGGCTTTCCGGCTTCGCCTTCAGCTCATCGAAGATGGTTTCGTTCGTGTAATAGGAGACCTGACTCGCTCCGACCTTCTCCGGGATGGCGGCGCGCGAACCGGTGGCGATGACGAAATTTCGCGCTCGCAGTCGTTGCTCGCCGATCGCGAGTTCGCGCGGCGAAAGAAAAGAAGCTTCCCCGCGAAAGACATCCACCCCTAACGACTCGAAACGTTCCGCCGAATCGAGCGGCGCCAGTTCCGCCCGCTGTGCGCGCATGCTGGCGAAGACTTTTTGAAACTCGAATTCCGGTTCGACTTTCGGCAGGCCCCACTTGTCGGCGTGGCGCATGCGATCGAGGAGGCGCGCCGAGGAAATCAACGCCTTGCTGGGGACGCAGCCGAAGTTCAGACAGTCGCCGCCCATCCGGTTGCGCTCGACCAGGGCGACACGCGCCCCGAGCGCGACCGATCCTGCTGCCGTGACGAGGCCGGCGGTGCCGGCACCGATCACGACCAGATTGTAAGTGCCGTCTCCTTTTCTCACCGAGCGTAGGAGCGTAGCCAAGAGCAGCTATTCCCGCTCTCGCCTAACAAGCGATCGCGTTCCGGCGGCAGACCCCGGAGAGGAGTTCCCAGAGCGCGGCCAGAATCCGGTCGGCCGCTTTCGTGACCGCCGCGGAATTTTCTGGGCGCACGTGAGTCTCGAGCAGCGCGCGCTCGGCCGCGGCGTGTTCGCGGTCCGCTTGGATGTGGACGGTGAAATAGCGATAGCTTTCCGGGTCGTCGAACTGGTAGTGCTTCACCAGGCCGTCGATCTTCGATTCCGAAACCGCCGGGATCTGGCTCTCGTAGGCGTAGAGCGCGGCGAGGCCTTCGGCGATCCCGCCTTCGCGGCAAACTTCGCGGAAGGTGGCGATCAGTTGTGCAGTCTCCGGCCAGGTCTTGGTCTCGTTCAGGTCGTTAGGCGAGACGCCCAGGGCGGCGGCGAAATTTTTCCAGAGCTGCGGATGATTCGGCTCACCCGCTTCTTCATCGATCAGGTTGGCCAGGATCTGGCGCCGGGTCGGTTGGTCGTCGCAACGCGCGTGCACGGCCGAGAGATAGGTCGGGAATGCGGCAACGTGCTTATAATACTGGCCCGCGTAATCGGCCAGCGTCTCCCGGCTCAGCTCGCCGCGAGTCCAGGCGAGGTAAAACGGATGCGTTAAAAGATGACGGGCAGCGATTTGGGCGTCGAGGCGATCAAGATAGGCGTTCATAGGCTTGCAGAGTTTTTAGGCGATCCCGCCCCTCTTGGCAAAGACGATTCGGATTTTCGCCGGACAAATATCGGCGAGTCAGAAGCAGATCGTGCCAGGTCGTGCGGAGTGGCCCTTTTTCCGCAAAGCGGCGCGCGGAGGAAAAGACCGGCGGGGTTAGGGTGACCGTTTTCCCGAGCGCGCCGAGGCGGCGCGAGAAATCAAGATCTTCAAAAATTGGGATATCACGATAGCCGTGCAGCTGCTCGAAGATGTCGCGCCGGACGAAAATCGCTTGATCGCCAAGGTGCCAGCCCCAGAGACGATTGCGCAGGGTGGCGAGCCGGGAAGTGAAGGCGAGAACGAGAGAGCGCGATTCGTAACGCCGGCTAAAGGCGCCGCCGCGCGCGCCGCGGCGATCGATCGCCTCGACCACTCTGCTGAGGGCGTCGTTAGGCAGGAGTGTATCCGCGTGCAGAAAAAGCAGAATGCGCCCGCGCGCCTGGGCCGCGCCCGCGTTCATCTGGCGGGCCCGATGGCGTTGCGGATGGGAGATGAGATGGCAACCAGTCGCCGCCGCCCGCGCGGCCCTGATTAATCTCGAGGGCGGGATCGATTGGCTTTGTCTGCCAGCCTTCGACTGCGGCTCGATTTTCGGCGCGCTCCTCGATCGCGAAAAAAGGAGGCGAATTTTCCCTCCGGCCTAACGAACGTGGCGAAATCCAGCGATGTTACCGGGCCGAGACCGCGGTGCTCGAAACGCGCTTCGTGACGGCCAGCGGCACCGTCGTGCTGACCGATTTTTTTGTCATCGCGCGGGCCGCAGACTCGCGTTTCTACGATTTCACTGCCCTTCATCCCACCCGCAAACTGGTCCGGACGCTCCACCTCGAGGGAGCCGGTCCGGTGCCAATGCAACTGGCTGTCCGGGCCCGGCCCGGCTATGGCAGGCGCGAGGCGGTCTGGGAAAAAATCGAAGGCGGCTTCGCGTTGCCTGAGACCGCGCTCTTCACCAGCCTGCGTCTCACGATTGAGGGCGGCGATCAGGAGGCCAGCTTCGAGCTGGCGCCGGGCCAGACTCATTTCGTGGTGCTCGACTCGGTCACGAGCGCGCGGCGCCCGACCTCGGCCAGATCGCGCGCTAGCAGGAAATCACTGAGGCCTTCTGGCGGGAGTGGAATTTATTTGGGTCTTGCCCAGATTAGAGGTTGCTATGTCGTGTATAATGTTGGGCGGCAATGGGAAACAGATATATTTTTGATGCAAGGATTTCGGAGCGAAAATTTAAGAAATTGTTAAAGATGTTTTGCACGGATGTTTCGGCTCTG
>JBBPZW010000170.1:0-15873 GCA_038198475.1 Chthoniobacterales bacterium | reverse complement strand
GGCCGCGGGCACGATGGAGGTGACGCTGGCGTTGAACTGCCGGGTTCGGTAGGCGTACATCTGCAGGATCGCTTTCATCCCGACTTTCACTTCTCCGATGTCCTCTTCATTCACTTCGCCGCGGACGTAGTTGCGGCGGGACGAGACGGTAAAGAGTTGTGCGCCGTCGCTGACAAACTCTCCGTCAATCGCCTTGATCTCGGAGAGAATGCCATCCATCGGGGCGCGGATTTCGAGCCGTTGGGTCAAGGTCTGGGCTTTATTGACCGCTTCGCGCAGGGTATCAAGATTGCGTTCGCGCTCGATCTTTTCGGTTTGAAGAAGATCGCGCAGGCGCTTCGCTTCACTCTTCGCCTTTTCGTATTCGACCGCGGGGACGTTGCTCAACGAAGTCAATTTTTCCAACCGCTGGACGTTGGCCTCGGCGATCTTGAGCGGTTCGGAGGACGGCAACTCGAGGCGAGCTTGCTCTTCCGCGGACTGCAGATCGGACTGCGCCTGCTTGAGCTGACGCGCGGTCGTTTCGTCCGCGATCGTGGCCAGGAGCTCATCTTTGCCGAGCGTCTTCCCGATCGCGCCGCGGCCGGCCGCGAGGGAATCGGCGAGCCGGATGAAGCCGTTGTTCTGCGCGCGAACGTGCACGACGAAGACAGGCTCGATCCGGACCGTGCCGTAAACTGCCGAAATGGCCGTTCCCCTAACGACTCGTTCTACCTCCACGACCGGGAGAGTGAGGTAGTAGATCGCGCCGAAAATCAGCGCGCCGAAAATCAGAAGCGTCCAAAGAGTGCGCGGTGAGATCCTGGTCTTCAATCGCTCGAACTAATGCACCTTTCTGGCGGTGTCGCCGGAAAATTGAAAGTAGCGGCCGGTGGCCCGATCCCACTCGGCCAGTGCGACTTTCTCTTCAAAGATCGCGCTCAGTAAACCGCGGCGCGCGACAAGGAGGCTGCTCTCCGCGCTCCGCAGATCCAGAATGGAGGCCAGACCCTGCGCGCGATTTTGTTCCACCGAGGCGACATTCTGATCGGCCAACGCCGCCGCCTTCGCGAGTGAACGGTAGCGAGCAGCAATCGCCTGCAAATTGTTTTGCAGACGCGAGAGCTCGCGCGGCAGATTTGCTTCCAGCTTCCGCAGTTGCAGTTCGTTAGTCTCGCGCACCGCCCGCTGTTGCGCGACAGCACCGCCGACGGCGCCGTTGTCGATCACCCGCCAAGTGTAGGAGGCACCGCCGCGCACTTCGGAGGCGACCGTGTCATCGCTCGCCTGGGGCGAACCGCCGCTGTCGCGATGAATGCCGGAGACGGGAATGGCTTCGCCGGAAGCGACGGCGTCGAGCGCGGGATAATATCCAGCCGCGATAATTCGCTGGTCTTCCCCCGCCGCCGGGACCAGGAGGCGAGCGAGTTTCAGATCGACCCGGCGTTGCAGGGCTCCCGCGACTTCATCCTGCCAGTGCAATTCAACCGGCTGAAAATCGAGTTCCCCCTCCAGGGAAGGCAAAACGGCGCTGCGGTCGAGTGGCATGCCCATCGATTGCGCCAACTGCACCCCCGCCAAATGAGAGGCAGTCCGCGCACTTTCGATCGTCGGACTGATTTCGTGCGCAAGCAGAGTCGCGGAAGTGAACGCGCCGCGCTCACTTTCGCCGGCTTCATAGCGCGATTTCTCGCTCACGACATTTTCCTCCAGTCGCGTGCGCTGCTCCCGTCCAAACTTCTCGAGCGATCGATTATAGAGCCCGCTGTAGAAAGAGAGACGTGCCCGGTGCAGTTCCTCAATCACCACCACATTCAATTCCTGTTGCGCGATAAGGAGACCGACATCGCCGCGGCGGAAGGAGGCGGGAATTTCCGCATGGAGGAGCGGCTGCAGAAAAGCGCCGTAAGCAAAGGCGAACGGTTGATTGGAAGAAGTCTGCGAGCGCTGGCCGCCCTGGTCGCCGGCGATTGCCCCGATCACTCCCCTGGGAAAAGCAACCGCGCGCAAAATGACTCGCTGGCCGGCGGCAACTTCCAGGCCGGCCTTGGCCTGCAGGATGCGGGGATTGTTTTCCAGGGTCCGCGCCAAGGCGCTCTCGAGGGTAACCGCGCTTGCCGGCCCGACCAGACCGGCGGAAAAGAGCGAAATCAAAAGGACGATCCGGGATCTCATTTTCGGCCGCCTAACGTTGACGGGGGACGAGTCAGGGAAAGGACCTCGTCTCCTCCGTCCCGTGTTTTTGATTCTTCGCCTAACGAAACCGATTGCCCGCCGCAGGCGCGATCCAGCCGGGCGAGCGCGGCGTTATGCAAATAAATTGCGCTTAACCGCGTGCTTCGGGTGCGGGTCAAATCGGATGCGGCCTGGAGGACGTCGAGCTGCGTGCCAAGGCCGGCCGCGAGATTTCCTTTCGCGATCTGAAGGGATTCATCCGCCGTCTTCACGTTTTTCATTTCCGACTCGAGGACGCGATCGGCCTGGTTGAGATCGAGGAAAGCACTGCGCACTTCTGAAGAAATCGTTAGGCGAAGCGCCTCGAGAGCGCGCACCGCGGCTTCTCGCCGGGCGCGGGTCGCCTGCATGCGGCCGCGGGTCGCAAAGCCATCGAAGAGCGCCCAACTCGCGTTCAATCCGATGATGTAACCGTGGTTGAATTCTCGGCCGAGGGTGGGATCGCGTTCGTTATAAACTTCGTAGCCGCTGAAAGCTTCGACCTTCGGCCGAGTCTCGCTCTGGTCGAGCCGGAGCTGCTGGTCCTCAATTGCGATGTCCGTTTCCGCCGCATTGATCTCGGGACGTTCCGCCGTGGCCTTGGCCAGGCATTGGTTCAAATCGGGACGACGCGGCTCGTAGATCAACTCGCCGGAAATGGCGAAGGGCTCCTCGCCATTCGTCGCGAGGTTTGCGCCTAACAATTCGCCAAGTCGCAAATAGGAATTGCGCAGGTCGGTTTGCACCTGGATCAGCTCCGGCTCCTCGTTCGCGAGCGAGACCTCGGCGCGGCTAACGTTGAGCTGTCCAACCGTCCCGGCAGCGAAGCGTTCACGCTGCGATTTCAATTCCTGCCGCAGAACATCGCTCGATTCCTCGCGCACGTGAATACGTTCGCGATTGAGGAGCAGTTCGTAAAACGCCAGCCGCACATCCATCGTCACCCGGCTGACGACCGCATCGAGTTGGGACTGGGCCTTTTGAAAATTAAGGCGAGCGATCGCGATCCGGCTGCTGGTCGCGCCGCCGGTATAGATCTGCTCGATCACGCGAATATTGGCGTTGTAATCTTCCGGGCGCAGCTGGGTGGCGCCCTGCCGTTCGCGCTTGCGATAGATTCCACTGGAGACGACCGACGGCAGGTAACCCGCCCGCGCCTCGACCAATCCACCACGGGCTGCCTGCACTTTTTTCTGCGCGATCGCGACGTCTGGATTGTTCATGCGCGCGATTTGGATGGCTTGGGCGATCGTGTAGCGGGGCGTGGCGCCGGGGAGCGAGGCAATCGTTAGGGCGAGACTCGACCAAACGATGTAAATTCTGCAGCGCATTTCACTTTTTTCCCTGCGCCCTCTCCTTTTCGCAACACAAATTCCGAGGCCCAGCGCGGGCCGGCCCCGAGGTTCTGGTCTTTAATGAGAACTTCCAGTTAACTTTGGGCCTTGCCGAGCCGGGGCGACTGCGGCAACCTTGCGGCTTCCGAAAGCTCCAATGAGTAAAATTCGAATTGCAATCATTGGCGTGGGCAACTGCGCCAGTTCGCTCGTCCAAGGAATCAGCTTCTATCATGATACCCCGACTAACGGATCTGCCGTCGGTCTCATGCATACCCTGGTCGGCCCTTATCGGCCGAGCGACATCACGGTCGTAGCGGCCTTCGACATCGACCGGCGCAAGGTCGGGCTCGATATCAACCAGGCGATCTTCGCCCCGCCTAACTGCACCAAGATTTTCTGCTCCAAGATCCCGACGACCGGAGCGATCGTGAAAATGGGCTGCGTCTTTGACGGATATCCGGCGCACATGGCCGACCACGACCCGGAGCGCGCTTTTCAGCCGTTGAAAAAAGAATCGACCCGCGAAGAGATCATCGAAGAGCTGCGGGAATCAGGCGCCGAGATCATGGTCAATTATCTGCCGGTCGGAGCCGAGGAAGCGACGCGTTTCTATGCGGCCTGCGCCCTCGAGGCGGGGCTTGGGTTCGTCAACAACATCCCGGTCTTCATCGCGAGCGATCCGGCGTGGGTGAAACGTTTCGAGGAAAAAAAACTGCCGCTGGTGGGCGATGACATCAAGGCGCAACTCGGCGCGACCGTTCTCCATCGCACCATCGTCGACCTCTTTCGCAAGCGCGGGGTGAAAGTCGAACGCACCTATCAATTGAACACCGGTGGCAACACCGATTTTCTCAACATGCTCGACCGCGGCCGGCTCCAGTCGAAGAAAATTTCCAAGACCGAGGCGGTCCAATCCGTCATCGGAAAGCGACTGACGGATGAAAACATTCACATCGGGCCGAGCGATTACGTCCCTTGGCAGAATGACAACAAGCTCTGCTTTATCCGGGTCGAAGGCAGGCTCTTCGGCAATGTTCCGATGGAAATCGATCTAAAACTTTCGGTTGAAGACTCGCCGAACTCGGCCGGGGTAGCGATTGACGCGATTCGTTGCTGCAAACTCGCGCTCGATCGCGGCCAGAGCGGTGTCCTTCATTCCGCCTCGGCCTATTTTTCGAAACATCCGCCCGTGCAAATGAGCGATGACGAAGCGCATCGTCGGGTGGAAGAATATATTCGGGGAGAACGCGATTCCTGAGATTTAAACGACCCAGAATCGTGCCGAAAACGGTCACTCCTTTATGAAACCAAATAAGATTGTTTTTCTAGCCGCCGCCGGCCTGACCATGCCTCTGTTGTTCGGATCCTGCGAATCGCAAAATCGCTACGAAACAGAGACGACGGTGGCCGCTCCGACCCGTTCCAGCACACGGGTCGTAAAGGACGAGATACCGGCTGAAGGCCAGCGCAAGATTCCAGTGGTCGAGCAGTACTAACTCTGATCTCGCTAGAAAGAGAAGGCGAAGCCTATGTCGCCACCGACGGAGTCAATGCCACGGTTAGGCAGCTTGATTGAGGCGTCGGAAATATGCCGGTAACCCGCCTCCAGAAGGATTGACCAGTGACGGTCCACGATAAAGCGCAACCCGCCGCTGCCCTGCAAATTGAATTCGACCGGCAGACTTACGAGCCCGTGTGACTCGCGCTCGGAGATATCGGTATAGACACCGCCGCCTCCAATCTGCATGGAGGGAATGACGCGTGCTCCCGGTTGGATGAAGTTATAACGGATGAAAACGGTCGCACCGGCGGTGATATCGCCCACTCCCTGGAAAATCGGCGCGCCGAAGACCTCGGCAAGAAACTCGTAGTTACCCGCGAAAAAGCCCGAGCCACGCGGGTTGCTCAGCATCAGGCCAAAGCGGAGACTCTCGACGGCGAGATCGACCGACGGCCCATCGTTATTGCCCCGATCAAAGAAGTAAAATACGCCAGTAACATTCTCAAACTCCATTGATCCCTTCTCGAAGACCTCAGGAATATTCTGCCGGTAGGCGATTGGCGGTCGCTGCACCATTCCGCCTTGGGCGGTGTTCGCAATCAAAATCGCCAGGACGCACGAGACAAAACCCTTAGTCATATAGGCGCGAGAAAACGACAGGGTTTGCCTTCTGTCAACCGACCTCCCTTGCGGAGTTTTTTGGCTACCTCCGCCGACAGAAACCTGGCTATTTCAAGACCTCCGTAACATCGGACCCCTTGGCCATGAATTTATATGTCTGTCCCGGTTGTACCGTCACTCGAGTCTCAGTCGCCTCGGGGCGCTCGCGGCTACCGACCGGCATCACGCTGATGACGTGCGGACCAGCGGAGCGGAGCATCATACTTTCCGCCGAAGTTGATTTTCATGACTTCTTTCCCGTCGATCGAAAGCCCCACGATGACCGATCCCAGATTAGCGGCTCGGGCAATAATCAGACGGCCAGGTTGCTGGGTCTGCTCCTGCTTCGCCGCAGAGGCAGTCTTGCTCGCTGCCAAGACGGCTCCCGGAATGAGGCATGCGAGCACCGCGCCGACCATGGCCAGCGCGAGAATTCATCATACGGACACCGTCGTTCCATATCGCTCTTTGCGCTCATGACCATTTAAACCCCCAAAGTTGCCGGATGAGCGTGCAACTCGTCGACAATGGTGACTTATGCGCGGCTAGGTTTGGCTTTTAGCGCTCGGAAATCTCGTCTCCCACCTGCAGATCGCCGCCGTTTAATATCTCCGCTACCAAGCCCGCGCGGTGGACCAGGCCGGCCAATGTCTCAGGATGAGTTAAGCGCGCCAGGTGCGTGCATGGCTCGCTCAAGCGCAGACCGAGAAGCGGCACCGCGCCCACTTGGAATTCGCGACCGACCAAGTCGTTTAAGCGCACTCCTTGAGTCAGCAGGTTGCGTCGCGCCTCCGCTGGCGAAATCTTCCTGCCGCTGTCGCGTTCGTAGGATTCGAGCGCTTCTAATTCAATCAGGGTGACGTCCCGTTTGCCGGGATTATCGGAAAACGTCCCACCGCCCGCGGCATAGCGATCGCCCTCCAGGCCGCGTCCTGCCAGCGCTCGGATATGATCCACAGCATGCGGCAATTCAGTCGCCTGTGCCGCGACATAAATCCCAAGCAAACGCGCGGGAGTGGTCATGGGGCGAGAATAGACTGGCACGCCTCACGCCGCAATCAGGAGTGATGGCTCTTCCCCCAGGGATATTTTGAGCACTCCGTTCAACTTTCGGCGGATCCCTTTTCGGCGTATCCTACCGCCTCATGTTCGAGATTAAGACCAAGGACAAAGCCGTCGAGCGCGCGTTGCTTGTGGGCGCTTACATCTCGGCGGAGCTGAAACCAGAGGCGCAAAGTCTTCTCGAGGAACTGGCCGATCTCGTCGAAACACTTGGCATTCCCATCGTCGCACGCGAACTCATCTCTTATCGCGAAAACCACGCCCGTTATCTCATCGGCTCGGGCAAGGCTCAGGAAATCGTCGACCGCGCGAAGGAGCTCGAGTGCGACGTTCTGATTTTCGATAACGAGCTCAGCGCGTCACAGCAGCGCAATTGGGAAGAACTCGCCGGCATGACGGTGGCTGATCGCCAGGAGATAATCCTTGATATCTTTGGCGCTCGCGCCCAAACCCGGGAGGCTCGGATCCAGGTCGATCTCGCCCGGATGCAATACTCTCTCCCGCGCCTGACGAGAGCCTGGAGCCACCTTGGCCAGCAGGGCGGCGGGATCGGCGCGAAAGGCGAAGGCGAAAGCCAGCTCGAGCAGGACAAACGTAAAATCCGGCTCCAGATCGACCGGCTAAAGCGCGAATTGGAGGAAGTGCGCCGCGCCCGCGCTACTCAGCGCAAGGACCGCAAACGCGCGCCTGTCCCCAACGCGGCCATTGTCGGCTATACCAACGTCGGAAAGTCTTCCCTCCTCCGCTGTCTGACCGGGGCCGACGTTTTCGTGGAGAATAAACTCTTTGCCACTCTCGACACCACGACGCGCAAGATCGCGTTGCCTAACAAGCAGCCGCTCCTCCTCACCGACACGGTGGGTTTTGTGCGCAAGCTTCCGCACCAGCTCGTTGAAGCCTTTAACGCCACGCTCGAGGAAGCGGCCCTGGCCGATTTCCTTATTCATGTTCTCGATGCTTCGCAAACCGAAGTCATGGCCTTCTACAACACGACTATGAAGGTGCTCGGGCAGCTGGGGGCTGACACGAAACAGATGCTCGTTGTCTTCAACAAGGTCGACAAAGTCATCGACCCGCACGCCCTCCCCGCCCTGCGCCGCCATTTCCCGGATGCCCTTTTTGTCTCTGTGCAGACTGGTGAAGGGCTGGAGAAGCTGGTTGAGCGTATCTCCGACTTCGTCGCTCGTGGCACGGTTACGGTTGAGCTGCGGCTTCCGCCTGAGCGCACTGATCTCCTTGCACGGCTTCACCGCGAAGGCTCTGTGCGCGACATTTCTTACGAGGGCGGGTTTACCGAAGTCGTGGCGACTATGCCGGCGCGCTCACTCGAGACTTACTCGCGATTTCTCCGGCAACAGCCTCAGGAACTCGTGCCGATCGCGCCTAAATAGACGGGCCTCGCCGCCCGCAGGTTTTATGACAACGCCCACACTTATCGCACGGGTGCGGCGGGCGCTGGCGCCGGTAGAACCTGATACCGGTGCCGCGCTGTGGCCTTGGTTCTCCTTTGCCATGCTCTATGCATTCGCCTGCGCGCTACTTGCGCTACGCGAGGCGTTCGCCTCGGAATACATGCTGGCCGATGACGTGCGCGAGCATGTCTTTTGGATGTTCCGCTATCTTGATCCCCGGCTGTTTCCGCACGACGCGATGGCGGACTATTTCCAATCTCTTGCTCCTCCCGGTTATTCCACTCTCTACTGGTTGCTAACTCGGATAGGAATGGATCCCCTGCTCGGGAGTAAGTGGATTCCGTCGGTCCTTAGCCTGATTGCGGTCGGATATTTTTTCGGCCTTGCCTGGCGCTTCTTTCGCTCTCCGGCCGCGGCAACTCTGTCTGCGATACTTTTTGCACAATGTTTATGGTCCAATAGCGATCTCTCGTCCGCCACACCGCGCGCTTTCTTTTACCCACTCTTTGTCGCTTTCCTTTACTATCAGATGAGTGGATCAGCGCTCGGGGTCCTGACCGCGATTGGCCTCGAGGCGACGTTTTTTCCGCCAGCTGCTTTGTTGAGTCTCGGCCTACTTGCCTGCTCGTGTTTACGCTGGGAGCGCGGCCCGAAGCTGGCTCGAATCTCGCGCCCTTACCTGCTCATGGCGGCCGGATTTTGCCTCACCTTGCTCTGCCTATGGCCTTATCTGCGCGATACTGGTTCCTTCGGACCGCTCGTTACCTACAGCGAGGCAGAAAAGATGCCCGAGTTCGGTCCGGGCGGTCGCGTGCCATTCTTTCTGCCTTCCTGGTGGGGCTATTGGATCGGCGGCAATGCCGGCGTCCATAACTTGCCAACGAGACCGCTCTGGTTTCTCGCTGGGCTGCTCTGGCCGTTGCTGCGTCTTTCGCCCGCGCGCTTTCCGCTGCTAAAGGTCGTCCCGGTCGGCGCACGACCGGTGCCGCAGATTATCGGCGCGGCGCTTCTGCTTTTTGCCACCGCCCACGTCCTCCTCTTTCGCCTTTACCTCCCAAATCGTTACACCGAGGGTACGATGCGGGTGCTCCTTACTCTGCTGGCAGGAGGCGTTATTCTCGCGGTGATCGACGCTGCGCTGCGTCGTAGAGAAGCCCGCCCTAACGAGAGTATCCGGTGTCTCGGCGTAATGCCTCAGGCCTTCGCTTTCCTCCTGCTAGGGGCCATCCTCGTTTACCCCTTGCTGATTCCGGCGTTCCCGACCAACGCCTACGTCCACGGAGCGGACCCGGACCTTTACCAGTTCTTTGCCAGGCAGCCCGCCACTATCCGTATCGCATCGCTCTCCGACGAATCCAATAACCTTCCTACCTTTTGCCAGCGTTCAATCATCGTCGGCGCAGAATGCGCGGTTCCTTTTCATCCCGGGTACTATTTTCCCCTCCGCGATCGCGGGCTGGAAATCGCGCGGGCACAATACAGCGCCGACCCGGCTCTCGTAGAGCGGTGCGTGCGCGACCAAAAAATCGATTTCTGGTTGCTGGATCGCGACGCTTTTGCGCCCAGATACGATCACGAGAGCCGGCTCTTACGTCAGCTACGGCTTGATGCGCCGCTTGAGAATCTTGGCGTTGTCCGCGGCGCAAGACCTGTGCTTCAGGCACCGCCTCCCGGATCGATCGCTTTTCAGGATCAGCGCTATATTGTTGTCGATGCTAGTCGCCTTTTCGGGAACACTGGCCTTCACCGCTGACTCTTTAGCCAAAATAGCCTCGACTTTCCGACAGACTCCGTTCACACAATTGCGAGTCATGAAAGCTCTTCTTTGCTGGTTTTTTTGACCTGCACAGCGCTGGCGCAATGGCCAGCGGCGCAAGCCCCGGTCGTCCCGGCGGACGGCGGATACGTGGCGATTCCCAATGCCACCCTGGCGCCAGAAAGGGCCAATAGTCGACGCCACTCACGCCGCCGAGAAGCCGGCTCAGCTCGTGCCGGCTCTTAACATGGCGGGTTCGGAACTAAACGCCCCCGCCGTCGCCCATGTCCCCCTGAAAGAGACGAAGTTTGCGCTCGTCTTTCATGTTCCGGCGGTCGATGGCCTTCTTGATAACGCTCATTACAAGGCAAAGTTCGGCATCGAAAATCCGAATCTAAAGACGATCGCGAATTGAAAAAACAAGGCATGGAATTCTACGTCTGCGGCCAATACTTGGCCGGCGAAAAGATCGATCCAAAATCACTTACGCCTGACGTGACCGTCGCCGCGGATGCCCTGCTTGTGCTGATCCGTTACCAGAATAACGGCTATAGCCTTTTAAGCTTTTGATCACTCTTGTTTTACGGCGGCCATCCGTATCCTTCGGGTGCCACCGTCTCGCGGTCAGGGCGCGGTGTGTGGCGCGCAGATTGAGAATTTCGGGATCGCCCTGCATCCAGGCGTTATCAATCGTGATTCGCTTAAACCGCCATTTCTGGCCATCACGGACCAGGTCGCAATCATAACGGTTCTTAAGAGAGCGTTCTCCGAACCGCGGCGAACACCTTCTCGTGGCCTGAAATGTTGAGACATCACATAGGCATGGAGGGTTGCCGTGTCGCCACTGATTTCGATCTGGAGATTGCTCGCAGTGTGGGTGGTATCGAGTGGACCGAGAAACGGCAGGAGCGCGTCGAGTATGGCCTGCCGCCCGACCAATCTTGGAAAGTCGAGCCCGAGCTTCTGGCCGGCCGGTGAAAAATCGAGCCACAATCCTCCGCAAAAGCCGACGCCAGCGAATCCGCATCGCCGTGATCAAGGCCGAAAGCATAACGATACAAGGTGTCCGCAACTTCATGTCGATCGCAGATCTGTTGGATTAAGTTCGTGCTCATATTGATAAAACTCACCCGCTTTCTGACCTCATCGTAAAGCTTTTGAGAGACGGCACCGAGCATTCCTGCCTTCTGTTGGCGCCCTCGCCGCCGCGATCTGCTAATTCACGGGACGATTGTCAGCCGCCCATTTTCAGCTCGATCGCGAAGAGCTGTAACTCCTCCTCTGCAGTTAGGCGAACCATCTTCTCGAATTGAAAACCCAGCTTCTCCAGTAAGCGAACCGACGAACCATTGTGCGGTGCGACGATGGCAACAATACGCGTGAGCTTCAGCGCTCGAAACGCCCTCGCCAGGACCGCGGAGGCTGCCTCCGAGGCAAAGCCGCGCGACCAAAATCGCTCCAGAAAACTGAACCCAAGATCGATATCATCCAGCGCTTCGCGTTTGATCAAGCCACAGATTCCAACCGGATCCCCAATTTCCGTCATTTCGACCAGCCACATTCCGAAGCCGTAACGCTCATACTGCGAGGTGATCCGCTCCTTCATATACTCCCTCGCCTCCTCCACCGTGCGCACGCCGCGGTCGCCGATGTTGCGGATAAAAGCCGGCTCATTCAAAACTTCGAGCAGGAAAGGCGCGTCCGCCTCAGTCATCGGACGCAGGCGGAGGCGCTCGGTTTCAAGTGTGGTCATGCTTTGAGCGAGGCTCGAAATCAGAGCGATGCGTGCCGCCAACTCTTTTGGCTAGGCTATCGTCTTTAGTTGATCCCTCATAGCTCAGCTCTTGCCTGCAAGCGATTTCCACTCTTCCGGAGTGAGCTTCAGTTTCGCGGCCGCGACGTTTTCTTCGAGGTGCGGGACCGACGCTGTGCCAGGAATCGGCAACATCACGGGCGAACGCTGCAGCAGCCAGGCGAGAGCTACCTGATACACGCTCGCGTGATGAGCCTTCGCCACCTCGACGAGGACATCGCTCGATCTTAGGCCGCCACCTCCACCAACCGGTGACCAAGGCATGAAGGCAAGCCCTTCTTTCTCGCAATAGTCCAGCGTCTTTTCCCAATCGCGATCGGCGACGTTGTAACGGTTCTGCACAGTTACAATCGGCAGGACTTTGCGTGCCCGGGAGATCTGCTCCGGTGTCACCTCGGATAGCCCGACATGCCGGATCTTTCCAGCGTCCTGCATCTGCTTAAAGCGCCCCGAGTGATTCCTCCATCGACACTTTGGGATCCACCCGATGCAACTGATACAGATCGATCCGATTAAGCTTGAGCCGCTTCAGGCTGTTCTCGACACATCTCTTGAGATAATCCGGCTGACCGTTTGGTTTCCACGCCCCCGGACCCGGCCGAGTCAGTCCTCCTTTGGTCGCGATCACGAGCGTAGGAGGATAGGGATATAGCGCCTCGGCGATGAGGAGTTCGCTCGTCTCCGGGCCGTAGGCATCGGCCGTATCAATCAAATTCTCGCCCAACTCGACTGCGCGGCGCAAGACCTTCAGCGCATTTGGCCGGTCCGCCGGCCAGCCCCAGATGCCATCTCCCGTAATCCGCATCGCGCCAAAGCCCAGCCGGTTTACCGTGAGATCGCCGCCCAGGTTAAAGGTAGAATTCATAGCCGTTCCCGGAGGATTCCTCGGTGCTGCCCCGAAAAGATGCGCCGGCCGAGCCGCCAATAAGGTGGCGCCGCCGGCCAGGCTTATCCCGAGAAAGGTCCGGCGAGTCAGCGCCCGGTCCATTGGTCTTGGAAATTGGTCGGCCATTAATTGAAATTAGGTTTGGCGAAAACATCCGTCAATGGAGCGGTCGAGAGCGTAGCGCTTCAGCTTTCAGCTTCAGGTTTCCGGGGCGGATTGCCGGATCACCTGCGTCCGCGCACCCGCTCGATACTGCGCGACGGATTGCCACTCGGTCATTCCTTCCGTCCAATAAAAATCGTCCCGCCGCACCTCGCCGCGAAAGACTTTGTCCCGAAAAACCTGTTCGTTGAACTCACCAATAATTTCGCCACCCCGCGCGACATGAAAGTTCATCGCTCCAATCCGCTAAAAAAATCGGACGCTGTCGATCATTTTTTCTTGAACAGGTGTGCAGGCTGGCGGCTTTGCCCACCGTTCTATTTTTTGCCGGACGAGCTCGCGCTGTCGAGGTTGTAAACCTCCACCAAGGCGATGCCGTGCTCCCGTTCTGACCATGAACAATGGAGGTGTAGCTCCCAGGATCCAGCGTAGCAAGAATGGCTGACTCCTTGTCATCGCTCGGAGCGAGACCGGTTGCGGCAATCTCGCTCTGCTGCGTCGCGCGCCAAGCGTCGCTTGTGGAGATACGTTTCCCTTTTGCGTCGTGTAACTTGAGAGCGGGATCGGCGAGGAGTTGTCGAGATTGTAGACTTCCACGAGGGCGACACCGGTCTTCTCGTCTGGCCGCGGACGATGGCTAAGAACGGGAGGAGCCGACGGAATCTAATCATTTTGCCTTTGGACGGGCGATTTCAACGCTTGCCGGGGTAGAAGCGATATTATTCTACGGCCGGCATTGCCATTGTTTGCCGGGTGGTATCGCCCGCCACCGCACGTTCTACGATAAGCATCGGCATGCCCTCGATCTTGAATAGACAATTCCGAGGTCCGGCGGCGTCTTAGCTTCGAATGAAGCTATCCAAGTGCGGCGTTTCTGTCCTTTTCGTGATGTCGATAGGGGTGATGTCCTGTCGTCAGGCACCGCTGACGCTCGACCAGTTGGTCGAGCGCAATGTGAAAGCGGTCGGAGGAAAGGCGGCGCTCGAGGAGGTGCATTCCCTCCGGGTCGATCTGCACATCGTCGATCCGGGATTTGAAGTGGATGGAACGTACCCCGCGGCGCGGCCCGGCCGAATGCGGATCGATGTCTCCGCTGGCGGTCGGCACGTCTCTACCGAAGCGCTGGGCGAGAAGGGCGGCTGGCAATGGAAGGGCAAAGGAGAACCGGAAGCAACCGCCACGGCGACCGCGGCCCTGAAGCATGGGGTAGAATCGCCGGGACACACTTTCGGACTGCATGAGCTGAAACAGCGCGGCCATCGTGTCGAGCTGGCTGGGCGGGAAAAGGTCGGAACGATAAATTGCTACCGGCTGCGAGTCACTTTTGCCGATGGCTTTAGCACAATGTTCTATCTGGATCCGGAGTCATGGCTTATCACCCGGCGGCGTGATGTGCGGGCTTTGCACCCGGATGTCGATCCGAAGCCGACGACAATCGAGAGCACGATGAGCGACTTTCGGAGGGTCGATGGGCTCCTCTTCCCTTTCCTTTCGAAAGACACAGACCTGGCCAGGGGTAAAACCCTGGAAACAGCCACGGTGCGCTCCATCACCTTAAACCCGGCTTTGGATCCGGATGTATTTGAAAAGCTCTGACCGCGGCGCTCTGCTAAGTCCGCCGGTCAGGGCGCGGAGGGAGACGGGCTCGCAGAGGACGCCTTGCCAGCGTCTGTCTTCTCGGCGTCCCCTTTGTCTCCGCGGCGGCCTCTTTTATAGTCAACTGATCGGGGTCACGGACGACGATTTCGGCCTTGTCGTTATGCGACGTGATCTTGCCGCTGACGGTAATAGTGGCGCCATCCAGTTTCTTGTAGTCAGGGAATTTCTCCGCGGAGGTGCTGGGAATGAACGCGGTGAAGGGCACGTCGGCGTGAGCGCCGCCCACGTTGAGGAAAATGATTCGGAGATTACTCGCCCGCTGTCGAGCAGGAATCACCGGCTATCGCGACGGAATCGCCGCGTCGGCGGGGATAGTTTGCGCCTTGCCGAGATATTGGACGGTGATCCCCTGCCCGCTACACGCGGTGACCGGTAACTTGAGTCCGCGCGGCAGGGCGGTTTCACCGTAAGGGATCTTGATGGTGACTGGCCTGGTCAGGGGTGATGAATTCCGGCGCCGGTTGGTCGGTATTGCGGTAGCCGTGGGCGTGGCACTCGCCTGATCGGATGGCACCGGCTTGCCGTGATCGCCGGCCGCCGCCAGACTACCTTCGCCTAACGCCTCTATTTTTGTTAAGGGATGAATCTCCCACGCGGTCGAGCGCCAAGGATTGTGATATTTGTTCGGGCCAGCAGCCTGGACGGCGGGACCGACGTCAGCGCTGCCGTTGTGCTCGTCATCCCAAAGAAGATTCCCAATGACCCGAATCTTGCGGGCAGGATGACCGGTCGGCTCATAACTCAAATTCGGCGCGCGGATAAATGCGGCAAGCGACTGTAACCTGATCCCATCGCGAAAGACACCTTTCTGAGTGCGAGGTGTGATCTCGCAAATGATCGGAGTCGGGTCTCCCGGACGGGGCGGATGATCGGAAGGCTCGGCGAAAAGTTCCAGGTGCCAATCGTGGAAATCGCCACTTCCGCAATTCGTGGACTCAGGAGGACCGGCATACGCAAACACGAGATAGCCGGTCAGGGAAACCAAACGCTTCTCGTATTTGTCGAGTTCTGCTTTTTGGGCGGCGTTGATATCCTTGCGTCGTTTGCCCTGGGTTTGCGAGTCAAGCGAATCGATATAACGCAGGAAAGCGGCGGTATTGAGCGACTCAGGAAGAGCACCAGCAAGGGTAGCGGGCGGATAGTTCTTGAGGCGATTGCGCTCGATAGCATCGGGAGTTTTAGCGGTCCCTTCCAGGCGATCGCGACAATCCCAGCCGGCCAGATCAATCTCCTTGAGTTCGCGATCCTCGGAAATTCGCGGTCGCTCCGCGGAAACGGGGGGCGCGCCGAATAGAGCGGTTGCCAAAAAAAGTTTCCGCCTACCAGATTTTGTACTTGTACTTTTTGCGCGATGTGGTTTGAAGCTCATTGTTGCGAAGCGCTTGTCTGGAGCCGAATGCGGAAAACGCCACCGAAGCGGAATTGCTCGTGG
>JBBPZW010000169.1:0-16498 GCA_038198475.1 Chthoniobacterales bacterium | reverse complement strand
CGCCTCGGCGAGATGTGCCGCAGAGCGGGCGGAGCATGACGATTGACAATCGGAAGCCGAGATCAGTAGAATCGAGGACCGAGGCAATCTCAAATCTAACGCTCCCGGGGGCTTAGTTTGCTTGTGCGAGCCCCGGTTTTACCAATGGATAGATGCATCAAACCCGTCTCGTGAAGTTGACCAAACTGGAAGCTGCCCGCCGCCAGATTGAGTCTGCAATCTGGCTTTGGTTTGTCGATGATGACCATGTCTCCGTGCACGCGCTGGCGGCCGCCGCCCATCGCCTGCTCCTGGAGCTGGCCGCGAGTCGCGAGAAATCAACCTGGCCTTATTCCGCTGCTTATCTGCCGTCGACACCGGCCAAGAAACGGCGTCTTGATCCGGGAGACGCGGTCATGTTTTTCAAATACGCCAAAAAGGACGAGACCTACGAACTAAGTGAGCAATGGATCGAGCTCTATCTCTTCGATGCAGTCATGGCCTACAGCAACCTGGCGGACGAACGCGGCGCCAGCGCGTTGATGTCCACCTTCGTTCTACGCTTTGGGGTGCAGCGACAGGATCTCTTTGTGCCGGACGCTTTTTCGCTCCTCGAAAAACGGGTGAGCAAGGCATTTTCTCTCGAGCGCCTGAACAGCTCTCGAAGATGGATTTCCTGCAGGAGTTCATCGGGGTCTTGAAGCACGGGCAAGCGCCGTAAGTCGGCTCTTCGCGGCTGAAGGTCGAGGCGCTGCCGTTCGTTAGTCTTATCTGAAAGCGCGAGCGAAGGTCCGTGGGTAGACTCCGTGATGATCGGTGTCCGGCACCAGTCTTTCGGCTCCATTGCGCCGCCGGTAATAGTTGTTGTCTTTTGGTCCCGGCGGAACCCCGCCGCCGGGACCGGCAACCCGCTGTTGTCCGAGGAAACGGGCCCACACCGGGGCGCGGGACGCGAGTAGTGGTACAGTTTCAGTGGTGCATCCCGCGCATCACGGCGGAGATCAGAAACGCGGCGGCAGCTCCGACAAGAATCAGCAAAATCAAGAGCCCAACCAGTGATTCAATAATGCCTTTGGATTTCCTTCGCCGGGCCACGCTCGATCAATCGAGCAAGGCGATTACTCCGTCAATCGACCAAACGTGATCCGAAACGCCAGCCTCCATCGCAGGCGTGACACGAAGCGACTGGTGAATTCGGCAGAAGTTGTAGTGCATGTAATGAAGAGCGACCGCCGCTTCAGGGTTCTCGACCTTCTTTGAAAAGCCATTTGTTAGTCGTGTGAAACGGCGCATGGACATGCGCATCGTGAGGTTCTGGCGTTCAACGTACGATGTGGAGATGTGGTTGAAGTCAGGTTGCCAGTGATCACGGCCTTTTTCGCTCCCATGCAGATTGCAGGGCTGTAGCGAACCTGCGGGCCTTCTGGCGCGGCTCCATCGATTTTCTGGAGCATCGCAAAATCAATGTCCGTTCCAAAAACATCCTCCACCGCGTGGAAGCATGCGCGATGACCGTCGCTGGTGAACTGGACGCGATTTGCCAAACGGTCCTTCAGGTCAGACAAAAATTGATAGGCGCAACCCGCGTGACGCTCCCCGATGAACCAGCACGGCACGAGCTTGGGATCCGAAGAATCCGTCAACATCCTTGCTCGCCATGTCAGCGATGCGCTGCACGAATACATTGTAGCGCCTAACGGACGACGCGTTCGGCAGAATCACGCCGTTCGCTACAAGGAAACGATGCCAGACGGCACGAAACGTCGGCTGGTACTTTGGCATCAGATGGGGTTCGCCCCTCCTAACTTTATGTATGAGAGCTTCCAGCAACGGAGAATAGGCGTTGTGAACGAATTGTGGCAACTCAAGCAGGATGCTGATTATTACAATGAATACGTCAACAAGACGGCCGCGATTCAAGTCGTCTTTGATTTCCGTGAGGACATGGAAGAGCGGGCGATGGGTGACGGCGACGGCTACTTCGGCGACGACGACGCTCCGGAGCTTTGATTCTCAGTGTTTGATTTAGACCAGCGAAGCTGGGCCGCTCTTCGCACGATTTCGCTCCGCTGTTCTCGCGATAGTTTCGCCGCTGGCGCTTTTCCGCCCTTTAGTCCTCTCAAACGACCAAGAGCGACCGCTGCCGGATTTTTCCCAGTCTCGGATTGCTTCGTTGTGTGGGCGACGACTGCCGCCGCGATTTGATTAATGTCGCCCCTGCTGGTCCTTTTCGCCATACGTTCAAATGCTTGAGCGAACAGGCAGGCGCAAGATTTCAGATTTCAAAGTGTACCACTACCGGGACGCTGGGTGGCTTGACCGGTTCTGCGCCTACCTCTAGAATTGGCGCGACCGTCCGGGCGGGACGGTGTCTGGCAGACGGCACCGGACTTGCTCAGTTTTTCGAAAAGGCGGCACCGGTTTACAAACGAAAAGGAGAACGCAACACGATGGATTTTGCCTGGTCGGATCAACAACGAGAATTGCTCGACGCGGTCGGCCGTTTCGCGCGCGAGCAGCTCGATTACGACGTCATCGAGAACGATCGGAAGGCGATTTTCAACCACGAAGCCTGGAAAAAGTGCGGGGATTTCGGCATTCAGGGCCTGCTCGTGCCAACCGAATATGGCGGCCTCGGTCAGGATCCGCTCACGACCGTGGCCGTGCTCGAGCGCCTTGGCTACGCCTGCAAGGACAACGGCCTCCTTTTTTCGATCAACGCCCACATGTGGACCGCGGTTAGCCCGCTGGTTAACAACGGAACCGAAGCGCAGAAACTGAAATTTCTACCCGGTCTTTGTAATGGCACTCTCATCGGCGGCAACGCCATGAGCGAGCCGAATAGCGGCTCCGATGCCTTCGCACTTGCGACGACCGCGACGAAAACAGGCGACAAATACATTCTCAACGGCAGCAAGATTTTCATCACCAACGGCCCCGTCGCCGATGTGCTCGTGGTCTTCGCCAACGTCGACAAATCGCGCGGCGCGGACGGTGTGACGGCGTTTCTCGTCGAGAAGGGGATGCCCGGCTTCGATCCGTCGCACAAGATCGAGAAAATGGGTGTGCGCACCGCGCCGATGTCGGAAGTTTTCTTCGAGAACTGCGAAGTGCCGGCGGAGAATCTCCTCGGCAAGGAAGGGGGCGGCACCTTTCTGTTTACCCGTTCGCTCACCTGGGAACGCGGATGCATTCTCGCCAGTGCGGTCGGCTCCATGCAACGCCTGCTCGAGAAGTGCATTCGTTACGCCAACGAACGCAAACAGGGCGGCCAGTCGATCGGCAAATTCCAGCAGGTCGCGGTCAAGATCGTGGACATGAAACTGCGCGTCGAAAGCGCGCGCCACATGCTCTATCACTTCGGCTGGGTTGCCGGTCACCGGAAGGCGGTCTATCTCGAGGCCGCCATGACCAAGCTGCATATCGCCGATGCCTGGGTGAAGTGCGCCGAGGACGCGATCCAGATCCACGGCGGCTATGGCTACATGACGGAGTATGAGGTCGAGCGCGAATTGCGCGACGCAATCGGCGCCAAGCTCTACTCCGGCACGAGCGAAATCCAACGCAACATCATCGCCTCGCTTATCGGCCTGTGACGCAGCCGATCGCGAAAATCCTGGTCGCCTTCAAGAGCGTCCCCGATCCCTACGAGGAGGCCGCTCCCGGCGGTTCGGGTGCAACCGCCAAGTCGGTCATCAATCCTTTCGACGAAATCGCGATCGAGGAAGCGTTGCGGATCCGCGAACGCGGCGAAGCGACGGAGATCGTTGGCCTAACGATCGGGCCGGTCACGGTCGACGAGCAGGTCCGCGCCGCGCTGGCGATGGGCGTCGATCGCGCGATCCGGATCGACGATCCCCGCGCGCTCGATCCCTATGCGGTCGCGCGTATCCTTCGCGCTGCGGTGGAAAAGGAGGCGCCGCAAGTGGTGTTGATGGGCAAGCAGGCGGTGGACGACGATTCCAACCAGGCGGGACAAATGCTCGCCGGATTGTTAGGCTGGCCGCAGGCGACCTTTGTTTCGAAAATCGAATTCCTCGACAACGGCGCCCGGGCCCGCTGCACGCGCGAGACTGACGCCGGACTCGAAGTGCTGGAAGTAAACCTGCCCGCCATCATCACGACCGATCTGCGCCTCAACGAGCCGCGCTATGTTTCTCTTCCGGGCCTGATGAAAGCGCGCAAGAAACCAATCGAAGTTGTGAATTACGAACTGCTGGGCATGCAGGTCGAACCCCTAACGACAATAATTTCCACCGTTCGCCCGCCGAAGCGGACTGCCGGAACCCGCGTTGAAACGGTCGAAGAACTGGTCGCGAAGCTGAAAGAGGAGGCGAAGGTCCTTTGATGGCTGCGCAAACGCTCATCCTTATCGAACACGATCGGCGGCAGGTGAAACGCCCGTCGCTCCACGCCGTGACGGCGGCTCGGCAACTCGGCGGGGATTACGCATTTCTCCTCCTCGGGAGCGGCATGGAGGACATGGCAAGGTCTCTCACCGGCTACGGCGCCGCCGTGCTGGTGGCGGACGACGCAGCGCTCGCTGAACCCTTGGCCGACCGTTATGCGGCCGTCATCGCGGACGCTTTTCGAAAGGCCAGCGCGAGAACGCTCCTCGCGACTTCCTCTACTTTCAGCAAAGACATCCTGCCACGCGCCGCCGCCTTGCTTGAGGCTCCGATGCTTACTGACGTCGTTGCGATCGAGGAAAAAGAAGGCGCGCTTTCCTATCGACGCCCGGTCAGCGCCGGCAGCATGCTCGCCACCGTGCAACTGAAAGGCGACAAACGCGTGCTCACGATTCGCGCCGCCGCATTTGCCGCGCCGGAGGGTGATGCGACCTCTTCTCCGGTGGAAAATCTGGCTGTCGATGCCTCCTCCTTGCCTAACGGAATGCAATTTGTCTCCCGCGAAGAACGCGCCTCCGATCGGCCCGACCTGACCGAGGCGCGCGTCGTCATCGGCGGAGGGCGGCCGCTGAAGGACAAGGAAACGTTCGACCGCCTCGTGGGCGGCCTGGCCGATAGCCTTGGGGCCGCGATCGGCGCGACCCGCGCCGCAGTCGATACCGGACTTGCGCCTAACGACTACCAGATCGGCCAGACCGGCAAGGTGATCGCGCCCGAGCTTTACATCGCGCTGGGCATTTCCGGCGCCATCCAGCACCTCGCCGGGATCAAGGATTCGCGTGTCATTGTGGCGATCAACAAGGATCCCGACGCGCCGATTTTCCAAATGGCGACTTACGGGCTGGTGGGCGACCTGCACCAGCTCGTTCCGCAACTGATCGAAGCCATTGGCCGCAGCTGAGCCGCGGTGCGTGTTGGGAATCTTGACACTCTTGCTGGGGTGCCGACACTTTTGCCATGCTATTCACGGCTGTGCTGATTCCTGCGGAGGAGGGCGGGTTTGTAGCGTTCAATCCTGAAACGGGCGCCACTACGCAGGGTGAGAGCGTTCCCGAAGCGGTCGCAAACTTGCGAGAGGCAACGGAGCTGTATCTGGAGGAATTTCCGATGCAGAGCGCGGGCGCGGGCCGACCGTTGGTAACGACTTTCGAAGTTGCGGGCGCGAATGCCTAAGCTGCCTCGCGTTTCTGGCGCAGAGGCGGTCCGCGTTTTAGAGCGCTTGGGATTTGCCGTAGTTCGTCAAAGGGGAGTCACATCGTGATGCGACGCGCCGCGTCGGGTTGCGTCGTTCCCAACCATCGTGAGTTAAAGCTCGGCACGTTGGCCGGTGTTCTGCGCCAGGCGGGCGTTTCGGCCGAGGAATTTCTCGCCGCGCGATGATAGCTTATACGCAGATGGAATTAACGCTCGCCCGAGTAAGTACCTACCTCTGCGTCGTTGACGTGAACGACGCCACGCGCGAGGTATTCGGTAACATCGCGCCGTGGATGCGAGTCCTCTTCTTCGCGATGATTGCGGCGAGTCTCGCAGTGCTCGGCTGGCAGATTCTGGCGCATTGGGTTTCCTGGCGGAAAGGGCGGCCGGGAGGGTTCGAGAAGAGCCCGCGCGTCTGGCTCGCGCGCCTAACGATTTACGCGCTCGCGCAAAAACGGGTGCACAAGAAGACCCTCGGCGCGCTTCTCCATCTGCTTCTCTTCAGCGGGTTCCTGGTTCTGACCATCGGCACCACCCTCCTCGCGATCGCGGATGACGGTCCCTACAACTTCCATCACGGGTGGTATTACCTGATCTACGAGCTGGTCATGGACGTCTTCGGCGTCGCATTCATTCTCGGCTGTCTGCTCGCGATGTATCGCCGTGCGTTTCAGCGCAAGCCCAGCCTTGGTCATAATTGGCGCGACTGGTGGCTGCTCGGCATTCTCTTGGCTCTCGGCGTTACGGGTTTCGCAGTCGAGGCGCTACGCATGCACTACACGCAGGTGCAACCGTGGGTCGCACATTGGTCGACTGTCGGCTGGTTGATCGACCGCACGTTGTTGCGCGGGATCGATGTTCCGACCGCGCAGGACATGCATCTCGCTTCCTGGTGGGTCCACGCGATTTTGGTTGCGGCTTTTTTTGCCACCATCCCGGTGAACCGTTTCCTCCACGTCATCACCGGGCCGCTCAACATCGCGGCGCGTCCCGAGCGCCCGATGGGGCAGCTGGTTCCGTTGAAAATGGAGACGGTTGAGGAAACCGGTCTCATCGGTGTCGGCCAGATCGGTGACTTCAACCAGCAGCAGCTCCTCAGCCTGGACGCCTGCATGGAGTGCGGTCGTTGCGAGGACGTGTGCCCAGCGACCGCTTCCGGCAAGCCGCTGTCTCCAAAATTCATCGTCACCGATCTGCGTGCCGTGATGGCGCACGGTGGCGAATTGCACGGCGTCGCGATCAACCCCGACACGCTCTGGTCCTGTACGATGTGCCAGGCGTGTGTGCAGGAATGCCCGGTTTTGATCGGGCACGTCGATTTGATCAGCGACATGCGACGCTATCTGGTCGGCGAAGGCAAACTTTCCGGACCGCCCGCGCGCGCGCTCCAACAGATCGGCAACCAGGGCAATCCGTACGGCCGGCCTAACGGCGAGCGGTTGGCCTGGGCGGAAGGCCTCGATGTGCCGACGGTCGAATCGAATCCTGATTTTGAGTATCTTTTCTGGGTCGGTTGCGCGGCCTCCTTCGATCCGCGCGCGCAGAAAGTCGCTCGCGCCACGGCCCAACTTCTCAAGAAAGCCGGGGTGAATTTCGCAGTCCTGGGCAAAGAGGAAACCTGCACCGGTGACCCGGCGCGCCGGATTGGCGACGAATTTCTTTTCCAGGAACGCGCCCAGACGAATGTCGAGACGTTAGACCGCCGCCGGGTAAAGAAAATCGTGACCGCGTGCCCGCATTGTCACAACACATTGAAGAACGAGTATCCGCAGTTTGGCGGAGAGTACGAGGTGCAGCATCACTCCGCGCTCCTCGCCGAACTGATCGAGGCCGGTCGCCTAACGAATAAATCTGAGGTCGATACCGAACCCATAACCCTCCATGACCCATGTTACCTCGCCCGCGTTAACGGTGAAGTCGAAGCGCCGCGCACGGTCCTCGGGGCGGCGAAGGACGAACAGTTCCGCGAGATGCCGCGTTGTGGGAAGAAGACCTTCTGCTGCGGTGCGGGCGGCGGCCGCATGTGGTTCGATGAGCAACCGGCGCAACGCGTCTCAAACCTGCGCGCCGAGGAAGCGATCTCGACCGGCGCAAAAACCCTCGCCACCGGCTGCCCGTTCTGCCTGAACATGATGAGCGACGGCATGGCCGGCACGAAGGGCGGCGAAAACGTCAAGGTGCTCGACATCGCCGAAGTGCTTCTCAGCCGGCAGGGGCCGACCGGCTAATCCGTCACCGTTCCGCCTACGAAGCGGATTATTTGTTCAGGATATCCTGCGGAATCTTGCCGCCGTTCGCCGCCAGTTTCTGCATGACTTCCTTGTGCAGCCACATGTTCATGGCGGCGGAATCATTCATGTCGCCGGTGTAATGGAGATCCTGCGCCAGTTCTTTGCGGGCGGAAAGACTGCTGTCCATTCCGACCAATTTCATCAGGTCCACAATGGAATGTTTCCAATCGAGCTTCTCAGAATTTTTGGCGGCGAGGCCATCGAGAATCGCGGCCACATCGACTGGTTGGGCCGGTGCAGTCGTCCCACTGGGCGCGGGAGCGGGCGCGGCGACGGGAGATGGCATGGCTGGCGTGGTGGAGCCTTGGGTCGCGGGTGCGGTGCCTGGCGAAGCCGATCCCGCCGGCGCGGTTGAAGCGGAGGCGTGGCTGAAGATTTTTGACATTAAAGTATTGAAGAGGCCCATAAGAATTCTTTCCAGGTTGCTGCGTTAAGTATCTCCTCAATCGGTCTTGCACCGCAGATCGGCTGGGTTTGTCACATTTTCCCAAGAAAAGGCTTGAGCCGTTTTTCCGCCCGCTGGCAGGATGTCAGGGCGAAGCGCGAGTTCGTTAGGCGAGAGGATTTGGGTTGATTGGTCCGTCCCGTGACGTGACGGGGCGCGTAGTTCAGAAGGGACATAGGCGCAATGAAAGGCGGAATATCATGAACGCTCCGGCTGCCGAACATCATCCCGTCCTTCTCGACCCCAGCGCTGCGCGCAAGAAGAGGATGTTCGTCACCGATGACGGACGAAACGTCCTCTTCACTTTTGTCCTGCTCGTTTTCCTCTTTGCGCTTTGGGGCTTTTGCAACGGGATGTGTGACGGCGCCGGCTCCTCAGGTCGAGGTGCGGGACACGGTCGGCGCGGGGGACGCCTTCATGGCGGGCCTGATGGTCGGACTAACGAACGAGATGGAGCCGGAGGCCGTGCTCCGCAACGCCTGTCGTCTGGGCGCATTCGTCGCTTCGCATAACGGTGCCACTCCCCTTTTGCCTAACGAGCTGATAGAGCCCTTCAGAAAGCAAGATTGAGGGCGGAAGCTAACGCGATTTATCTCTTCGGTTCGCGGCTGACTTGGAGCACGATTTTGCCTCGGGTGTGATGTGTCTCCGCCTGTTCGGTCGCTTTTACCGCGTCCGTTAACGGCAGCACCTCGGAAACGATGGGCTTGATCTTGCCCTCATCGATCAACTTCGAGATTTCGCTTAGCTGACGCGCGTCCGGATGTGACGCGAGTGAGGCGCCGTGGATCTCGTGTTTCGCCAGCTCGGCGGGGTCGGGTCGCGCAACGATCGAAACAACATCCTACGGCAAGAGGTCCGGGCGGTTTTCCCGTGTCCGGCGTTCGGCTTCCCGCCTGCGCCAGGCGGCGATCTCGCCGTGATGGCCGGAGAGGAGAATCTCGGGCACTTTCCAACCCCGGAAATCGGCGGGCCTCGTGTAATGCGGAGCTTCCAGCAGACCGGCGGCAAAGCTGTCGTCCTGCGCGGACTGTTCGTGTCCGAGCACCCCGGGGAGCAGCCTAACGACAGCATCGACAAAGACGGCGGCGGCGATGGCACCGTTGGTCAGAACATAGTCGCCGATCGAGATCTCGGCATCGACCAGGTGTTCGATGACACGTTGATCGACTCCCTCGTAGTGGCCACAGATGACAATCAAATGCGCCTTCCTCAAGAACTCGCGCGCGATCGCCTGGGCGAAACGCCGGCCTTGCGGAGTCATGAGCACGACTGTGCTTTCCGCGGTGCGCAGCGATGCCACCGCGGCGAAAATCGGTTCCGGTTTCATCACCATGCCCTGACCGCCGCCAAAGGGGGCGTCATCCACCACGTGGTGACGATCGCCCGTCCAGTCGCGCAGATTGTGCACCTGTAACTCCAGCGCACCGGCCTGCTGCGCACGACCCATCATGCTTTCGCCTAACGGGACTCGGCAGACCTCGGGGAATAACGTGATAATATCGACGCGCACTTCGGTTAATGCTCGTCCTGTTCAACCGGCACGGCGGGGGCCGGTCCGTTGCGAAATTCCCGATGCCTTATTTTGCCGCCGGCGTGAGCGATGTAAGCGCCGATCCCGAGGACCGCGAAAGAGCAGATGAGAGTCAGGCCGGCCAGCGCCGTGGCAATTTTCGGCCATTTCATCGGCGCAAAAATGGCGAGCGCGGCCAGGCCGGCCAAGACATAGAAAGCCCAGACGAGTTCGTCCGCGCGATGTTCGTGGACCTTCAGCCAGGCCCGTCCCTGGTCGTCCGACATCGAGAGCACGCGATCGTATCCCTCTTCGCCATAGTGCACGACCGGCCAGGCGACGAGGCCGCTGAGGAGGACGAGTGCGAGCGTTGCGACCTGCGCCGGCCGGCTGCGCTGAATGAGCCCGATGATGAGTCCGATGACTGCGACTGCGAGCCCATAAACCGGGAGCGGATTAATCAGCACATGGATGTATTCCGGTTGACTGAGATCCTGGCTAAGTGTGGCGAGCATATGATGTCTTTCAAAAATTGATCCTACTCACGGATTCGTTTGGCTTCACGAATCGGCGCATACTTTTTCCAATCGTAGGCCACGAAGTGCCACCACTCGGTCCGCATTCCGTAAAAGCCTCCATGGCGCATCGCGGCCTGCAGGATTTTCAGATGCCGTTTCACCTCCGGGTCGTCGCCATGGTAATGCAGTTTCGCGTCCGATGTGAATTCGTCGAATGCCGTCGGCATGACCACTTCGCGGCCTTTGTCATCGACCAGCGTGGCGTCGACCGCGACGCCCCAGCAGTGGAGCGATCTATTGCCCGAGAGAGGATCGGCGACGAAGGCGCCGTCGTGGGTGCGTTGCCACAGTTCGATCTGCGCGGCAAGCGGGCGATACGCATCCCAGATCTTGAGCCCGTAATGGCGGGCGCGGAGGAAGCTTTGCGCCTTGGCGAGGCGGGCCGCGGTCGTTGGCCTAACGAGCGCGGGCATATCCGGCGGGTAAAGCGCGTGGCCGGTAATGTTGCGGGCGGTGGCGTAGCGCAACTCGACCACGATGGTCGGGTCAACCGAACGAATGTCGATCAGGTTGTCGTAGGTCGGCGCGGCGGAGGCGAGGGAGGAAAGGAAGAGAACGCCCAGCGACCAGCGGAGAAGCCTAACGAAGTGCTTCATTGAGGGGCGGGCGTCGGCGTGGGAGCAGGACTTGGAGTTGCCTGGACCTTGGCGAGCCGTTGCAGGAGCAGACGCGCCGTGCCTTCCGGGATGTCGAATTGCAAATCGAGCTTCTCGTCTTTCTGCTCTACTTTTGGCGCCTCGGTCGAGAGAAGGAAATCGGAGCCGGGAATGGTGAGCCAGCGGGCCGGTTCGTTTTGCAGGCTTGCGGCCCAGTTTTTTGCCTTGGCCGCGTCCTCCGCCCTAACGATGAGGTGCGCCTTACTGGGTGTAGCGAGGCTCAGGTCCAGGCCAAGGAGCGAGGATGACTGGAGAAATTCGGCTGGAAAAATCGGTGCAAAGAAAGTCGCGAGATCGCTCGGAGTACGCGCGACGAGACGCAGCGCGCTCCCTGGATCGAGCTCCTGGAACAGCGCGAGCAGGGGATCGGTGATCTTCAAGTCGGGCTCGGTCCCAAGTCGCACCTGAACCAGCTTATCAACCTCGCCTAACGAGCCAACCGCCAGGGTGCGCGGGCCGATGCGCGCCACCGTCACATCCGGCCGCTGCCAGATGACGAGACCGGCGACCGTGCTTTTCGCGAAGCTGTCATCCTGCGTCATGGTGCGGACGACCGGGGCAAGGTCGCTTTTCGCTTCGACCAGGACATACTCGCGAGTGGGGCCGCGCTCGTCGGTCGCCAGCGCGCGTGTCACCCGGCGGCCGCTTTCGGCGAGGTTGAGGGCTGGGGTGCGGGCGGCGGGTCCGAGCAGTCCGGTGGCGACTTTTTGCCAGAGCTCGGGCTGGTCCTTGCGCCAATGATTGGTCAGCGACGCCTTGTTGAATTCCTCGATGTCGAACGAAAGGATGGCGAGTGTTTCCCGCGGCAGCCAATCGCGCTTCGTGGGCGACTGGGAAACGAGCGGCAGGATGATCGCGAGGAGCGCGAGAATCGAGATGATGGTAAAGTAGAACTTCCGCAGCTCCTGTTTGTCGATCTGGCCCGAAAGTTCGGCCAGTTCCTTTTTGTGCGCGGCGTGACGATCGACCGTCGCGCGCCGCTGTTGCACTTCAGTCAGGAGGTGGGGCGCGCTCGGCGGCGCGATACCCTGAGAGGCAAGATGACGGCCGATGTTGAGATAAGCCGGGTTCTTTTTTTCCTCGACCGTCTGATGCTGCTGACGAGCCTGTTTAACTTCCTCCTGCTGGGTCCGCGCGTTCTCGTTTAGTGCGCGATTACGTGCTTCAAATTCGCCTCGGACGCGCGCAATGTTCTTTTCTAGCTGCGCAACGAGCGCCTCGGCCGCCTTTAGTTTTTCCTGCGCGTTCCGGCACGCATCAGCGCTCCCGAGCCGGGCCTGCGACATCTCTGCTTTTTCCCGCGGGAGGCGGGCTCGCTCCGAACTCAGTCGGTCCATTTGCGCCTGCAGGTCCGCCGGCGGCGGTTCGGTCTCGTGCAGGGCGGAAACCTTTTTCAGCAGGTCGCGGTCGGCCGCGTCGTTTTCGGAAATACGACGATCGACTGTCGCCAGTTCCTTCTCGCAACGTTCGGCTGTCGCCTTTGCTTCGTCGCGCCCTTCTGCCAGGGGGCGGCGTTCTTCCTCGAGTTTGGCGAGCGCGGCCGCTTGCTCCTTCGAATTTGCCTGGCGCTGGGCGTCAATGTGCTTGAGCGCTTCCTCGATTTTCGCGATCCGGACCGCGACTTCCTTTTGTTCCTGCTCGAGTTTCTTAAGGGCGACAATCTCGTTGCGAACTTCCGGGAATTTGGCCGCCTCGGAGGTGCCTTCGCGCCCAAGGGCGATCTCGGATTTTTGCAGGAGACGCTTTTCGTGCTTGAGCGCCATGCGAGTTTTCTGCCGGCGCACTTTCAGCGTCAGCTCCCGCAGACCAGTCGAGATGAAACTCACGGGATAAAGTAAGCCCGGTTATTCCTCCGCGCTGCCTAACTTTGCCAAAACGCTGAAATCCTCCAGGGTGGTGGTGTCGCCCGTGACGGTTTTACCACTCGCGATTTCCTTCAGCAGCCGGCGCATGATTTTGCCGCTGCGCGTTTTCGGAAGCGCCTCCGCGAAACGCACTTCATCTGGCTTGGCGATCGCGCCGATGTGCTGGCCAACATGAGCGCGCAATTCCTGCTTGAGGGCCTCGGTTGGGTTGACCCCGGTTTTCAGAGTAACGAAAACAACCACGCGCTGGCCCTTGAGTTCATCCGGCCGGCCGACCGCAGCGGCTTCCGCGACCTGGGCGTGACTAACGAGTGCGCTTTCGATTTCTGAAGTGCCGAGGCGGTGACCGGCGACGTTGAGAACGTCATCGATCCGACCCACGATCCAGAAATAGCCGTCCTTGTCGCGCCGCGCGCCGTCGCCGGTGAAATAGTTGTTCTTGTACTCGCTCCAGTACTGCTTTTTGTAGCGCGGCTTGTCGCCGTAAATCGAGCGCAGCATCGCCGGCCAGGGTCGCCTGATAATCAGCTTTCCGCCGACATTCGGCGGGACTTCTTTTCCTTCGGCATCGACAACCGCGGCGTCGACGCCGAAGAAGGGCAGGGTCGCGCTCCCGGGCTTGGTCGGGATCGCCCCCGGCAGCGGCGTGATCATGATCCCGCCCGTCTCGGTCTGCCACCATGTATCGACGATCGGGCAGCGGCCGCCGCCGATCGTCTTGTGATACCACATCCAGGCCTCCGGATTGATCGGCTCGCCGACCGTGCCTAACAATCGCAGGGAGGAAAGGTCGTGCTTCTTTACCCACTGGTCGCCCCAACGGATGAACGCCCGGATCGCGGTCGGCGCCGTGTAGAGAATACTGACCGCGTATTCCTCGATGATCCGCCAGAAACGATCCGGTTCCGGCCAGTTCGGCGCGCCTTCGTACATGAGCGTCGTCGCGCCGGCGGCGAGCGGGCCGTAAATGGCATAGCTGTGGCCGGTGACCCAACCGACGTCGGCGGTGCACCAATAAATATCGTCTTCGCGCAGGTCGAAAACGTATTTCGAAGTGCTGTGGATGCCGACGAGATAACCGCCGGTCGTGTGCAGAATCCCCTTCGGTTTTCCGGTCGAGCCGCTGGTGTAGAGAATGTAGAGCGGATGCTCGCTCTCGAGCGCCACCGGCGGGCAATGGGCGTCGACATATTCAAGCTCGCGATGCCACCAAACGTCACGGCCTTCCTCGATGTGAACCTCGTTCCCGGCACGCCTGAAAACGATCACGCGTCTGATCGTCGTCTCGCCCTTCAGCGCGTCGTCCACGTTGTGCTTAAGCGGAACGATCGCGCCACGCCGGTAACCGCCGTCGGCGGTGATGACCGCGGTCGCGCCGCAGTCGGCGATTCGGTCGCGAATGCTATCGGCGCTGAAGCCGCCGAAGACGACCGAATGGATCGCGCCAATCCGCGCACAGGCCAGCATCGCGATGGCCGCCTCAGGAATGGTTGGCAGGTAAATGATGACGCGATCGCCTTTGCGAATTTTGTTTCGCTTCAGGACATTGGCGAAACGGCAGACGTCGCGCTGCAGTTGCTGGTAGGTGAGAGTGCGCTTCTCACCCGGTTCGCCTTCCCAGATGAGGGCGGCCTTGTTCCGGCGCGGTCCGTGCAAATGCCGGTCGAGGCAGTTTTCCGAGACGTTCAGTTTTCCGCCGACGAACCATTTTGCGAAAGGTGGCTTCCACTCGAGGACTTTTGTCCACGGCTTTTGCCAGGTCAGCTCGCGCGCCTCGCGCGCCCAGAATTTTTCCGGCTGGCGAATCGATTCCCGATGCATCCGCCGATACTGCTCGAGGCTGCCAATGCGCGCTCTGGCGGCGAAGCTGCGGGCGGGTTTGAAAACGCGGGTTTCCTTGAGATGGGACTCGATATTTTTTTCCATGAGCAGAACCGCACGCTATCAAGCCGCTCCGAGCGGCTCAACGCAAAGTTCAAGCGGGAGGATTCCCGTTTGAGTTCTGATCGTGCCCGGCGACTATCGAGAATGAGCGAACACGTTTACAAAAAAATCGAGTTAGTGGGTACCTCCACGACGAGCATCGAGGATGCAGTCCAGAATGCGATTTCCCTGGCGGCGAAGACCATCCGTCACATGCGTTGGTTCGAAGTGATCGAGACACGCGGGCACATCGAGGAGAACAAAATCAACCACTGGCAGGTGACGGTAAAGGTCGGTTTTACGCTCGACAAATAAGCTGTAGCGGCGGCCGTGTCGGCCGCTTCTCCAACCGCGGAAATTCTTGCGGGGGGAAACCTCGCGGGCCTTCACCCCTGCGGGTGACACGCCCGCCGCTACATCACTCTTCTTTTGCCGCCCGATACAGCTTCATCGCGCCGTAGACCAGGATGGCGGGTTTGAACGCCATCAGGAAAAGGCGAAGGAACGCTCCGAGGATTCGGAAGATGGGCAACCGGTCGAGAACGAACCCGGCCGCCACGCCGTAGAGAAGGGACCGGGTCGGGTTGGTCCGGACGAAGTCTTCCGTCTGCGAAAGGAACTCGTCCCATTGGTCCTTGGTGTACTGAAGCCCTCGTTCGGCGATGTCACCGGAAGCTCCGGTCATTTGTTCCTCGTCCATATAAGTATCCTTCGGATGGTGACGGCTTTTTGCGCGTCCTGAAAGTGGTTAGCGCAATATCATCCAAATCGAGCGGGCCGCCACTCCGGGCGGAAAATAGGGCAACTTCGCCGTCGACTGGAAGCTCCCGGCCCGCCGGGTCGCTTTGAGGCAAAAGCGGCCCATGACCTCCAGCGCCCGTTCGTTCAAGCGCGTGCAGTTCGTCGAGAGCAGGATCTTTGCATCCCGCTCCGCGACTTCGAGCGCGGAGAGGAGGAGCTTCTCGAAATCATGCTCGACCTGCCAGGCGCGCCCGGTCTTCGAGCGCGAGAAAGTCGGAGGATCGAGAATGATCACGTCGAAGCGTTCACCCTTGCGCGCGAGACGCGGGAGCACGGAAACGACATCGTCCGCCATGAAGCGGTGCCGGTCGGTCCCGAGGCGGTTGAGCTTGAAATTGTCGCGGCCGCGATCGAGCGATTTCTTGGAGAGATCGATGCTGAGCGTCTCCGCACCGGCCATTCCAGCGACAACCGAAAACGAGCAGGTATAGGCGAAACAATTCAGCGTCCGGCGCGGCGCGGCCCGCCTGACGAACTGGCGATTCTCGCGCTGGTCGAGAAACAATCCGGTCGAATACCCGGCCGCGAAATCGAGCCCGTAACAAACACCGCGCTCCAGGACAGTGCTCTGGAGCGACTCCTCCGCTTCGCCGGAGAGGAGGACCGGGGGATTTCGTTCGGCGTTTTGTTTCGGCAGGAATCGGCCAAAGACGCGTTGGAATGGCTGGCTGGCGAGCAGGACCCACTGGTTCAGTTCCTGCAGGATTTCTTCGCGTGCGGACTCGGTTTTGTAAGAGACCAGCGCATCGCTGCCGTAACGCTCGACCCAGCCGTCAGGTTTGGTGCAGATGCGATAGGCGGCGGTGTTCTCCGCGGCAAAGTCGCGCACCAGTCCGAAATCGAT
>JBBPZW010000168.1:0-26326 GCA_038198475.1 Chthoniobacterales bacterium | reverse complement strand
CGCAATCGCCCCAGACTGAACGCCTCGACGTTAAAACTCGCCAGCACGCTGCCGTAGATGACCGCCCGGCGCAGGAGCGCGAAATCCACTTCGCCGTCGCCCCGGCCCGCCAGATATCCCGCGAGGCCACCCGCAAAGGTGTCCCCTGCCCCAGTCGGATCGTGGATGTCTTCCAGCGGATACGCCCCGCAACTGAAGAAATCGTCCGGCCCAAAAAGCAAAGCGCCGTGTTCGCCCTTCTTAACCACGACATATTTCGGTCCCATCCGCCGGATGGCGCGACCTGCCCGGATCAGGCTCGTGTCACCGGTCATCTGGCGCGCTTCGCTGTCGTTCAGGATGAGCAGATCGACCCGCGAGATGAGTGCGTCGAGATCTTTCCGCGTCGTATCAATCCAGAGGTCCATCGTATCCGCGACGACGAAACGCGGCCGGCGCATTTGGTCGAGGACGTGGGACTGAAGCGAAGGCGCAATGTTGGCCAGGAGAACGAACTCCGTCTCTCGAAAATTTTCCGGCAGCTCGGGCTCGAAGCTTTCGAAAACATTGAGCGCGACTGATCTTGTTTCGCGGGTGTTGAGATCCCAGGCGTATTCGCCCGACCAGCGGAACGTCTTGCCCGCCACCTGTTGTACCCCGGAAGGATCGATGTTGCGCGATTTCCAGAAATCGAATTCCGATTTGGGGAAATCGTCGCCGACCACTCCGACGAGATTGACCGGCGCGAAGAAGCTCGCGCCAACCGCGGCGTAGGATGCGGAACCCCCAAGCTGATCGGCATGTTCTTCAACCGGGGTTTTGACGGTATCGAGTGCGATGGATCCAACGACGAGAACAGACATGAGCTATTTCTGACTTCTGATTTCTGATTTCTGATTTTCGGCCAGCAGCTCTTTCGCTGCACGGGTACCGGCGGCAATGTCGGCGCTTTGCAGCAGCCCAGATACAATGACGACGCGCTTTGCACCAGCCGCCAGCACGGTCGGGAGATTCTCCAGTTTTATTCCGCCAATGCAAAAGATTGGGAGCGAAACGCGCTCATGCACTTCTTGGATTTCGTCCGTGCCGATCGGTGTGTAGTCGGGTTTAGTCGGGGTGGCGAAGAGCGGGCCAAAGCCAATATAGTCCGCGCCCTCGGCCTCGGCGGCGACGGCTTGGGCGAGGCTGTGGGTCGATTTGCCGATCCAGCAGTCGCGTCCGACGATCTCGCGCGCGACCGCGATGCCGAGATCGTCCTGACCGAGATGCAGGCCTTCTACTGGAATGTCGCGCGTGATTTCGGCGTGATCGTTGATGATCAAGGGCACGCCGGCGCTGCTCGTTAGGCGACGCAATCTCTCCGCAAGTCGGGTGAGCTCGGCTTGACTCTCTTTTTTTCCTCGCAACTGAATCAGATCAGCCCCGCCCCGAATCAAATCGCCGGCGACCGATTCTGCTTTTCCCTGCGCGACGTAAGCAAGATCGAGGATGGCGTAGAGCCGCGCGCGCTCGAGCGCATTCGCCGCGCTCAATCGGTCAGGCGGCCGTTGGAAGGCCGCAGCTCAAACGCTTCCGAATTCATCATCCGGTCGACGAAGCCCGTGTCATACTTGCCGTTCCGGAAATCGGCGTTGCGCATGATCGCGTTATGGAACGGAATCGTCGTCTTGATCCCGGTGATCAGATATTCCCCCAGCGCTCGTCGCATCCGCGCGATGGCCGACTCGCGCGTCGCGCCGGTCACGATCAATTTCGCGATCATCGAGTCATAGTTAGGCGGAACGGTGTAGCCAGTGTAGGCGTGGGAATCGATCCGCACTCCGCGGCCGCCGGGCGCGTAGTAGAAATCGATTCGCCCGGGCGAGGGTTGGAAATTGCGCGCCGGATCTTCGGCATTGATGCGGCACTGGATGGCGTGGGCCCGAGCAAGCGGCTTCGCCACGTGCGGTGAAAGTTTGTCGCCCGCCGCGATGTGGATCTGCTGCTTTACCAAATCGCACCCGTAAACCTCCTCCGTGATCGTGTGCTCGACCTGGATGCGGGTGTTCATCTCGATGAAATAGTAGGCGCCTTTTTGGTCGACCAGGAATTCCATCGTGCCGGCATTCGTGTAACCAACCGATTGCGCGAGCTTCACCGCCGCGGTGCCCATCCGCTTGCGCAGCGCCGGCGTGAGGAGCGGTGACGGACATTCTTCGATCACCTTCTGGTTGCGCCGCTGGATCGAACAATCGCGCTCACCCAGATGGACGGTGTTGCCGTAGTTGTCGGCCACGATCTGAAACTCGATGTGATGCGGGTTTATGATCAGTTTCTCGATGTAAACCTCGGCGTTTCCGAAAGCTTTCTCTGCCTCCATCCGCGCGGCGTGAAATCCATGCAGAAGGCTCACTTCGTTATGCGCAGCTCGCATCCCGCGGCCACCGCCCCCGGAGACCGCTTTGATCATGAGCGGGTAACCGATTTTCTTCGCCACCTTGATCGCCTCCTCCTCGGACTCGACGATGCCGTCGCTTCCCGGCGTCACCGGCACGCCGGCTTTACGGGCCGCGGCCCGCGCGGAATTCTTGTCCCCCATCGCGCGCATCGCGGCCGGCGTCGGACCGATGAACTTAATTTTGCAGCTCTCGCAGACTTCCGCGAAGTGCGCGTTCTCGGCCAGGAATCCGTAACCCGGGTGAATCGCATCGACGTCGCCCACTTCGGCCGCGCTCATGATACGATCGATGCGCAGATAACTATCCGAACTAGGCGCCGACCCGATGCAAATCGATTCGTCGGCCAGCTGGACATGAAGCGAATCGACATCCGCCTCCGAATAAACCGCGAGGGTGCGGATGCCGAGTTCCTTGCAGGCGCGGATGACGCGGAGCGCGATTTCTCCGCGGTTGGCGATCAGGATTTTTTCAAACATGAGTCAAAAGCGTAGCGAGCGACGCAATCGTCATCCCGATTCGGCGAAGCGCCGTCGCCTAACGAACTTTAAACAAGGCCTGTCCGAACTGCACCGGCTTGCCGTTTTCCGCCACGACCTCGGCAATGACGCCTTTTACCTCGGCTTTGATTTCGTTCATCACTTTCATCGCCTCGATGATGCAGACGACGGTGTCTTCATTCACTTCCCGGCCGACGTCGACAAACGACGGCGACTCCGGCGAGGCGGCCCGGTAAAAGGTGCCGACCATCGGGGAAGTGATCTCCTTGCTCGCATCGCTGGCTGGAGGCACGCTCGCCGCGGAAGCTTGAGTCGCGGCCGCCCCTCCTCCGCCGGCGGCTGACGGAGCGCTGACCTGCGGCATCGGGGGCGCTGCGAAAACGGTTTGCTCGCCTGCTCCTTTTTGCAGCTTCAGCCGGAAGCCGTCCTTCTCCATTTCGAAAACGGAGAGGTCATTTTTTTTCATCAGGTCGATGATGGCTTTGATGTCTTTAAGTTCCAAAGGCGCTCCCTTTCCGGTTTTGGTGAGACGTTAGGTAAAGCGGTTTTAACGGTGGGGTCAAGCCGCTGCTTCGCCCGGAGCCTGCGGAAGATGCTCGCGGCGGTAATCAAAAATCTTCTCCAGCTGCGGGCGAATGAGGAACTGATTCAGAATCGCGCCGAACGGCCCCAGGGGCGGGACATAGGTCACGAGATCGCGCACTTCGGTCCCGCCTTCGGAGAGGGCGCGGAAGAAATGTTCGTGATGCCAGATGCGGTAGGGGCCGACCCGCTGCTCGTCGACGAAGCGATGCGGCGGATCGACGTGCACGATCTCGGTCAGCCAGGTGAGCGGAATGCCTAACAATGGCGAAACAGTGTATTCGATCATCAGGCCGGGATAAACTTCCGCCGGCAGCTCGCGCTTGATCACGAAATTCATCGAAGGGGGCGTGATCTTGCGCAGATTGCGCGGATCGGAGAAGAAGCGCCAGCAATCATCTAAGCCTAACGAGACGACCTGTTTTCTCTCCAGTTGGTAGATTGGCATAATTAAGAAAAGCTGCGCGGCAGCAATGTGGGAGGGGCCTTTGGGCCCCGATCGGGGAAGATGTCGCTACTATCGGGGCGCAAAGGCCCCTCCCACATTCGTTTTTCGATCGTGCACGACTCTTCCATCGCATAATTCAATCTGCCGCGAAGCCGCTCCTGCCACCTCGGCACTGTGCGTGACCAGAATAAGTGTCGCCAGTTGCTCAGCGGCAATCTGCCGCAGCAATGCGAGCACGCGCGCGGCGGAGGCGGTATCGAGATTCCCGGTCGGCTCGTCCGCGATCAGGAGCGAAGGCCGGTCCACCAGGGCGCGCGCGATCGCGGTCCGCTGCTGTTCGCCGCCGCTCAACTGGTGGACGAAGTGTGTCGCGCGGTTCGTTAGGCCGACCAGTTCGAGAAGTTCTCGTGCCCGCGTTTCGCTTTCGGCGAACGAAACGCCCTGCAGAAGGAGCGGGAGGGTGACGTTTTCGAGCGCGTTCATGGTTGGCAGCAAATTGAAAAACTGGAAGACGAGCCCCAGGCGGTGGCGCCGGAAATCGGTCAACTGCGCATCGCCTGCATTCGTTAGGCTGAGTCCATCCACGATAATTTCTCCAGCGGTCGGTCGGTCAAGCCCAGCGATTAGGTGCATCAGCGTGCTCTTCCCGCACCCACTCGGTCCGACGACCGCGACAAATTCATTCCGGCCGATCTCGAACGAGACTTCCTCGAGGGCGTGCACTGAGCGCTCGCCGGCTTCGTAATAGCGACTAACTTTTTGCAGGGAAATCATGCCGGCGTTCGCTCATCTACCTACGGCCATCGACCGCGCAAGGACGCCACCAAGATTTCGCATCGTCGCCGAGACAGAAGATTGCCTCGTGGTCGACAAGCCGCCCTTCCTGCTCATTCACCCGAGCAAGCCCGATGGCACCCCGACCCTCTGGGCCGCGCTGCGCGAGGTGCTCGCCTTCGAGTTGGTCAACGGGGGCCAGGTCTCGATCGTAAACCGGCTCGATCGCGAGACAAGCGGGCTGGTGTTGATCGCCAAAAATCGAGAAGCGGCGCGCCATTTCGGCCGCGCGATGGAACGTCGGCAGATCGAAAAAGAATATCTTGCGATCGTGCAGGGCTGGCCGAAGTGGGACTCGACGACAGTGAATGCGCCGCTCGCACGGCAGGGCGAGCGCGCCCCCTCGGCCATTTGGTTGAAACAAGCGATCCACGAACGAGGTGCGCCGGCCGTGACCGATTTCCAGGTCGAAGAGCGTTTCGTTAGGCAAGAGAAGCAGTTTGCGATCGTCCGGGCCATCCCGCAGACCGGCCGGATGCACCAAATCCGAGTGCACCTGGCGCACCTCGGCCACGCGATTGTGGGGGACAAGATTTATGGGCCTAACGAGCAGCATTACCTGCGCTTTATCGAAACCGGCTGGACGGAGGAACTGGAGCGCGAGCTTCTTCTGCCGCGCCACGCACTTCACTCCGCCCGGTTGCGAATCGCCAGTGAGTTCGACTGGGCATCCGGGCTGCCGGAAGATCTGGCGTCCTGGATAAGACCGGACGCGGCGCGTTAACTCTGGGGAGCGCACGCGCCCTCGCGTGCTCAATCCGGCGCCTCGCCGGATTGCGTTCGGACGCACGAAAAGTTCGTTAGTCACTCTGCCATTCAAAGCGCGGATGTTTGCGGCGAGGCGCCGCAAACGGCACGCGAGGCGCGTGCGCTCCCCAGCCTCCGTGCCACTACCTTACTCGTTCGTAGTGACCTTCAGATTCAAGATCTTGATTTCGATCTCTCCCATCTTGTGCTCCGTCGCCAGGGTCAGGCCACCGGACTTCTGGTAGTTCTCCCAGGTCCCGTGCTTCGCCTGACCGGGCTCGGGCATGTAATCCCAGGAAGCCAGCAGATTCGTCGCCGGGTCGATGTAGAGCCGGTATTGATCTTTCGGGGTTAGGCCGACCGTATCGAAAGTCAGCAGCAAGACCTCGCGTTCCGCGCCATCGATCGTCTTCCGGCCTTCTGCGGTGAAGTGCACCCCGCGGTCCTTGAATTTCAACGGCGCCAGGAGCCAGTAAGAGTCGTTCACCCACCGGGCGTAGGCTGCTTTTGCATCCTCGTCATTCGCTGGATCGGCCAGGTTGACGGTGGCGTCCTTGTCTTTCCATTTCACGTGGTCGGTTTGCGAGGCGACATCCCAGTGATGTTCAGCGGAAACCAGTGTCTTGCCCTCCTTTTCCACCGCGAAGGTAAAGTCGATCGTCTTCACTTTGGACCAGTTCTCTCCCCCACTCGCTTTCCAAACCGCGTCGGCCAGTTGCGCGCCATCCTCCGCGGCGACGAGAGAGCTGGGCTTAGCCGCGAGGACAACGAGAAGCAGGAAGAGGGCAAACTTTTTCATGACCGACACATGACGACATGCGGCTTCGATTGCAATTGCAGCCGGGCGAAATATGCTGCGGACCTTTCATGAAACGACCGCTCTGCCTCCTCACGTTGATCGTCTCGCTGGCTCTGCTTTACGCAGCGCCGGTCCAGGCTGGAGAAGTGGCCTCCTATCCTGCGCCGCTCCAGGCCAGCGATGACTTCGAGCCGCCGCAGTTCGAGTTCGCGACCGAGACGGCATACCTGCTCAGTTTTATCGGAAACCCAAACAACTACGAAATCGGCGCGCAGTTTCTCACCGGGCGCCTGCGCTGGGGAGTGAACCGCGATGATCACAGCATCTTTCGCGGCTACAACCAGGTTTACCTCCTCGGGATGGTCGAGCCCATCTTTCGCGGACCGGAGAATCATTACTTCGGAATCTCGGCTGGTTTTCGCCACGTCTTTGTTCGCCCGGGCTGGCGGGTGCAGCCTTACGCTTCCGGCGGCGTCGGGCTCGGGTTTATCGACAGCACGGATCAATTCCGGCAGGGGCAGGGGCAGGATTTCACCTTCAATATTCTAACTCAGGCCGGTTTCGATTACCTGATCAATGAGCATTGGAAAGTGAACGTCGGCGCGCTCTACCAGCATCTGTCCAACGGCGGTCAGACCGATCCCAACCCTAGTCTGAACCTGATCGGGCCGCAGGTCGGCGCGACCTTTTCGTTTTAGTCGAGCCGGCGAAGATGGCGGCGCCTCACGAAAATGTCCTCGTCGTTAGGCGGGATCTCTTTGACCAGCTTGGCAGTTTTCACGGGCTGAATTTCGAGCCGCGGCGCTACCTCGACGCCATGCTGGCGCGCGGAAATAATCATTTCCTCGCCCGGGCCACGGCGGAGAACGATCCGAGCCACAAGCAAATCATTCCCTACGCCCTCCTCGTTTGCGGCGACCGCGTGCTCCATTACGTCCGCGGTAAAAAAGCCGGCGAACAGCGCCTTGTCTCCAAGGGCTCGATCGGGATCGGCGGACACATGAACGACGGGGACGAATCACTTTTCGCCTGGGACGAGCAGGCCTACCGCGCCGGAGTCGAGCGCGAGGTGGACGAAGAAGTTGGAATTTCCACACCATCCGAGGATCGCATCGTGGCGCTCTTAAACGATGACACGACCGAAGTCGGCCGCGTTCACCTTGGCGTGGTGCACGTCTTCCGGCTTGAAGAAGCGAAGGTGCAGAAGCGCGAATCGATGATCACCAATCTCGCCTTCCTGACGAAAGCTGAACTGATCGAGCGTCGCGAAAGCCTCGAGACCTGGTCGCAGATCTGCGTCGACCATCTCGATCGCTTGCTCGCGTAACGACATCCGTTATCGCTGTAGACGCTTCGCTCTGCGAAGCGCGGGTATCGGTATTGCGATCACCCCAAACCCCGCGCCTCCCAGAGGGAGGCGTCTACAACCGCCGCGCAGGTCCAGAGCTTCGGATCCAGCTCCTCACGCGCGCGGGTAGCGAGAGGTTCGGCTCCGCCCGCCTCCCGCAGGATCGCAAACATAGTCGAACCCGATCCCGACATTAGCGCCGCTTCGACCTCCGGTTGCTTGCGCAACCAGACCTTCATCCGCGCGAGAAAGATGTGCTTTTCGAAAACCGGCCGCTCCAAGTCATTTTGCAATGTCATCTCTCCGACCTCTTGGGGCGCATAATTCACCCCCGGCAACTCGCGCGAATCCTGCCATTGCCGATAGGCCCACGGCGTCGGCACGCCGAACTCCGGTTTCAAGAGCAGCAGCGACAATTGCGGAAGCTGCACCACTGGTTCCACAATCTCGCCGCGCCCGCGACAGCGGGCCGCGCTTTGAGCTAGAAAAAATGGCACATCGGATCCGAGCGCAGCCGCCAAATTCGTTAGGCACGCGGGGGGCAGGCGTGCCCCGTGCAGCCGATTCAAGCCCAGCAAAGTGCTGGCGGCATCGCTGCTCCCGCCGCCCAACCCGGCCCCGTGCGGAATTTTTTTTCGCAAGTCGATCCGGACCCTCGGTTCCTCTTGGATCTCAGCGAAAAAACTGCGCGCCGCGCGCACCACCAAATTGTCTTCCCCGACCGGGAGAGTCGCATCGTCCGTCGAAAATTCGACCCCGCCTCCTGCTTCGCCAGATTCAATTCTTAGCTCGTCCGCGAGTGAGATCGGCGCCATCAAGGTCTCGATCTCGTGAAAGCCGTCCTCCCTCCGGCGCAGGATCTTAAAGAATAAATTGATCTTCGCGGGCGCGAAAAGCTGCATAGGTTCCCGCAACCCTGTGTGGAACCGCATGAACTGGCAAGCCACTGAAATCACCGTCCGCGAGCGCATCATCGTCGCGCTCGATTTTCCGACGAGTGCGGAGGCCCTCGCTCTGGTGCGCCAGCTCGCGCCTCGTGGCGGGCTTTTCAAGATCGGGCTCCAGCTCTACATCGCGGCTGGGCCGGAGATCGTCCGCGCGGTCCACGACCTCGGCGGACGCGTCTTTCTCGATCTCAAGTTGCACGACATTCCCAACACTGTCGGCCGCGCGGTCGAGAGCGCCGGTTCGTTAGGCGTGGAAATGCTCACCCTCCATCTCGGGGGCGGGCGCGCCATGGTCGAGGCGGCGGTGCGCTCGGCCGGGCCGGATTTGCTGCTTCTTGGGGTAACCGTTTTGACCTCCGCCGATGAAGCAACCTTGCGCGAAGTGGGCGTGAATTCCTCGATGGGAGACCAAGTCCTACGACTTGCCAAACTGGGTGTGGAATGCGCGATCGGCGGGATCGTCGCGAGTGCCCATGAACTGGCTGGGCTGCGTTCCGCGCATGGTTCGAAAATCAAGATCATTACGCCCGGGATCCGGCCGACGGGCTCGGCGGCAGGCGACCAAAAGCGAGCCATGACACCGTCAGAAGCGCTTAAAGCGGGCGCTGATTTTCTTGTGATCGGCCGGCCGATTACCGCCGCGCCGGAACCTCGCGCCTCCTTCGAGCAAATCGTGGCCGATGCTGTTTGAGCGCCTCGTGGTTTACAACGATCGCGCGGCGGCCGACGCGGCGACAAACATGGCGATCGACGAGGCCTTGCTCGAGCAGGCGACGTTGCCCACGCTTCGGTTCTACGGCTGGCAGAGACCTTCCCTCTCCTTTGGCTACTTTGGAAAATATGACGACATCGCCGAGCAGAGAGAGCGCCTTGATCTCGTTAGGCGATGGACCGGAGGGGGCAGCGTCCGGCACGGCGAGGACCTCACCTACTCGCTTGTGACCTCGGCGACAGAGGCTGCCGCGACTCTTGGGCCGGCCGCCATCTATGCGGCGCTGCATGCCGCGATCCGCGACGCTTTGCGCGCGGTCGGACAAGCGGCGGAATTGGCGGCGAGCGCGGCGCCAAAAATTTCCGATGCCTGTTTTGCCAACTCGGTGCGAGACGACGTCATCCTCCTCGGGCGCAAGATCGCCGGGGCCGCGCAACGCCGAACACGGGGCGGTTTTCTGCACCAGGGCAGCATCCAATTACCCAGCCTGGACGAATCATTTCGCGAACGATTCGCAGCCGCTCTTGCTCCGGAATTACGGAGGGAAGAAATCCCGCCGCCGGTCTTGGAACGCGCCGCTCTCCTGGCCGCCGAAAAATATGCGACGGAAGAATGGCTGCGCCGCTGGTAAAGGCCGCTGTCGAGTAGTTTTGACATTAAAAGCCGACCTTCTATCCTGCGCTTGTGAAAATTTCCGCGAACTCAGCTGCCACGGCCAATGGCGTGGCCGGACCGCTGAGCCGCGTTTTCGAGCCGGTCCAAAGCCAACTCGATGAAGTGGATCGGCGCATCACCGCGCAGACCGCCGCCTTTGACCCGGCGATTGAGGGTTACGTGGCCTATGCCATCGGCGGCGGTGGTAAGCGGCTCCGCCCGCTCGTCGCCCTTCTCAGCGGCGGCGCCACCGGTTCGTTAGTCTCGGGTCATCTCGACCTGGCCGTCATCGTGGAACTGATTCACCTCGCGACCCTCGTGCACGACGACATCATGGACGAAGCGGAACGCCGTCGCTCCCAGCCGACGGTCAACGCACGCTGGGGAAATTCGCTCAGCGTCCTGCTGGGCGACGTGCTATTTGCACATGCGCTCAATCTTGCGACCGATTTCGAGGACAGGAACATCAGCCGCACGATTGCGCGCACCGCGACCGAGGTTTGCTCGGGCGAAATGATCCAGACGCAGAGGCGTTTCGATCTGCAACTCTCACGCGAGGATTATTTTCGGATCATCGGCATGAAAACCGGATCGCTCTTCGCCTGCGCGGCGGAACTGGGTGCAGTCATCAGCGGCGCATCAGAGGAAAATGTCGCCCGATTGAAGAGCTTCGGCGCAAAAATTGGCACCGCTTATCAGATCTACGACGATTGTCTCGACATTGCGGGCACGGAAGCGCAGACCGGCAAAACTCTCGGAACCGACCTGCGCAAAGGCAAGCTGACCCTGCCGGTACTGACGTTGCTCGAATCCGCCAGCGCGTTCGACCGCGAGCTCTGCTGCGCACTTGTGCTCGAAGGAAAACTCGAAGAGGTCACGGCGTTGCTGCAAAATTGCCCGACCGACGGCGCGCTCGATAAGTCGATCGAAACCGCGCAGGAATTGATCCGCGAGGCGCAGCCGGAACTCGCGCCGCTCGGCACCAACCGCCATATCGATTCGCTTTTCGGCCTCGGCGAGGCGCTGCACGAACTGCTCGAACAGCTGCGAGGATAAGATCTCGTCTTGGCGACTCCCCTCAAAATCCGTGAGATGCCGAAGGAGGATCGGCCACGGGAACGCCTTGAGGCACTGGGCGCGGAAGCGCTCACCCCGGCGGAATTAATCGCTATTCTTCTCGGCACAGGACGACAGGGTGCGAACGTCGTCGAGGTCGCGCGGCAATTGATCGCGGAATACGAATCGTTAGGCGCGCTGAGCCGCTGCACGGTCAAGGAACTGAGGAAGATGAAGGGCATCGGGCCGGCCAAGGCCACACAGCTGGCCGCGGCGTTTGGTCTCGGTCACCGACTGGCGCGGGAGAACTTCGTGAGGCGCAAAATCGAAACGCCGCAGCAGATTTACGAGTTTCTCGGCCCGGAAATGCGCGCCCTGCACAAGGAAGCGCTCCGCGTCATTCTGCTCGACACGCGCTATAACCTGATCCGGATGGAAGAGGTTTCGTTAGGCAGCGTCAACGAAAGCATCGCCCACCCGCGCGACGTTTTTCGCCCCGCGCTCATTTATTCCGCCTACGCTGTCGTCGTGGTGCACAATCACCCTTCGGGCGATCCGTCGCCCAGCCAGGCGGATCACAGCCTGACGAGACGCCTGCGGGAAGCGGCCGAGCTCCTCCAGATCAAGCTTCTCGATCATGTCATCATCGGCGCGCCGGCCGAGGGACGGCTTCCCTATTTCAGCTTCAAGGAAATGGGGGTGCTGTGAAAATTCATTCGAGCGCGATCGTCGATCCGAAAGCCCGGCTGGCCGACGATGTGGAAATTGGACCCTTTGCCTGCATCGGCGGCGAGGTGGAAATCGGGGCGCGTACCGTCGTGCTATCACACGCCGTCATGGAGGGCGCGGTCCGGTTAGGCACGGATAATCGAATTGGAAACGGCGTGATCATCGGCGGCCTGCCGCAAGACCTGAATTTCAAGGATGGGACGCGTAGCTCGGTCGAAATCGGTAATGGCAACGTGATCCGCGAACACGTCACCATCCATCGCGGCACGGCGGAAGGCTCCGTCACCCGCGTCGGCGACAACAATTTTCTCATGGCCGGCGCGCACCTCGGGCACAACTGCGAAATCGGAAACAAGGTGATCATCGCGAACAATTGCCTGCTCGGCGGACACGTCGCGGTCGGCGACGGTGCGTTCCTTGGGGGCGGCTGCGTTTTCCACCAGTTCATGCGGGTCGGGCGGCTAGTGGTTACCCAGGGCACGTCCGGTTTCGGCAAAGACATTCCACCCTACGTCGCCGCCGCCGAGGTGAACAAAGTGATCGGCCTGAACGTCGTCGGGTTGCGACGGGCCGGATTCGACGCGACCGACCGGGCGGAGATCAAGGCGGCCTTTCGCCTCCTTTATGAGAGTGGCTTGAATGTCAGCCAGGCGCTGGCGCAGGCGCGGGAAAAAACCTGGGGCGAACCCGCGCAGATATTTTTCGACTTCGTCGCGGCCGCCAGACGCCGCGGGATCTGCGCACTGCGGCGGGGACTCGAGGCGGATTAGTCGTTAGGGTGCTGGGGTGCTCGTCGGCATGGTCGGGTTATTCAACTTGATCCCGAACTTGGTGACAAGCTTCTGCGCTTCCTCGTCGGTCTTGCCCAGCTCAACCAATCCACGAACGAGTTTCTCGAGTCTGGCCTGCACTTTGGTGGCCTGATCGACGAGCGTCACCTGCTGTTGCTCGAGCTGCTGGGCGCTTTGCCGAGTGAAAATATTGGTCCGGACCTCCCAGGCGAAGATGAAAAGGAGGCTCAAACCAATCAGCAAGACTGGCCAAAAGCCGTGGTAGATCGAGTGAACCGGTGGTGAAATCTGCGTTTCCGTTTCCATCGTTAGGGCGCGGGTGAGGCGGTTGGAGCGGGCGAAGCGGCACCGGAAAGGTTGAAGCCGTTCTCCTTGAGCAAGGACCGCATTTTTTCGTTGTTCTGCGCGACCGCGGCCATCTCGCGCAGAAGGTTGGTCCCGATTTGCTGGCTGAGGGTGCCCTTGTTGATGATGGTCTGCTGCGCCTGCACGCTTTCCTGCAGTTTACGGTTCTCGCGCGCGAAGACAATCGTCACCAGACTGAGGCAAAGGCACGCGATCCCGAGGGTGAGGAGGACGAAAAATTGCCGGCGCTTCATCTTCCTAACGAGTTACAGAATCCGCGCGCGAACGTCAAACAGAAAGTCAATCGCGCAGGGCGAGGAGGGCGAGCATCCGGCCGGTCCGGGCCTTCTCCGCGCGATAGCTGTAGTAGCGCGCGAGGTCGGAGGCGGTGCAGCGGCCGCTGTCGTGGACCTGCTCGACCCCTGCGCGGCGGGCCTGGCGCACGATCTCGCTCGCGAAATCGATTTCGTAATGCGGCGGGCGAATGCAGGGACTGAGCTGCACGATCAAATCGCGCGGTGCGCTCCCGAAATTTTCTTGCAGGCCCTGAATCGCCTTTTCCACAATCGCCATCTCGGTCCCTTTTTTCCCGGAGTGAACGAGGCCAAGGCAGCACCGGACCGGATCAACCAGGTAAACCGCGCAGCAATCCGCGACATAAATGCCTAACGAAACCCCGGGCTGGTCGGTGATGAGGCCGTCCGCCCCTTTGAAACAGTGCTGGGCGCTGGCGGCGGAATCGATCACGGCGATCTCGTTGCCGTGGACCTGTTCGGCGGTGACAAAGAATTTCTCCCCCAGACCAAGCTCGGTGCGGAGCGCGCAATGCGCGGCCTCGAGCCGATCGAGCGCGGCGGCCCGGTCGGTCGCGACATCAATCCCGGGAATGCGCGCGACAAAGGCATGCCTAACGAATGCGATTTCGTTTAGCGCCGGGAAAAACTCCAGCGCCATTTCCAGTTCACCCGCGCCCGCCGACATGGCGCCGGCTATTTCCCCGACGACTCGGTCGTGGTCGTCTTGATGAACTTTGTTTCCCGCCGTTTGCGCATGAGCGGATCATCAAAGGTGTCGTGATAAATCGTGTCGGTCGCGGTCACGCGATCGAATTCCGCGAGATCGGCGTTGTAACTAAAGAGAGCGGAGAGCCGGGTCGACTGCGCCTGGGTGAGCGCGACCTGCGCGTTCAGGACGTCGAGCTGCACGCCCGCTCCGACGCCAAGTCGGGCACTGGCCAGCCGCAGGGCTTCGTGCGCCTGGTCGACGTTTTTCGACTGGCTGTCGTAGAGTTCGCGATCCTGCTGGAGATTGGAATAGGCCTGCTGGATTTCGAGTTCCACCTGCCGGACGGCGTCGTCGTAAGTGATCTTGGCCTGGCTCAAGGTGGCGCGCGCCTGTTTCACCCGGCCGACTGTTTCCAGGCCGTCGAAAATCGCCCAGCTGCCGCTGATACCAAAGAACCAGCCCTCGGTGATGTCGCGCAGCTTGCTGGAAAACTGCGAGCTCTCAAAAGCATAGCCGCCATTCAGGCTCAGGGTCGGCTGGATCCCCGCAAAAGCGCCGGAGAGCGTTGCCGCCTGCACGAGGATGTTGGCCCGCTGCTGTTTCAGGAAGGGCCGGCGCTCCTTGCCCAGCTGGATCGCGGCCGGGAGCGGAATCTCGCGCGGGGTGAAGGTCAATTCGCCGACGCACTCGAGCGGCGGAGCCGAGCCGCGTTGCGGATCGAAATCGAGGCCGATCGTCTTCGCCAGTTGGAGCTGCGCGATGCGGAAATTATTTCGCGCGGTGATGAGCGCCGGTTGCTGGTTCACAAGCGCAACCTCGGCCTGGAGGACGTTAAAGCGCGGGACGGTGCCGGCTTCGAAACGGTTCTGTTGATCTTTCAACTGGCTCTCGAGCAGCCGGACCGATTCTTCCTGCACTCCGATCAATTCCTTGTTCAGGATGACCTGGTAAAACTGCTGCCGCACGAGCGCGATGACGCGGTCGATCGTGTCGCGCAAGCCGTAAAGGCTGGCGTCGGCCGCGGAACCGGCCCCGCGAATCGCTGGAATGACGCTTCCATTATAAAGAAGCTGGGAAGCGGTGAGGCGGAGGTTGTAGGAATAATCGGTGATCCCGAAGGAAGTGAAAGTCGTCGTGGTGCCGGGAGTCGCGCTCGGAAGCGGCGTCGCGCTCGGCACCGGCGTCGGGGTCGTGCCGCCCCCGCCCGTAGTGGTGATGAGGGAGCCGCCGCTCCCGCCGCGTAAATTGGGGTCGGTGTAATTGAAGGCCGCCGTCGCGTCGAGGTGAGGCAAGGCCTGGGAGAGAACCTCGATCTGCACTCCCTTGGTCCGACGGATTTCCTGGCGGGCACGCAGGATATCCGGATTCCGCTGAAAGGCGGTCTCGATCGCCTCGCGCAAGGTGAAACGGCGCGCCGCAGTGGAGGAAGTGGACGTCTTCATTGTCGTCTCGCTCCCGGCCAAGGCGAGAGTGGTGCCGGCCAAAAGCAGGAGGCAGGCGAGGAAGCGGAACCGAATCATTGGGACAGAAAAAAAGTGCATCTTGGAAAATCCTTGGTGTCCCTCTGCGGCCGCGGGGCAAGGCCGATCGGGTGAGATAAATAATGCGCGGATGGCGGAAGCTCTTGCGGCGCTGGAAAGCGAACCGGCTCCCAGCCGCCGGCAATCACGGCTCATTTATTCTGGCAGTAATCGTATATCTTGCTGTAGATTTGCAACCACGATTTCTGTTCACTCGGGGAGAGGTGGGCCATCATCTTCATCAGGTTGCAAATCATCTCCTCACGGATGCGCCGGACTAGCGCCGACCCGCGCGGAGTGATGCAAACCATCACTTTGCGCCGGTCATCCGAGGCGTGGGAACGCATGACATAACCAAGATTTTCCAGCCGCGCGACGAGTCCACTGGCGGCGGCGGTGGTGTGCCCCATTTTTTGCGCGATGGCCGACATCGTCAGCACCTCCTTCAGGGCGAGATAAGTAAGGAGGAAGAACTGCGGAAACGAGACATTTCCCGGGGCCAGTTCTTTCGAGAGACGGAGAATGAAGCAGCGCTGCATCTCCATGATGATGTGGGCCAATTGAGCGGCGTCGACACGGAGTTGATCCGTTTCTTGAGATAAATATGCCGTGGCCGCGCCCATTAGTTAACGGCCTAAACTATCGGGTCAAAAAGGAGTGTCAACCGTCTCCCAGCGCGACATATGTGCCGAGGCCGCGCCGCGCATATTCCCGTTCATGCGGAACAATCCGTCTCAGGGCTTGCACCCTTCCCGCGAAAATGATTCCCTCGATGCCCCGTACCGAAATTATTCGCGTGCGGTCGCTTCCGAAAAATTGACCGACCAATGCCGCTGAGCCCAAAACTTTCCGCCGAACAGCTCGCCACCAACCTAGGCGATATCGCGCCGCGTTACACCGCACAGCAGGCAATCGTCGAGTCCTCCCGCTGCCTCTTTTGCTTCGACGCGCCCTGCATCACCGCCTGCCCGACCGGAATCGATATCCCGGCATTCATCAAAAAGATCATGACCGGTAACGTGACCGGCGCGGCGCGCACCATCCTCACCGCCAACATTCTCGGCGCGAGCTGCGCGCGGGTTTGCCCGACCGAGGTCCTCTGCGAAGGCGCCTGCGTCATGCTCGATCGCGACAGCGACCCGATCAAAATCGGCCGGCTCCAGCGCTACGCGACCGATCACGTTTCCGAAAACCGGATCCCGGTCCTGAAACCGGCCGCAAAAAAATCCGGCAAGCGCGTCGCTGTCATCGGCGGTGGCCCGGCTGGGATGGGTTGCGCCGCCGAGTTGGCCCAGCTCGGACATGACGTGGTCATTTTCGAACGCAAACCGAACGCCGGCGGACTCAACACCTACGGCATCGCCTATTATAAGATGAAGCCCGCTGTAAGCCTCGAAGAAGTCGAGCTCGTCAAGTCGTTAGGCGTGGAATTTCGCTGCGGCGTGGAAGTTGGGAAGGATGTGACCCGTGAAGACCTCGAACGCTTCGATGCTATCTTCATCGGAGTCGGTCTCGGCGATGGCCAGCGATTGCGCATCCCGGGCGAAGACCTACCCGAGGTCGTCGATGCGCTCACTTTCATCGAGCAGATCCACACCGATCCGCTCCATCAAATTCCGGTTGGCGCGCGGGTGGCGGTGATCGGTTGCGGCAACACCGCGATCGACGCCGCCACCCAGGCGCGGCGGCTTGGCGCGGACGAAGTCATCGTAGTTTACCGCCGGGGCGAACTCGACATGTCGGCCTACGCCTTCGAATACGATCTCGCGAAACGCGATGGCGCGACTTTCCTCTTCCATCAAGCCCCAGTTGAGGTGATCGCAGAGGATGGCCACGTCGCCGGCCTGCGCCTTGCCCGCACTCGCTTCACCGCGAGCGGCGCGCTCGAGCAAATCGACGGCTCGGAGTTTACCGAGCCCTTCGACATGGTCCTCAAAGCCGTCGGGCAGCAAAAGCAGAGCGATTGGATCACGAAACTTTTCCCCGAGCTGGAGCTGAATCGCAACGGCACCTTGAGGCGCGATTTCGAGACAGGCCGGACCAGCCTGCCGAATGTCTTCACCGGCGGCGATTGCGCGAATGGCGGCCGCGAAGTCGTCAACGCCGTCGGCGAAGGCAAGAAGGCCGCGCGCGGAATTCACAAACTGTTTGGCCAGGCCGAAGTCCTGGGGCCAATCCAGCCCTCGCGCTGGGGCGTAGCGCACGGTCCGTTCGGCTCCGGGCTCGACGCGCCGATCCGCGTCCCGGAGTTGGAAGCAAAATACGCGCAGCTCTCACCCGCCTCCCATTCTGAGCCCGCCACCAGCGCCCTCACCTCGAAAAACCAGGAATGAAAACTCACACAACGAACACAAAGGTCACAAAGGTCACAAAGGATTTGGAGGAATCCCGGCGAACCTTCGTGTCCTTTGCGTCCTTTGTGTGAGCTCATCCACATCCATGGCCGACCTCTCCACCAACCTCGCGGGGATCGAGTCCCCCAACCCATTCTGGATCGCTTCCGGCCCGCCGGGCAACACCGCCTACCAGGCGCACCGCGCCTTCGAAGCCGGCTGGGGCGGCGTCGTCTGGAAAACAATCGGCGACCCGATTCGCAACGTCTCTTCCCGCTATTCCTCGATCGATTACGGCAACATGCGCATGGCCGGCTTGAATAACATCGAACTGATCAGCGACCGCGCGCCCGAGACAAATTTCCGCGAGATCGCGGAGGTGAAGAAGCGCTGGCCGAACCATGCCGTCATCGCCTCACTCATGGTCGACACGCGCGAGAATTGGCACGACTTCGTTCGGCGCTCAGCCGACTGCGGAGCCGATGGGATTGAGCTGAACTTTGGTTGTCCGCACGGCATGTGCGAACGCGGGATGGGCTCGGCCGTTGGCCAAAATCCCGATGTCGCCCAAACCATCGTCGAGTGGGTGATGGAAGTCGCCACCATCCCGGTAATCGCGAAACTCACTCCCAACATCACCGACATCACCGCCGCCGCCCGCGCCGCGAAACGCGGTGGCGCCAACGCCATCTCGCTCATCAACACCATCAACAGCATCACGCAGGTGAACCTCGACACCTTCGTCCCCGAGCCATTCGTCGGCGGGCTCAGCTCGCACGGCGGCTATTGCGGCCCGGCGGTGAAACCGATCGCGCTCAACATGCTGCAATCCTGCGCCTCAGACCCCGAGGTCGGCCTCCCCATTTCCGGCATCGGCGGGATCACCACTTGGCGCGACGCCGCTGAGTTCGTCGCGCTCGGATCGACCACAGTCCAAGTTTGCACCGCGGTCATGCACTATGGCTTTCGCATCGTCGAGGACATGATCGACGGCCTGAATGACTATCTCGATTCCAAAGGCTTCAAGAATCTCGAAGAACTCCGCGGCCGCGCCGTCGACACGGTGCGCAAATGGGAAACGCTCGATCTGAATTACAAGCGGATCGCCGAGATCGATTACGGCAAGTGCATCGGCTGCAACCTCTGCTACATCGCCTGCGAAGACGGTGCCCACCAGGCAATCGCGCTCGCTGATCCGGCCGCCTACGATCTCGGCCCGGGCCGCGTCCCGGGCAAACCGGTCCCGGAAATCAAGGACGAGGAATGCGTCGGATGCAACCTTTGCTCGTTAGTCTGCCCCGTCCACGGCTGCATTACAATGGTCAGCGTCGAGACCGGGCTCGAACCGCTTGCCTGGGCCGATTATCAAACCCGCCTCGCCGCCGGCGACGCCACCGCCTTCCCGCCGCATCCGTAGCCATGACCGCTCGAATTAATTTAACGCGACGATGCCAACTCCGGGGAGCGCACGCGCCTCGCGTGCTGGCGAAGTCGCCTCGACTTCGCGAAATTTGTCTTATGCAGGTAACACTAACGCCCGTAACAAAAGATGGTTTTGGCGGAGCGCCAAAACCCGCACGCGAGGCGCGTGCGCTCCCCAAGCCATGAAAACAAACTCACTCACACCCTGCCGCAGCTTCATCGGCGGCGAGTGGAGAGAAATCTCCGGCCGGGAGACTTCACCGGTCTATAACCCGTCGCGCGGCGACGTCATCTCAGAGGTGCCGATGTGCGGCGCCGATATCGTGGACGAGGCAGTCAGCGCCGCAGCCGACGCCTTTCCCGCCTGGCGCGACACGCCGCCGGTCGAGAGGGCGCGTTTGTTTTTCCGCTATCGCCAGTTGGTCGAAGAAAATTTCGATCACATCTGCCAGTTGGTTTCGCGCGAGCATGGCAAGACCCTCGCCGAAGCGCGCGGCAGCGCTTATCGCGGTCTCGAAAATATCGAATACGCCTGCGGCATCCCGACGCTCCTCATGGGCGACACGCTCGAGAACCTGGCCCGTGGCGTCGACTGCGAGACGATGCATCAGCCGTTAGGCGTGTGCGTCGGGATCACGCCGTTTAATTTCCCCGCCATGGTCCCGATGTGGATGTTCCCGCTCGCGCTTGCCTGCGGCAACACCTTCGTCCTCAAGCCGAGCGAAAAGGTTCCTCTCACCGCCAATTACCTCGTCGAGCTGCTCGAAAAAGCCGGCCTGCCCAAAGGCGTCCTCAACGTAGTGCACGGCGGTCGCGCCTGCGTCGACGCCCTCCTCACCCATCCGAAAGTGCGCGCCATTTCCTTCGTCGGTTCGTCGCCGGTCGCGAAACACATCTTCGAAACCGGCACCCGCCACGGGAAACGCGTCCAGGCCAACGGCGGGGCGAAGAACTATATCGTCGTCATGCCCGACGCCGACGTCCCACGGACCGTCGAAGCCCTTTCCACCGCAGCTTTCGGCTGCGCCGGCGAACGCTGCATGGCCGGCTCGACCGCGCTCACTGTTGGCGCCGCGGCCGATCAACTGTTACCCTCGTTAGTCGGGGCCGCGCGCGCGATCAAAGTCGGCCCGACCGACGTCAGCACTCAGCCCGATATGGGGCCGGTCATCACCGCGCAACATCGCGACCGCGTTCTAAGCCTGGTCGCCAGCGGAGAGAAAGAAGGCGCGAAAATCATCTGCGACGGTCGCAACTCCCGCATCGCTGATGCGCCTAACGGGTTTTACGTCGGGGCGACAATCGTCGACCACGTGCAAATCGAAATGACGATCGCGCGCGAAGAAGTCTTCGGCCCGGTCCTCAACGTGATGCGGATGGAAGACCTCGATCACGCCATCGAGCTGGCAAACAAGTCCGCCTACGGCAACGGCACCGCCATTTTCACCAACTCCGGCAAAGCCGCTCGCGAATTCAAGCACCGCATCAAAGCCGGCATGGTCGGAATAAACGTCGGCGTGCCCGCGACCATGGCGATGTTCCCTTTCACCGGCTGGGATGACTCCTTCTACGGCGACCTTCATATCCAAGGGAAGGAAGGCGTGCAGTTCTACACCCAGCAAAAGGTGGTCAGCACGCGCTGGTTCGGCGAAGGCGTGGGGGACGTTTGGAAGAAATAAGTTTCCGAATTGCATTCCTTACTCCTTTGCCTTACATGACTGCATGACTGCGACGATGACGAGCAAGGGCCAGATCACCATTCCCGCCAAGATTCGGCGGAAACTGAAACTGGAGCCGGGGTCCGTTCTAAAGTTCGATGAAGATGCCCACTTCCTGAAGGCGCGACACGTCTTCGACGAGGGGAAGGCGCGTGCTGTGCTGGGTTGTGCAAAAGACGCGCTCCCGGGTCAGACCGCTGAAAGCTGGCTCTCCGCGACCCGGGGCCGACGGGTGAAACTCCGGAGATGATCGCCGCCGTCGACAGCTCGGTCTTGATCGCGATTTTCAAGAACGAGCGGACCGGCGAAAAGTGGTTGGACCTTCTCCTGGAATTGAGGGCTGAGAATCAGCTTGCCGCATGCGATGTAGTCTGGGCGGAGGTGGCGCCGCTCTTTGCCAGTCTTGAAACCCTGTCGGCAAACATGTCCGCAATCGGGGTCGCCTTTTCCCCGCTCGACGAAGGAGCGGCGTTTGAGGCTGGACGTCTCTTTTCAAGTTATCGGAAACGCGGCGGTTCGCGCAGACGAATGATCCCGGATTTCATGATCGCCGCACACGCGCTCCGTCACGGCGCCCGATTGGCGACCGCGGACATTGATTTCATGACCGCACAGTTTCCCAAACTTAGAATCGTGCATCCGTGAGCCTCTTAATAAAAAACGGCGAAATCATCACGCCCGACGAGCGCTACGTCGCCGACATCTTCTGCAAAGGCGAAACGATCACCCAAATCGGCCGCGATCTCGATGCGCCTAACGACGCCGAAGTCATTGATGCGACCGGCAAGTATGTCTTCCCCGGCTTCATCGATCCGCATGTCCACATTTATCTGCCATTCATGGGCACATTTGCGAAGGACACACACGAGACGGCGAGCCGCGCAGCGCTCGTCGGCGGCACCACGACCTTCATAGAAATGATCTGCCCGGGCTGCGAAGAGAAGCCGCTTGACGCCTTCGAGACCTGGCTGGGCAAGGCCGAGGGCGCTAGCGCCTGCGACTTCAGCTTCCACATGGGCGTGACTCGTTACGATGACGAAGCCGAGCGCGACTTCCGCGAGATCGTTAAGCGCGGAGTGAGCAGCTTCAAGGTCTTCCTTGCCTACAAGGGCGCGCTCGGCGTAACCGACGAACAGCTCTACAAAACCCTCCAGCTCGCCAAGTCGTTAGGCGTGATCACCACCGCGCATTGCGAGAATGCCGACCTCGTGGCGGAGCTGCAAAAGAAGCTCCTTGCCGAGGGAAAGACCGGGCCGGAATGGCATTACTGGAGCCGTCCGCCGGCCGTGGAAGCGGAAGGCGTGCATCACCTCATGACCTTTGCCCAGTTGACCGGCGCACATGTTTACATCGTGCACCTGAGCTGCGGAGAGGCGCTCCGCGAATCGATCCGCGGCGCGGCCCGCGGGGTTAATGTCTGGGTCGAAACCTTAATTCAATTTCTACTTCTCGATCGCACTGATGCGGAGAAGCCTGGCTTCGAAGGAGCAAAGGCCGTCATGTCGCCGCCGTTGCGCGACAAGAGAAACCAAGAAGTCCTTTGGAACGGGCTGCGCCAGGGATTCGTCTCCACGCTTGCGACTGATCACGCACCTTTCGATTTCGCGACGCAAAAAATCATGGGCCGCGCTGACTTCACGAAAATCCCGAACGGCATCCCGTCGCTCGAGGACCGGATCAATCTCTATTACACCCACGGCGTGAAAGGCGGCCGGATCGATCTCCATCAGTTCGTCGCCACCGCGAGCACGCGGACAGCGAAGATCTTCGGCCTCTTCCCACGCAAAGGAACCATCCAGCCGGGCAGCGACGCCGACCTCGTCGTTTACGATCCGAATTACCGAGGAAAAATTTCCGCGAAGACCCACCTGATGAATCTCGATTACAACTCCTTCGAAGGTTTCGAAATCCAGGGCCGCCCGAACGTCGTCACGGTGCGGGGCAAAGTCGCGGCGCGCGATGGGAAGTTTGTCGGCGAGATCGGCCGCGGGAAATTCCTCGCGCGCGAGCCGTCGCACTTTTGAACCGTGCGAACTCAGGGCGTAATCACGACTCGCACGTCTTCGCCAAAATGTTCCAGGCGGTCGAGGGCGTCGTTGATCGCTTTTGCTTCAAGCGGAACGGTGCGCGTGACGACCTTCGAGAGATTCAGTTTCCCGATGCGCGCGAATTCCAGGAGCACCGGAATCTCAGCTGCCAGGTGATCGGATACGCCGATGATTTCCGCCTCGCGATTAATGAGTTCGTGATACGGCGAAACTTCGAAATTTCTTTCCGTGATCCCGGCGAGCGCGGAGCGACCTTGCCGGGCGAGAGCGCGGACCGATTGCTCCATGGTCAGGGGAAGTCCGATCAGTTCCAAGGCCACGTCCACTCCCTGTCCGCCGGTGCGATCACGAATCAATTTTACCGGATCGCCGGCCCGGGCGTCGATCGGATCTGCGCCTAACGATTTGGCCAGCTCGAGTTTGTCGGGATGAATGTCGACGGCGAAGACTTTGCTCGCCCCGAGGGCTTGCGCGAGCTGGATGGCGGACATGCCGAGTCCGCCCGCCCCAAAGATGGCGACGGATTCGCCGGGTTGCATTCGCGCTTTGTGAAGCGCGTGAAGAGACGTCGCCGAGGAGCACATCATGATGGCTCCGTGCTCGAAGGGAGTTTCGTCCGGCAACGGGAAGACGCTGCGCGCGGGCATCACGATGAACTCGGCGTAACCGCCGTCGCGCGCCTTGCCGATCATGGCACCGGTTTCGCAAAATTGTTCGTGACCTTTGTCGCACCAGATGCACGTCCCGCAGGTCGCCATGTAGTGCAGACAAACGCGTTCGCCGACGCGGAATTGTTTTACCTTCCGGCCGACGGCTTCGACAACACCGGCGACTTCGTGCCCGAGCGTCAGGGGCAAAGGATCGACGCGCGATCTCCCGGCGCGATAATGCGCGTCCGAGTGACAGATCCCGGCGGCCTTGACCCGCACCAAAACGTCATCCTCTCCCGGATGCGGGAGCGGGATGTCGTGGAGTTCGAGGGGCAATCCCGGTTGAACAAGGCGGACAGCTTTCATCAAATTCGCGGGTCGGCACCGGCCTTCACAGCTCGCCGAGATGCTGTCGGAGCAGTTGATCGAGTTTTCTCGGTTGCGTGATCGTGATCGCTCGCCCTGCGACCTTGAGCAACTTCTGATCGCGGAACTTGGCCAGGGTGCGCGAGAGCGCTTCACTGGTGCGCAGCGGTTGAGGACAGCGCTTCAACAACCAGTTCGCCACACGTGTCTCCGTGTCCTTGAGCGAAAGATCATCGAGCAATCCGACGAGCACGCGCAGATGCTGACTCATTGAACCGAGCATGCGGAGCGCGAGTTCGGGGCGATTCCGGAGCAGGTCGACGAATCAGGAGAACTGCGCTCGCTTCGGTCGCGCGGGCGTCGGCCGAGTAATCGCCCTCGCTCGCCAGCGCCGCATCCGCGAAGGATTGGACCGGACGAAAAACATAAATGACCTGCTCTTTTCCGGCGGGACTGACCCGGTGAAGCATTGATCCGGCCCTGCTGCACGATGTAAAAGCCGTGCGAAGGATCGCCTTCGCGGAAAAGGTAATCGCCCTTCGCCAGGTGTTTCGTGAGGGCAAACGCCGCCAGCGCAGCGATGTCGGCCGCCGGCAGACCCATGAAAAGCTGGCAGCTGCGCAGGGTGTTTTCGGTGATTGCCTGTTTGAAATGCGTCCGATCGAGCGCCACCCCGCGACGCTATCGTTGTTGCCGTTAGTCGTCCCGCCAAAAATTTGATGCTCGCGCCGATTGGCTGATCTGGCGCAGGCAATCAATTGGCGCACATTGGATTGTGCCGCCCGGCCCGTACACCATCTCGACGGAAGGCGAAGCGTGACGCCTAACGAAACGGGACCCGCTCCCCAAGAGCCTCTCCCTTTTGCCGCCGAACCGTTCCGGATTTTCTTTCCGACCGGCGCGCTGCTCGGAACGGTCGGGGTGTCGCTTTGGGTTCTCTACTACCTCGGCGCCGGCATTCCCTATCCGAATGTCACGCATGCGCGGCTCATGATCGAAGGCTTCATGGCCTCCTTCATCTTTGGATTTCTCGGCACGGCCGGTCCGAGACTCATCTCGACTCCGCCTTTTTCGCCAGCGGAGATCGCGACTCTGTTTACCCTCGACCTGCTCGCGGCCGGCGCGCATCGGGCGGGCGACATCTGCTTCCTGCTTTGCCTGCTCGTTTTCATGACGGCACTCGTAAAACGGTTTCGACAACGCAAAGATTCGCCGCCGCCGAATTTCGTGCTCGTCGCCCTCGGATTGATCAACGGAGTAGTTGGAGCGGGCCTCCTGGCCTATGCGGAGACCGCGCAGTATTCGCGGGCTTACCAATTTGGCAGCGCGTTGCTCAACGAATGTTTCGTCCTCCTGCCAATGCTCGGTGTCGCTCCTTTTTTCCTCGGAAAATTGCTCGACCTGCCCAGCTCGAACCTGCTGGAATCGCGCGTCTTTCCGCCAGAGTGGAGACGCGCGGCAGCGTTCGCAGCGTTGATCGGCGCGCTCACGATCGCTTCGTTCTGGATCGACATCCTCGACTCGCCGCGCATCGGTGGTTGGCTGCGCGTCGGCGCCCTCAGCCTTTATGTCGGAAGGCGCATGCCATTCCGTGGCGGCACGTTTCTGGCCAATTCTCTGCGCGCGGGAATCGCCGCGATTCTGATCGGATTCGCGGTCATTGCGGCCTGGCCGATCTATCGCCTCGCCGGTTTACACATCGTCTTCATCACCGGGTTCAATTTCATCGCGTTCACGGTCGCGATCCGGGTGGTCTTCGGTCACAGCAGCAAGCTCGACCTGCTTTCGCAGCGGCCCTGGTTTTTCATCGCCGCGGGCGCGCTGCTCTATTTGGCGATGATCTCGCGCGTCAGCGCTGATCTTGCGGCGCCCGTGCGCGTTCCGCATTTGGTCGCCGGCGCCATTTGCTGGCTGGCGGCATCGTTAGTCTGGATGTTCAAAGTGATCCCGAAGGTCGCGCTCAGCGAATCGGAATGACTACGGTTCTTCCGGCCAGAAATTCACCGCCCAGGTGCTGTCCGGTTGATGCAGGGCAGTGGATTGAAAACCTTCGCTGTTCAATTTCTCGATCAACGGCGAGGGAAGAAACGGCGCGATCACGGTCAGGCCTTCGCCCACTTGCAATGCATCGACCCGCGCACGGATGGTTGCGAACGGCGCGATGACGAGAGGAAGAGCGCCTCTTAAAACTCGATCCCGCGCTGTTCGCGCCCGATCGCAGCGAGCACGATCAGGGAAATGAAGACAGCCAGGGTTACGCAGGCCATCGTTAGGGCATAATCCGGCTGGCCGTTTGGCCGCACGAAATGCTCCGCCAGTTTCGCCTGGAGCATGGCGGCATTGGCGGAGAAGAAATTT
>JBBPZW010000167.1:0-10101 GCA_038198475.1 Chthoniobacterales bacterium | reverse complement strand
CCTCCCGGCCATCCGCCCGCGGCCGTCCGAATGGACTCCGCTTTTCTATCTCTAAGCTCGGACCGGAGAGTTTCCACTGCTCATCAGATATAAACATACCTAACTGTAACTATGTCCGCAGTTATAGAAAGACTTTTCGGACAGCTTCTAGAACTTCTTGGTCAACTGCACGAAGACGAAGCGACCAGTGGCATCATATATAAAGTCCGGATAACCGACCGAGTTACCGCCGAACCCATAGGCCTTGGGCGGATCTTGTCCGAAGATATTGTCAACTCCGACAGTGATCGTGGTTCCATTCAGGATGCGCTTCCAGACGGGAAGGCCGTAGCTGGCCGATTGCGCCATGCCCGATTCGGCCGGCTTTCCATCCTTGCCGAAAGACATCTCTTTCGCACCCTTGGAGTAACCGGCGACGGGTTGATTGTCGACCAGCGGTACGAAAGTGAAGTCGTAAGATGCCTGTCCGTCGACCGACCAGGTCTGGCTGACGTAATGGATCCGTCCATCCGGTTTGCGATCGTGGAAACCATCGGTATAACGCAAGGTCCCGATCAGATCGAAACCATTCCACGCCCAATCGAGGCGCGAAACGCCTCTCCATTTCAGGAAGGCGTCATCCGCCCCACCAGGATCCGTCGCCACGCCGGCTAACTCCACTTCCGCGGCCCCGGGCGCGCCAGCGAATTGAAAGGAGTCGAGATAAGTCGCATTAGTGAGCGAGGTAAAGGTCCCGAAGGAGGTCGGGTAGACATACTGCAAACCGAAATCGATGCCGCGAGATTTCAAACTTCCGGCATTGATGAAGGGCGCGAAGACTTGGGTGATGAAACCGGCGGCGTCGCGGTTCACGATTTCACCGGGCAAAAGCCCTTGCCCAGTTCCCGCCTTCCCTGCCTCCTCGCGCTGGAGAATGTCGCTGACACTTGAGACCGCCACGACACCCGTACGCTCGACGTCGAAAACATCGATCGAGAGAGTCAGTCCCGGGACAAACTTGGGCGTGAAGACCACCCCCGCGGTAAAGGAGCGCGAGTCTTCCGGTTGTAGCGTAGGAGTGCTCGTAAAGACGATCGGTTCTTCCGGCTCGCGCCGCGCATCGTCGCCGACCGGCACCGGCGGACCCCCTAGAGAAGTCGGCAAAGTATCGACCACTGTCACCAGCGCCGAAGTAGGGCTGGCAAAGAGCTCAAATAACGATGGCTCTCGGAAGCCTTCCCCAATGGTCGCACGGAGAGTTAGCGATTCGTCCAGTGGCTGCCAACGAATGCCGAACTTCGGCACGGTGACATTGGTATCATTGTTCTTGAACGCCTCATAGCGGACCGCCGCCGTCAGTTCGAGAGAGTAAAATCCCGGGAAACTAAAAGTCGGACTGAAGATCGGAATCGAGGTCTCGGCGTAGAAAGCGTAGTCCTTCCGGCCCGCGTCGGTCGTGGCCAGCGGCGCTTGCCCGATGATGTCACCGTCGATGGCCAACTGATCGGTATCCTGCGAAATTCGCTCGCGCCGGAACTGACCGCCGAAAGCAAACCCAACTCCACCGGCGGGAAGTTTGAAAAGCTGGGTCGTGAAGACATTCAGATCCAGGGTCGCGACTTCGGAGGTATTGACATTCTTGGGATGAATGGTCGCGAAATTGGTCGTCGCGGCGTTGGCCTCGATGGGCGCGCCGTTCAAGGCGTCGCCAAAAGGATTGAAAGCTGTCTGACCTTCCAGCACGCCGCCCGGTTGAAAGATCGGATCGTTCTGGTTCAGAATACGGTCGAAACGTGACGCGGAAACGAGGGTCTGTTGCAGGATGTTCTTGACTTTGTTGTAGCGAAAGCCTGCGTCATAACCCCAAGTTCCGTCGAAGAGTCTATCTCCCTTCAGCCCCATCGTGGCGAGAAAGTTATCGGTCGTATTATCGATCAACCGATTGCCGAACTCTAAAAGGCGCGCGCGGGTGCCGCCCGAAATGATTTGATTGAAAGGGTTGAAGGGATTGAACGCATCCGGCGGCACTCCGGTATCGGCAAAAGTCGGCGTTCCGGGAGGCGCCACTCCGTTCAGATTGGTTCCGGGCGGAATCGCGATCGTGACCGAACCGGGCGTGGCAAAGTCTCCCGTGGCCGTCGGCGCGAGGACGTTATGGGAGACTGAGTTTTCATAGAGGAGATCGCCGAAGAGAACCATTTGTTCGCCAAATATCTTATGAGTAAAATTGACGAATCCACCGTAGTTCTCGAGTTCCGGAAAAGAACTGGAAAATTGGTCGAAGTTAAAGAAAGAAGAACGGCGCGTCGTGTAAGTATAGGCCGAGGCGGGCTTGGCCCCAGAAGAGCCAAAGGGCGAATGACCAAAAAAGACGCTCGGCAAGCCGTCGGGGTTACCAACGGGCCCAGTCCCCACTGGGGGCGTGCCGCCTGCCGCGACGACTTGGTCGTAGGTCAACTGCAGGTTCTCCGGAGTAGAGTTACTGCTCAGGAACGGCGGAACCGCAGAGAATCCCCGGTCTCGATTGAAGATGGAATTGCGATGAAAAAAATTCATCGCACCGGTCAAAGTGGTGTTTCCATCGCCGACCCCGAAGAGGGCCGAAGCACGATACTCCCCGGAGTCCTTGTCGAGGGTATTGCCGTATTCGACGCTCGCTTCCGCGCCCTTGTAGTCATGCCGTAACTTAATATTAACGACCCCCGCAATCGCGTCGGCCCCGTAAGTGGTGGACGCACCATCTTTGAGGATCTCGATACTTTCGATTGCTGCTTCCGGAATGGAACGCAGGTCAAAGAAAGAACCGGTGCCGCCATTGCCGGTCGGGAAGGGCGCGAGGCGGCGCCCATCGACCAGGACGAGGGTCGCTTCCGGGCCGAGGCCGCGGAGCGAAATGGCCGACGCGCCTGGAGTGAAGCCGGTGCCGTTATTCGAGACGGGCACACCGCCGCCGTTGGCGACCGGCAGGTTCTTGATCAGTTCCTCCGCCGTCCGCTCGCCTGATTTATTGATCAAGTCACGGTTGATGTTGAGGACCGGGTTAGGCCCGACTTCTTGAGCGGTTGGAATGTTGGAACCGGTCACAATGATGCGCTCCGTTTCGGCGGTGCCGCCGGTCGCATTTGTCGGTGGCTCGCTGCCCGGCTGAGGCGCCGCGCCGGTAGCTCCCGGTGCGTTGAGGGGCTGGGCTGCGCTCTGCTCAGCGGGCGTTGGATCCTGTGCCAAGGCGTTGCAGGCGAAGACAAGGGCCGAAAGAATCGCGACCGCGCCGGCCAGGCCGGCGGGAAGGATGCCGAATTTCAGGAAGGCATTTTTAATGATTGGTTTCTCCATGTGTTAATTTGGTTAGGTATGTGAAGAGTTATAGATGAGGCCCGGATTTCCCGAAGGACTTAGAAACGACGGGTTGGGCCCAGCCGTGCAATTGCGCGCTCGCCAGCGAGCAACGCTTCCATTTTGAACTCCTACTTTTCGCGGCGATGCTCCGCTCGTGACGGTTTTTCTGGGATGCGGTTTCGCCGCCAAATATCGCGAAGGTGGCGGGAATTTTTCCGTCCCGCTGCAATGGATGCTGGGCCTGCGCCGGCTTAGACTGGACGCGATCTGGCTGGAGCTTTTGCCCGCGACTAACGATTGCGCCGCGGATGGCGTGGCCATCGCAAATTTCCAGCGCCAGCTGCGCGCACACGGGCTGGCAGGCCGCTACTGTCTGCTCTACCAAGAGGTCGCGACGAAGGAGCACAACCTCGATTCGCTGCGCTGCATCGGCCTTTCGAAACGCGAACTCCGGGAGCGGCTAGCCGGGCCTAACGCTATCCTCAATCTCGCCTACTCGCTGCACGCGCCGCTTCTCCTGCAGTTTGAGCGACGGATTTTTTGCGATCTCGATCCGAGCGAAATTTTTTATTGGATGACGCAACTCGATCTCGGGCAGCACGATCATCACGAGTTTTGGACGATCGGGCTCAACGCACGCGCGCAGGATTGCCGTCTCCCAGAATCCGCGCTGCCATGGCGCACCTTTTATCCGCTGGCCGATACCAAATTATTCCGCGCCCAACCGCGTCCGCGCGCGGAGAAGTTTACCACCATCGGGCAATGGTACTGGGGCGGCGGCATAGAAGTGGATGGCGAATTTCCCGACCTCTCGAAAAAGCACGCCTTCGAGCCTTATCTCGATCTTCCATCCCGCGTCCCGCAGGCGACGTGGGAACTGGCGATGAACATCAATTCCGACGACCCGGAAAGAGAACGGCTCACAAAGCTCGGTTGGCTCCTGACCGATCCGCATCAGGTCGCACACACGCCGGCAAAATATCGACGGTATCTTGGCACGGCGACCGCGGAATTCACCGCCATCAAGGGTGTCGACGTCCGCTGGCGCACAGGCTGGGTGAGCGATCGCGCGGCCGCGTTTCTGTCTCTGGGGCGTCCGGTTATCACCGAAGATACCGGGGCCGCGAAATACCTGCCGCCGGAAAGCGGCTTTTTCTTCATACAGAACGCCGAGGATGCGGCAGCCGCGGCCCGGCGCGTTTTGCAGGACTGGGATCGAGTGTCACGGGAGGCACGCCGCTGCGCGGTCGAAGTTTTTGATTCCGCCCGGAATTTGCGCAAAATCCTCGCGCTCTAGCCCGGGAAAACGTGCCAATGGCAGGCTGGTGCGACCGGCGCGAAAAACCGCTTGGATTCCCCGTTGCAAAAGCAAAACGGGATGCTACTCGTGTTGCCGTCATGGCCGAGCTAATCAAAGGGGACGAGCTAAAGAATCGCCTGAAAAAGATTCCCGAATGGGAGCTCGAGAAAAAACACATCGAGCGAACCTTTGAGTTCGACGAGTTCTCGGAGGCGATTGATTTCGTCAACAGCGTCGCGGAAGTGGCGGAGGATGAGGAACATCACCCCGACATCGACATCCGCTACAACAAGGTCCGGCTGGTCCTTTCCACCCATAGCAAGGGCGGCCTGACTGATCTCGATTTCGGTCTCGCGGAACGGATCGACACTCTTTCGGAATAAACGCCATGGCGCTGCCTGCCGATGTTGTCGTCAGGGGGCAATCGCGGGTGCGGCTGATCGTCGCCGCAGTCATCGTGGCACTTGTCATCGCGACGGTCTGGATCACGATCGACCACCGCCAGAAGCCGCCCTCACCGCCCTCCAAGGTTGGCGAGCAGGTGCGATAATGTAGACGCTTCGCTCTGCGAAGCGCGGGTGTCGGCGTCGCTGAGAAAATACAGCGCAGACCCGCGCGTCCCAGAGGGACGCGTCTACAACGCGCCTTCGTCGGCGTCGATGAATTGGAACATCGTCTCGATGTCGGCGCGGTCTTGCAGCCCGGCCTCACGTTTGCGGCGTTCGAGCGTGGGCGAGATCGAGTCTTTCCAGCCGCATTTCCGCAGGAACTCGTTCCAGTTTTCCTTGTCCTCCTCAGAAGTCTTGCGTCCGTTTTCGAGCGCCCACTGCCAGATTTCCTCATCGGTGCCGCCCTGTTTCACGCGCGCGACGACATCTTCGTATTTCAAACCCAGAAAGCGGACACAGCGGCCGTCGAAGCCGTCGCCAAGCTTCTCGACATATTCCGGCGGCAACTCTGCCCGGGCGTGCGCACGGATTTTGTCGAGCATCCGCCCGAAGTAAACCAGCCCGCCAACTTTCTCGGCGGGACCACGTGCAGGAAATGGCTTCGTCGTCATGCGATAAAACTGCGCCTCGCTTTGTCTCTTGTCCACGGCGGGCCGTTGTCGGACAATCGTCTGGGATGAATCGGATCGCAGGGATCGAGACCGAGTATGGCTGCCTGGTAAGCGGCGATGCCGCGCATCCAAACGGCGACGCCTGGCCGGTGCGGGTGAAGAATCAGCTTTTTCGCCGGATGCGCGCGGGTGCGATCGACCTGCATTATCGCGACTACGAAGAGCCGCCCGGGAACGGCGGTTTCCTTCTCAACGGCGGCCGGATTTATCTCGACATGGGACACATCGAGTACGCTTCGCCCGAATGCCGGCAATTGCGCGACATCGTCGCCTACGACCTGGCCGGCGATCAGTTGCTCCAGGCCGGGCTCGAGTCGTTAGGCGCGGCAGACTCCGTTTCGTTCATCAAGAACAACATCGATCACCACACCGGCGCCACTTTTGGCTGCCACGAGAATTATCTCATGAAACGGGAGGCCCAGTTCACCCCGGCGGCTCTCGGCGCGCTCCTCGCCTTTCTCGCGACCCGGCAGATTTTTACCGGCGCGGGCCGGGTCGGCCAGGCGAATCCCCTCGCCTTCGATTTCGAAGTGCCGGCAACGGAAGAAACGGTTGATTTTCAGCTCAGTCAGCGGGCCGATCACATCGTAAACGACATTTACCAGTGGGTGCAGTTCAACCGCGCGATCATTAACGCGCGAGATGAGCCGCTGGCCGATTATCGAAAATATCGCCGGCTTCATCTCCTTATCGGCGACTCAAACATGAGCCCGTTCGCGAATGCGCTGAAGATCGGCACCACGGCCTGTATCCTCACTTTACTCGAGGCCAGGCTTTTGCCTAACGACCTGACGCTGCTCGACGCCGTTCAGGCGACACGCGACGTCTCGCGCGATCCGACCCAGCACTGGCTGGTGGAATTAGAGGACGGCCGAACCATCGGCGCGCTCGATGTGCAATGGCGGCTGCACGCCCTGTCCACGAAGTATCTCGGCGGCGCGGATGAGGAAACGGATTGGCTCCTGGAGAGTTGGCGCTACACGCTGGACGCCTTGCCTAACAAACCCGAGGCGCTGCTCGGCGGGGTCGATTGGATCAGCAAAAAATGGCTCCTCGATACGTTCCGGGCCTCGGAAAACCTGAACTGGAACGATCCCTGGCTGCAAAGCCTCGATCTCGAATATCACAACATCGATCCCGATCGCGGACTCTTCTTCGGACTCCAACCGGCAAAACGAATCGGCGAATGGAACAACCTCGTCCGGCAAAAGGACGCCACCCGCACGCCCCCGATCGACACCCGTGCGAGCGGCCGGGCCCAGGCGGTGGCGGCCTTTCGCAAGGCCAACCGGCCCTACGTGATCAACTGGGATTCGATCGCGTGCGAAACCCACGATTGCCTCGTGATGGGCGATCCTTTCAAGACCTACGTCGAGGAAGTCGAGCAATTCGTTAGGCAGCGGCAGCCGCCGCCGCTGTAGAAATCGGTTGCTGCTCTCGAGCGAGTCCCTAAATTCCGCCACTCAACTCGCTTCACGCCCATGATTACCGTAATGCGCAAGCACCATAAGGTCCTGATGATCTTCATCACGATCGTCATCTGCATTTCCTTCACCTGGTGGAACTGGGATCGTAATCAGGCTGATCTCGCGCGGATGGGCAACGGCACCGTCGGCAAGATCTACGACCGCAATGTCTCCCAGGCGGAGCTGCAGCGCAACGTGCGCCTCCTCCGGCTCGGCAGCCAGCTCGGAATGCGCGACCTGCTCACGGAATTGACTGCCGGCGCGCAAACCGAAAACGAGGCTTTTGAGAAATTTTCCTGGAACCTGATGGTTCTGCGCCATGAAGCCGAGCAGATGGGCATCCAGCCGAACACAAATGAAATCGCCGACGCGATCAAGGCTTTGCCTGCCTTCCACGGCGAAAACGGTTTCGACGCCTCCCGCTATACGACCTTCGTCGACCAAGCACTGGCCCCGATGGGATTCAGCGAGTCGCAAGTCGAAGAGTTGGCGGCCGACCAGATCATGGTGCAGCGGGTAAAGAAGATCCTGAGCGCCGGAGCCAGCGTGCCCGAAACGGAGATGCGGACCAGTTTCGAACAGGCTTACGCGAAGATGGACGTCAGCGTGGTCCAATTCCGTTCCGAGGACTTTGCGAAAGACGTCACAGTGAGCGACGACGAGATCTCGAAATATTACGAAGCGCAAAAAGCGCAGCTTAAATCCGACGAGAAACGCAAGGTAAAATTCGTCGAGTTCAGCCTGACGGATGAACAAAAAAAGCTGGCCGGCAAACAGCGGATCGATGTCCTGCAAAAACTGGCTGATCGGGCGAACGACTTCACCGAAGCCCTCCAGGCCAAAGGGGCGGACTTCGACCAGGCGGTGGCGAAATTCCAACTGACCCCGAAAGAAACAGGCGAGTTCTCCAAGGAATCGCCCGACCCGCTGCTGGCCGGAAACCCAACCCTCGTCGCCGCCGCCTTTGGCCTAACGAAGGATACTCCGAATAGCGACGCGGTCCAGACGCACGACGGATTTGACGTCGTGCACTTGTTGCAGATCGCGCCATCCCACCCGCTCACGCTCGAGGAAGCGAAGCCGAAAATTGTCGAGACCTTGAAAAAGCGCCAGGTGTTGCAAGCCGTCGCAACGAAAGCGGGAGAAATCGCGGGCAAACTGCGCGAAGAATTGAAGAGCGGAAAGTCGGTCGCCGAAGCTGCGACCGCCGCCGGCGTGACGCTGGAAAAAATGCCGGCCTTCACCCTCGCCGAGTCGCCTCCTCCCGGCGCGTCGCCTGCACCCAGTCCGGAGCCGAAGAAAAATGAGAATCCGGAGATGCCATCCATCAAGCGGGCCGCGAGCGAATTGAGCGCCGGTCAGGTGAGCGACTTCGTCAGCACCCCACAGGGTGGCGTCGTCGTGGTTCTCGATAAACGCGAGACGCTCGATCCGGCAGTTTTTGAAAAGGCGCGGCCGACTCTCGAAAGCCGGGCGCTGGAGAATCAAAGCCAGGTTGTTTTTTACGAATGGCTGCGCGAACGCCGCCATGTGGCTGGCGTCCCGGAACCAAAGACTCCGACGTCGACCGGTTAGAATCGATCCGCGCCCGCCAGGCCGAAGCGCGCTTCAACATGGAATCGGTCGACGAGATTTTTGACGACGCAAACGGCGACCTCGCGGTCGGCGAACTGGAGAGCGCGGTCGAAAAATATCGCCGCTGCGTCGAACTCGATCCGCAATTCTTCGACGGCTGGCACGCGCTCGGGATGGCTTTGATGAAACTGGGTCGTTTTCCGGAGGCGATCGAGGCGGGCAGGAAAACGGTCTCGCTCAAGCCTAACGACCAGATCGGCTGGACCAGTCTCTCGCTATTCTACAATCGCAACGGCGACATCAAGGAAGCGGAAGCCGCCGGGACGAAGGCGAAGATCCTTTCCTGGGGCGGCAAGATCGCGAAGGAGTAGAGCGTTCCCGGCGCGCGTCGCCTGCGTCTGTAGCGTGCGCTGTCTCAGCGCATCCACGGCGTCGCCGAAATTGGGCTCGCCATTTTTTCCGGAGCGGTTGTTCGCTGAGACAGCGAACGCTACAACTTAGCGACCGGACCAGCGATAGAAGCTTTGGTAGTGCCCGATGCCGCTTTGGTAATTGATGTAGGTCGCCAGCGCGAGAAGCGGGAAGTTTTGGCGGTACATGTCGTACTTCAAATAGAAGACTCGCGGAAACCCGGTGCCGGTGATTTCCAATTCATCCCAGGCGCCGTCGGTCCGCTGCGTGTCGAGCAGGTGGCGCAAACCGCGTTGCACACTTGGCCGGTCAAGATCGCCACATGCGCAAAGGCCCATCAGCGCCCAAGCGGTCTGCGAGGCGGTGCTCGCGCCTTTGCCCTTCAAATCCGGATTCTCATACGAGGCGCACGATTCCCCCCAGCCGCCGTCGTCATTCTGGCAGCTCTCCAGCCAGTCGCGTCCGCGCAAAATCCAGTTGGCGGTCATGTCCTCGCCGATCGCGCGCAAGCCGCGCAGCACCTGCCAGGTGCCGTAAATGTAGTTCACGCCCCAGCGTCCATACCAGGAGCCATCGTCCTCCTGCGTCTCGCGCAGGTAACGAACCGCCTTGCGCACGAGCGGCCGGCCGGGATTGAAGCCGATGTAGCCTAACAATTCCAAGGTGCGCGCGGTCAGGTCGCTGCAGGTCGGATCGAGAATGGCGTTGTGATCGGCAAACGGCATGTCCTCCAGCCAGTGTCGGGTCACGTCCTTGTCGAAAGCGGCCCAGCCGCCGTCGCGGCATTGGAAGCTCAACTGCCAGTCGAGCGCGCGATCGAAGATTTCCGCGAGCTGCGCCTGTTCGTTAGGCCGAACGAGCCGCAACGCCATCAGGACCATCGCGGTGTCGTCCGTGTCGGGATAAAAAACGTT
>JBBPZW010000166.1:0-6755 GCA_038198475.1 Chthoniobacterales bacterium | reverse complement strand
GCTCAACACCTTTTTTGAAACAACCGAGCGCCTCCCGGAGATCGCGCTCGACATCAAGCGCAACGGGCTTTTCGGCGGGCCGATTTTCTACGAAGGCGAGACCAGCGTCGGCGAGCTGCGGCGGAATTTTCCGGCCAACTCGGTCTTCTCGGATTACGACGCGTTCCGGATCGATTCCTTCCATCAACTGACCTATCCGAATACTTACTTCGGCTTTCTCTCCATCGTGCCGCGGGTGGGGTTTCGCGAGACCTACTACAGCCAGACGCGCACGCTCGACCCCAGTCTCTTCACTTCCTTCCTCCCGGCCAATCCCTTTAACTCGGAATTCCCCCTGCCCAATCCGGTTATTGGGGTCCCGAGCACGAGTAACGGCTCGGCCTGGCGCTCGATTTTCAATGCCGGGCTCGAAAGCTCGTTCAAAGTCTCGCGGGAATGGAACGACGTGCAGACCCGCTTCCTCGGACTCGACGGGCTGCGCCACATCATTCAGCCCTTCGTCAACTTCTCCTACGTCTCTTCGCCTAACGTCGACCCTGCGACCATCCTCCAGTTTGATCGCATCCAGCCCTCGACCAAGCTGAACCCGATCGATTTCCCGCAATACACTGCGATCGACGCGATCGATAACTGGTCGATCGCGCGTGTCGGCGTGCGCAACCGGCTCCAGACCCGGCGCGACGACCTGACGGTGAGCTGGCTCGAGCTCGAGACTTTCGTCGACGTCAACTTCGACAATCCTTTCGACCAGACGAAATACTCCAACGTCTTTAACAAGCTCTCCTTCACCCCGGTGCCGTGGGCGACGCTCGTGGTCGAATCGCAGCTCCCGCTTTTGGACGACGGCTTCAAGGAGATCAACACCAGCATCAACTTCAAGCCGACGGCCAACACCCAGCTCACCCTCGGGCACCGTTACCTGAACGGGAATCCCTATTTCGTCGACAGCAGCCTCTTCACTGTCAGCGGTTATTACCGGATCAACGACAACTGGGGCGTCGGTTTCCTCGAGCAATACGAAGCCAACACCAACATCGTCGAGCAGCAGCGCTACTCGGTTTACCGCGACCTGACGAGCTGGGTCGGTTCGTTAGGCGCAATCATTCGCAACAATGGCGGGGTCAAGGAATACGGCGTGCTCCTCACTTTCACCCTCAAGGCTTTCCCGAAATTCGGACTCGACCTGAACTTCGATCCGGCCGGAACGAACCAAACGCAATAACATTGCTGATTGTTGATTGCTGATTTCTGATTGAAATCAGGCAGCGGTCTGCTCTTTAGCCAAATCCGCAATCCGCAATCCGCAATCCGCAATCCGCAATTTCCCATGGATCTCTCAATCATTGGTTCCGGTTACGTCGGTTTGGTGACCGGCGCCTGTTTCGCCGACGTCGGCCATAATGTCGTCTGCGTCGATAACGACCCGCGCAAAGTCGAATCGCTCCGGCAAGGCAAGGTGCCGATTTACGAGCCGGGCCTGGAAGAGATCGTGCACCGCAATGTTTCCGCGCAGCGGCTCCGGTTTACCGACAGCATCAAGGACGGAGTCGATAACGCGCAGGTCGTCTTCATTGCCGTTCCCACTCCGCAGGATGCCGACGGCAGCGTCGACCTCAGCTTCATCGAGAAAGTGGCGCGCGAGATTGCCGGAGTCCTGACCGATTACCGGGTGATCGTCGACAAGAGCACCGTGCCGGTGAAGACAGGCGAAAAGGTGGCAGAATCGATCAAGCGATATAACAAGCACGGCGCCGAATTCGACGTCGTGAGCAATCCGGAATTCCTCCGCGAAGGCTGCGCCGTGGCCGATTTGATGAAGCCCGACCGGATCGTGATCGGCGCCTCGAGCGAGCGCGCGGTCGATCTGATGAAAAAAGTGTACGAGCCGTTCATGGCGCCGATGCTGGTCACCGACATCAACAGCGCGGAGCTGATCAAGCACGCCGCGAATTCTTTTCTCGCGCTCAAGATTTCCTACATCAACGCCGTCTCCGCGATCTGCGAAGCGAGCGGCGCGGATGTGGAAAAAGTAGCCGACGGCATCGGGACGGACCGACGGATTGGAAGAAACTTTCTCAACGCCGGGATCGGCTACGGCGGCTCCTGTTTTCCGAAAGACATCGCGGCTTTCATCACGATCAGCGAGCAGCTCGGCGTGCCCTTCAATCTCTTGAAGGAGGTGCAGCGGATCAACGCCTCGCAAAAGGATCGCTTCCTCAAGGTGGTGCGAAGCGCGCTCTGGGTTTTGCGGGACAAAAAAATCGCGGTCTGGGGCCTGACCTTCAAACCCGACACGGATGATATTCGTTCCTCGGTCGCGATCGAGCTCGTCGCGGAGATGCTCCGCGAAGGCGCGCAGGTCACGGCCTACGACCCGAAGGGAATGGAAAAAGCGCGCGAGGTGAAGGCGATCGCAGGCGCGCACTTTACGAACACGGCGATGGAAGCAGTCGAAGGCGCGGAGGCGCTCATCATTGCGACGGAATGGGCCGAGTTTGCCAACGTCGATCTCGCCACGGTGCGGGAGAAGATGCACACCCCGCTCGTCTTCGACGGACGCAATCTTTACGACCCGGAGACGATGCGGAAACTCGGCTTTGATTACACCTCGATCGGCCGGCCCAAGAATAAATCCGCCTAACGAAAAGGTAGCGGACCTACCGTATGTCATCCAGTCGCTCGCTCGCTCTCGACGCGCTGCTGCGCTGGCGGCGCGGAAGGGAGTTTGCCGATCGGATCGTCGGCGAGACATTTGCCCGCAGCGGTCTCGGTTCGGCCGACCGCGCCTTTGCCCTCGAGCTTTTCTACGGCGTCCTGCGCAACCTGACTCTGCTCGATTTCTGGATCGCGCGGCTGCGTCCCGACCCAGTTGATGATGGAACGCGCGATCTTCTACGGCTCGGGCTTTATCAACTCATGCTCATCGAGACCGCGGCCCACGCCGCTGTTTTCGAAACCGTCGAGCTTGCCCGGCCGCGCGTTCGTTCACTGGTCAACGCGGTCCTGCGACGGGCTCTCCGCGAAAAGGCCACCCTGACGAGTGCCGCCGCCGGCCAGGCGCTCGCGGTTCGTTTTTCCACGCCTGAATTTCTCGTCGAAAAATGGTCGCACCAATTCGACGCCGCCGACCTGGCCGAGCTTTGCCGTTGGAATAATCAGCCCGCGCCGGTCTATGCGCGGATCAACCAGCTCAAGACATCCGTCGGGGAATTCCTTCAGCGCTACCCGGAGAGCGCGCTGGTCGAAGGACGCCGCAACTTCGTTATCCTGCGCGACCCCGGCGCCGCGCTGGCCGCGGGCGATTGCTACATCCAGGACCCGAGCACGGCGCTGGCTTGCGAGATGTTGCAACCCGTCCCCGGCGAAATGGTGCTCGATGCCTGCGCCGCGCCCGGCGGGAAGGCGGCATATCTCGCCGAGATGATGCAGAACGAGGGCACGATCATCGCCGCCGACCAGGACGAGACACGCCTGCAACGTTTGCGCGACAACTTCGACCGCCTCGGAGTAGCCAATGCGCGCACGGTGCGCTGCGATTGGACGGATGAGGATTCCATCCGCGCCGCCGCTTTCGAGAAAAATTCCTTCGACAGAATCCTGCTCGACGCGCCCTGCACAAACACCGGCGTGATGCGGCGCCGGGTCGACGTCCGTTGGCGCCTGGGGCCGCCAGACTTCAAGCGGATGCCGCGTCAGCAACTGGCGATCCTGCACGCGGTCGCACCCCTTCTTCGCCCGGGCGGTTCCTTAGTCTATAGCACCTGCAGCCTGGAACCGGAGGAGAATGAAGAGGTGATCGCAACCTTCCTGCGCGCCCAACCGGAATTTCGCCTAACGGATTCGGAAAGGAGCCTGCCCTTTCGCGACGGATTCGACGGCGCCTTCGCCGCTCGGCTGGGGCTTTCGTAAGCGCATCGCGCCGCCCCGAGGTTTGCATCCACTCTCCGCGGTGGAATGATAACGCCCTATGCAAGACGCCCGCTTCGATAAGCTCGCTTCCGTTCTGGTTGATTATTCCACCGATCTCAAACGCGACGAGAAAGTCCTGATCGAGTGCTTCGATGCGCCGGATGAAATGACGATCGCGCTCATTCGCGCGGCTCGGAAAGCGAAGGCGATTCCGTTCGTGCAAATCCAGCGCGCCCAGGTCACCCGTGAGCTCGCGCTCGAGATCGATCCGCGCGCGCTCGACGTGACGGCGGCCCACGAGCTCGCGCGGATGAAGAAAATGGACGCCTACATCGCGATTCGCGGGAGCAATAACATCAGTGAGCTGGCCGACGTGCCGATCGACAAGATGAAGCTGGTCGCGAAAAAATTTCGACCCGTGCAGGACCATCGCGTGCAGAAAACCAAATGGGTCGTCCTGCGCTGGCCGACGCCGTCCATGGCCCAGCTCGCCGGCATGAGCACAGAGGCGTTTGAGGATTTCTTTTTCAAGGTTTGCACCCTCGACTACCGCAAGCTCCAGCCCGGGATGAAAGCGCTCAAGGCGCTCATGGAAAAGACCGACAAGGTGCAAATCAAGGGACCCGGCACCGATTTGAATTTCAGCATCAAGGGCATCGCCGCGATCATCTGCGGCGGCGATCGCAACATTCCCGATGGCGAAGTCTTTAGCTGCCCGGTAAAGGATTCCGTCCAGGGTCACGTCACCTTCAACGCCCCGAGCATTTACCAGAGCACGGCCTTCGATAACATTCGGCTTGATTTCCGCGACGGGAAAATCGTCGAGGCGACGAGCAACCAGACGAAAAAGCTGAACGGGGTTCTGGATTCCGACCCGGGTGCGCGCTACATCGGCGAATTCTCGTTAGGCTGCAACCCCTACGTCATGCATCCGATGCGGGACATTCTCTTCGACGAAAAGATCGCCGGCTCGTTCCATTTCACCCCGGGCCAGGCCTACCAGGAAGCCGATAACGGCAACCGCAGCCAGGTGCACTGGGACATGGTCAGCATCCAGCGCAAGGATTACGGCGGCGGCGAAGTTTACTTCGACGGCAAACTGATCCGCAAAGACGGCGAGTTCCTGCCGAAGGCGCTGCGCTCCCTCAACTGGAAGAGCTTCAAATAAAAAAAGAGCCGGAGCGAAAAACCACGGCTCAAATTTTATCGGCGCCCTCGCCTAACGAAGGCGGCGATTAGGTGCCCGCACCTGGCGTCACCTGGATCAATCCCAGGTCGTTGCCGGCGGCGAGTTGCACGCTCGAGATCTCGAAGACCGGCGCGCTGTGGATCGCATGACGGTTTGCCTCAAACCGCCAGGACTTGAATATGACAAGTTTTTAATTGTTCCGCCGGCGCGCCGGAGAAGGGCTCGGGCTGCCGCTTGGCGCCACCGGCACAGCAGCCCGGACAGGCGTAGGTGTCGGGGTCACAAGCGGGCGCTTAAAGGGGTTGAGGAAGAAGTTCCGCAGCTTGTCTCCAATGTTTTCGCGATCCGGCGGCGGGCTCGGCACCGGCGGCGGCGTGGCGGACGGTTCGGCTGCCGCCGTCCGCTTCGAACGGGTCGTCGTTGCCTCATCCTCATCCCGGGACTTCTTCCGAGCAGATCGCTTCTTCTCTGATTTCTCAGACTTCGCTGATTTCGCTGATTTCGCTGATTTCTCTGATTTCTCTGATTTCGCGGACTTCTCCGCATCGCTCGATTCGTTGGTCCGCTTCTTCTCAGCGCGCGCGACTTTGGGAGTCGGCGAAACTTCCGGCGACGGTGGCGGTTTCGGTGTCGCTTCCGCCTGGGCGACCTCTTTTTTCGACTCGGCGGGAGAAGGTGAAGGCTTATGGACGACGGCCGCCGCAGTTGGCCCCGGCGTCTCCTCCGGTTTCCGCGTCGCCTCCTGCGCGATCGCCGGCGGCGGGGTGGCCGAGACTGCCGGCGACGCTCCTTTGTTCATCCAGCCGAGATCGACAAAGGGCGCGGCAAAGGCGCGGTTCGATTCCGCCGGAAACAGGTTCTCCGCGTTCGCGACCCAGTTTTTGCCTTGCTTGGGATTGCCGTGCTGGAACGCCCAGGCCGCCTGCGCGTAATACAGAGCTGGCGAGCCGTCCATCATCTTGAATTCGTCCATCGCTTTCTGGGCCGCGCCTTCATGGCCCTCCAGCAATAGCGTCAGGTAAATCTGATACCGAATCAGCCGTTCTCGCCGCTCTTCCTTCGCGCCGGAGAACGCGCCGAGCAGCGCTTCCAGTTCCTTCCGCGCCGTCGCGAAGTCCTTCCGGGCAAAAGGAACCCGCGCCAGATTATACTGCGCGGAGAGGAACTGCGGATCGGCCGCAACCGCGTTGTGCAAAGCCGTTTCCGCCTCGTCGATCTTCCCCTGCTCGAGCAGAATCTCGCCGCGCAGATTGAAAGTGACGGCCTGGTTCGGAGCGATCGCGTCCACCTGGTCGAGCAGCTTCCACGCGCCCTCGAAATCGCGCTGGCGGAAAGCCCGTTCCGCCCGCGCCAGGTCCGCCTGGGCGTGCGCCACGCGCTCCGCCGGCGAACTCACCTCGAGCGCGACCGGCGTCGCATCCTTCGGCTTCGGCAGCCAGCCGACTTCGTAAAACGATTCCGTGAAGAGCCTGTTCAGTTGCGGCGAAAACTCTTTCGCCGCCGTCGCCATCCACTGTTTCGCTTCCCGCTCCTCCTTGTGCTGCAAGGCAAAGGCCGCCTTCGCGAAATAAAGCGCCGGGCTCGCGGTGGCAGACTGAAGTTTCTCGAAAGCGGCTGCCCCCTGCTTCTCCTTCTTTTCCAGCAGGCAGGTGAGCAG
>JBBPZW010000165.1:0-12204 GCA_038198475.1 Chthoniobacterales bacterium | reverse complement strand
GCGTCGTCCGCTTCCACCAGTTCGCCGTGATGCACCTTGCTTTCGCCGACCACTTTTGCTTTTGAGAGATCGACCTGCGCACGCGCTTTGCGCTCGACCGGCTTTCCATCCTTGTCCTTCTTCGCTTCGCGCGGCGGAAATTCCCACGCGATCCGCGCACCCTGGCGGACGAGAAAAGCGTCGAACGGCCGGCCCTTCTTCGAGATGAATCCTTTGATCAAGTCGGTCTTGCCCTTTTCCGCCAACTGCACCGCGGTTTCGCGCGGAATTTCTTTCTTGCACATCAGTCGGCCGACGCGGAAGGCCTGCTCCCATTCGTCACCTTCGCGTTCGCGCAGGACGTAATTGGAACCGGATTCGCACAGCTCCGCGCCCGTCGCGGGATCGGTCCAGAAAGGTTCCATCGCGCCGATATCGGCCTTTTCGCCGAAGTCGTATTCGGCTTTCCACTTCGCGGTCTTCTCGTCTTTCGCGAGTTTGAGTTTGGCCGGAAACGAGGTACGCGTTTTTGCGGAGATAAATCCGTCGAGCGGACCGACCGAACCGTTCGCGATCAATTCGCGAACTTCGTCTTCCGACATTTTGCGGCCACCAATCACCTTGTAGATCATCAACTCGCCGTCTTCCGATTTGTAGCCTCGTAAAGTCTCGCGCAACGGCTTGCCGTCGGTCGGTGAAATCATGTCCGTCACCCGGGCGACGGAATCGTCTTCCTCAAAACCTTTCACGCGCTCGACGATCCCGCGGGTCTCCGCGACGATCTCGGCCATGAATTTTTCGCGCGGAAATTTCCCCTGCTCCATCAGGCGCAGTTGATGTTCCCACTCGCCGGTCATCGCCGGGCTCGTGATGTCGGTTGCTTTGACGGCTTGGAGGAACTCAATGAGCTGTTCGGCCTTCGCGGTCGGAACTAATTCGCGCTGCTGCCGGTCGATATATTTCTGGTAGATCAAGCCGTCGATCGTGTCCGCGCGCGTCGCTGGCGTGCCGAGGCCGCGCTCCTTCATTGCTTCCTTCGCGTCCTCGTCATCGACGAATTTTCCCGCCGTTTCCATCGCGGAGAGGAGCGTCGCTTCGGTGTAGCGCGGCGGCGGCTTGGTTGCTTCGCCGTGCAGCGTGACCTCGCGCGTCTTCGCCTGGTCGTTGTCTTCGCGACTCATCGCCGGAAGCGCTTTCCCTTTCTCGGAGTCTTCTTCCAGCGTCGTGCGGCCGTAAACTTCCAGCCAGCCGGCGGCGGTTAGAACTTTTCCTTCGGTCTTGAACTTGTGCGTCGCGACCTGGCTCAAGCGGGTCGTGATGTCGAACTCTGCCACCGGATAAAAAACGGCGACGAAACGCCGCGCCACCATGTCGAAAATCTTCGCTTCTGCTTCGTCCAGTTTCTTCGCTTCGGAAGCGGTCGGGATGATGGCGAAGTGATCACTGATCTGCGCGTTGTTGAAGATGCGCTTGTTGAATTTGACCCAATCGTTTTCCAAGACCTTCTGGGCGTGCCCGTGGAGCGGGCCGCCGAGATTGCCGAGCGTCTGCCTAACGACCGGAAGATAATCTTCCGGCAGGGCGCGCGAATCGGTTCGCGGATAGGTCAGCATCTTGTGTTTTTCGTAAAGTGCCTGCGCGATCTGCAGGGTGCGTTTGGCGGAGAAACCAAAGCGGCTATTCGCTTCGCGTTGCAGAGTCGTTAGGTCATAGAGACGCGGCGCGATCTGCGTGCTGCTTTTCTTTTCCTCCGAAACCGCGGCCATCGGCTGGCCTTGGCAGGCGGCGACCACTTTCTCGGCCGCCTCGCGATCCCAAACCCGGTCGATCCGGTCATGCTCGTCATCGTTCTTTTTGAAATCGGGGCGCTGATAGAGGCCTTCGTAAGTCCCTTTCGCGATCTCAAATTTTCCCGTCACCCGCCAATAGTCACGTGGGTTGAAATTCCGGATTTCCAACTCGCGCGCGTAAACCATCGCGAGAGTCGGGGTCTGCACGCGACCGACCGACGCGACGTTGCCCGCGCGTGAACCGAACATGCGCTTCGTGATCGCGCGGGTGCCGTTGATTCCGATCAGCCAATCGCTCTCGCTTCGAGAACGGGCGGCGTCGGCCAGGCCCTGCATCTCGGCGCCGTCGCGCAGTTTCTGGAAGCCGTCGCGGATCGCCTGCGGAGTCATCGACTGGAGCCAGAGGCGCTTAACCGGATGTTTATTTTTCGCCAGCTGGCAGAGGTAGGTGAAAATCAGCTCGCCCTCGCGGCCCGCGTCGCAGGCGTTGACGACTTCGTCGATATCCTTGCGCGCGATGAGCTTCTTCAAGAGTGCGAATTTGCCCTTCGAATCTTCGCTCGGTTTGAGCTCGAATTTTTCCGGAATGATCGGCAACGTCTCGAGCCGCCAGAAGCCATACTTCTTCTTGTCGATATCCTCCGGCATAAGGAGTTCGGCGACGTGGCCGACGGCGGATGAAACGACGTACTGATCGTTTTCGAAGTAATCGCCTTGCTTGGGGACTTTGCCGAGGGCGCGCGCGATATCCGCGGCGACACTCGGTTTTTCAGCAATGATGAGGGTTTTGGCCATGAAGGGATGCCAACTAGACCTCGTTGGCGGGGTTTGCAAGTCGCAGAAGCGAGAAGGGCGCTAGGAAAGCTTCACGAAATATTTTCCGGGCAACTGTTTGACGAGACGTTTTAATTCTAGCCGCAAGAGCACGGCGGAAACGGTCGCGGCCGAAAGTTCGCTCGCCGCCGCGATCTGGTCGATTGGAGTCTCGGTTGGCCGGATCGCTTCATAGACAAGGCGCTCGTCGGCGCTCAATTCCGGGAGCGGGCGGGCGGCGGCTTCGGGCAGCTTTTGTCTTTCGGGAAGAAGAATTTGCAGGTCGTCCAGAATGTCGCTCGCGTCCATGACTAGCTTGGCGCCCTGTTGGATGAGGCGGTTGGAACCGTGTGCGGTCGGGGCATTGATGTGGCCCGGAACAGCGTAAACGGAGCGGCCCTGCTCGATCGCCTGCGATGCGGTGATGAGTGCACCGCTGTTGAGGCCTGCCTCGACGATCAGGATGCCGTGACTCCACCCGCTGATGATCCGGTTACGCATCGGGAAGGTTTGGCGATCCGGCTCGATCGCCATCGAGAATTCCGAAACGACCGCGCCGTTTCCCGCTCGGATTTTTTCGGCGAGCGCTTCGTTTTCCGGCGGATAAAGTTTCATCAGGCCGGAACCGATCACGGCGATCGTTCGGCCCTTGGCCGCGAGTGCGCCCTGATGTGCGGCGGTGTCGATTCCGCGCGCCAGTCCGCTGATCACGGTTAGGCCTGAGTAGGCGAGCTGGTAGGAGAGTTTCTTGGCGCATTCCGCGCCATAATGGCTGGTGCGCCTTGAACCAATGATAGCGATGGCATGTTGGTCGCGCTCCGTTAGTTCACCCCAGACATACAGGACGATCGGCGGTGCGTGAATCTCACGCAGCTGTCGCGGGTAGGCTGGCGATTGCGCGGTGATGACCTCCGCGCCGAAGTGGCGGATCCGTTCCAGCTCGGCCGACAAATCGACCGCGCTCTCCCAACTCGCGATCTTTTCGGCAACATCGCTGCCGATGCCATCGACCGTTCGCAATTCGCTCCGTTTCGCGGCCAGGATGCGCTCCGGCGTTTCGAAAACTTCGAGCAACTTGCGCAACCGAACTGGCCCCATCCCCGCGACCATGTTGAGCGCGATGCAGGCTTCGGTTCCGTTCATGGGGCGCGGTCGAAGAAACAGTCCTTTTCGTTAGGCGCGAATTTCCGCGCGGAAATCAGAACGGGATGTCGTCATCATCTGGCTCGGACGGAGCGCTCTTCGGCGGAGGGGAACTGCTTCCTCCACTACTCGGCCGGGAGCGAGGCGCTTCCTCGCCTTCATCGGGACCACCGCCACCGGCGCCACCACGCGAGCCGAGGAACTGCACGTTGTCCGCGACCACCTTGAGCTTATTGCGTTTTTGGCCGGATGTTTTGTCTTCCCAGGAATCGAGCTGGAGACGGCCTTCGATGAAAACCGGCCGGCCTTTCTTGAGATACTCGCCGACGTTTTCCGCCGTGCGGCCCCACACCGTCACGTCGACGAAAGTAACTTCTTCGCGTTTCTCGCCGTTTTCTCCGGAGTAGATGCGGTTAACCGCGATGCCGAGTTCCGCAACTGCCGTGCCTTTCGGCGTGTAACGCACTTCGGGGTCACGGGTCAGATTGCCCATCAGGAGGACTTTATTGAGATTGGCCATGCGCCTGTTCTACTGGATCTACTTTTCCGCGGCGACTCTCTTTTTCGCCGGTGTCTCACTTTTCTCGCGCAGCTTCTGGTAGTGCTGGCGGTAAACTTCCGGGTCGAGCTTGAACTTGGAACGCAGTTTGGTGATCAGCTGGGAGTCGGCGTGGAAAATGAAGTTGACGTAGAAGCCGGCATCGAGATCACCGGCAACGTAGGAGAACTGCCGCTTGTCCATCTTCTGGACCTGCTCGATCTCGGCGCCTTCTTTTTGAAATTCGGATTCGAGGCGGTCCACGATATCCTTCACACTGTCATCCTTGCCCTCTGTGTTGAGCACGAGCAACGCTTCATAACGATTCTTCATATTTCTTCAGGTGGTTGGTTGAAAACATTCATCGCAGCAAACAGCCCTTTGTCGACCGCGCACTTCACCGCTGCGGCGGCGCGTTTGATGGTCGCATCGAGGACCGGCTGTTCTTCTTTAAAAAAGCGTCCGAGCACGTAATCGACCGCGCCGCGGGAGGGCGCCGCGCCGATCCCCACCCGTAATCTGGGCACGGCCTCGGTCCCGAAATGTTCGATGACCGACTCGAGCCCATTGTGGCCGCCCGAGCTGCCTTGCGTCCGCAAACGCAGTCGCCCAAGTGGCAACGCCAGGTCGTCGAGCACGATGAGCACTTCCGCCGCCGCGATTTTGTAAAAGTTGGCGATGGCCGCGACGGCTTCCCCGCTCCGGTTCATGAAAGTGGCTGGCTTGACCATGATGACATCGCTTTTTGCCCAGCCCGCGTTCCATTTCGCCGCAAACTCCCACGGGAGGTTGGCATCGGCGGCGAGGCGGTCGAGCACCATGAAGCCGACGTTGTGGCGCGTTCGCTGATATTCGCGACCCGGATTTCCGAGGCCTGCGATGAGGCGAATGGGCGCGGCTGTTTCGTTCACGTCCGCTCCGGCGCAGGGCGCCGAAATTACTTTTTCGCGTCCTTCTCTTTCGCGGGCGCGCCTTCCGGCTCTTCCTTCTTCGCCGTGATCACTTCCGGCGCAGCAGCCGCTTCCGTCGCAGCGACAACCGGCTCTTCCTCTACTTTCGGCGCGAGGACCGAGAACGCGGTCAAGTCTGGTGGCACGCGAGTGGTGACACCTTCCGGCAGAGGAAGTTCACGCACGTGAATCGAATCACCGATGAGCAGCTTCGTGACATCCACCGTGATGACATCAGGAAGATTGCGCGGCAGACATTCGATCTCGAGCGAGCGAATGTTCTGTTCGAGCAATCCGCCAAAGGTCTTCACGCCTTCCGGAATTCCACTCGGCTCCAGCGGCACGTCCGCCTCGATCATTTCGTCCATCGAGACGGCGTGGAAATCGACATGCAAAATATCGCCGCCCAGCGGTGCGTGCTGCACTTCCTGCACGAGCGCGAGGCGACCGCCCTTCTCGCCATCGATCTCGAGCTCGACCAAAATATTCTCGCCCGAAGCGTGGCTGAGCATGAGCGCAATATCGCGTCGCGCAACCTGGAGCGGCTCCGCTTCGGTCTTGCCGCCGTAAATGATGGCCGGGACCACGCCCTGCGCTTTGAGTTTGCGGACCGCCGATCGGCCGGTGCCGGTCCGCCGCGTTGCTGAGAGTTTTACTTGTTTGGCCATGGTATTCGATTGCTATTGCGTGCCACCGTCGATCTTGAAAAGCGAGGAAACGGATTCGTCGTTATGGATCCGCTTGATGCTTTCCCCGAGCAGCTCAGAGACACAGAGCACCGTGATGGTAAAACCTTCCACGGTGCGCACAGGCACGCTGTTGGTCGTAATTAATTCCTTAATTTCAGATTTTTGCAACCGCTCGAGCGCCACATCGGCCAAAACCGCGTGCGCCACCCCGGCGTAGATATCGAGCGCGCCGTTCTTCTTCAACAGCTTCGCGGCCGAAGTAAGCGTGCCAGCGGTCTCCGTGAGATCGTCCACAAGGAGGACATCGCAGCCTTCCACTTCGCCAATCAGGTATTGCGCCTCGGTCTCCGTCGCGCTGATCCGCTGCTTGGCCACAATCGCCAGACTGGCGCCAAGCGCCTGCGAATATGCGCTCGCCATTTTCAAGCCGCCGACATCCGGCGAGACGACGGCGGTCTTGCGAGTCAATTTTTCGCGCAGGTACGGAATCAAAACCGGCAGCGAGTACAAATGGTCCACCGGGATATCGAAAAAGCCCTGCACCTGCTGCGCGTGCAGGTCCATCGTCAGGACACGGTCCACCCCAGCCGCGCAGAGAAGATTGGCGACCAATTTCGCCGTGATCGGCACGCGCGGCTTGTCTTTGCGATCCTGCCGGGCGTAACCGAAAAACGGAATCACCGCCGTGATCCGATCGGCGCTCGCGCGGCGGGCGGCGTCGACCATGATGAGCAACTCCATGAGGTGCTCGTTGACCGGCGGGCAGGTCGGCTGGACGATGAAGACATCGCGCCCGCGGATGTTTTCCTCGATCTTGACGTAGGTCTCACCGTCCGGAAACGAACTCAGGGTCGCCGCGCCGAGTGGAACGCCGATGCCCTGGCACATTTTTTGCGCCAAATCGCGATTGGCGGATCCGGAGAAAATCTTGAGCTCAGGTTGGAGAGCAAACATGCGTCGAGGGCCGCTACCTTAGGCGCGAACGCTCCGCCTTGGCAAAGGATTCCGCCGCCACCGGCGAAGAAAAAAACGGAGGCGGTGAAATTTCTCTCACCGCCCCCGACAAACACCAAAACAAAATGTTAAGAAGCCTCTGCTCCCTACCGACTCTTCTAGGAATAGCAAAATTCGGCGGCCGTCGTCAATAAAACTTTACCGCGCGCCCGGAATTTATTTCGCGAAACTCTCCCGCAGCTTCGTTTTCTTCGCTTCGCAATCCTCCTGCAGCCGCCGAATCTCCGAGGTCAACTGTTTCTCCAGCTCCTCATATTCGGCGAAAGTCCCCTTCAATCCCGCTTCCTCCATTTTTCCCTTGAGGAAGAGCTCCTTCTCCGCGATCCGCGCCCGATAAGTCGAATCGATCTCCGCCAGTTGCGCCTTCTGTTCGTCGGTCAATTGCACGCTCGGCGCGGTCTTCTCGAGCCGTTCCATCGCCAGTTCGTAAGCTGATTTCATTGCCAGCGAGCGTAATCGCAATCGCTCCATTGCGCAGCCGAAAACCGTTTCCTACATTCCGGTTCCGCATGCCCGCCAAGATCCAGCTCATCAGCACCGACTTCGACGGCACGCTCGTCTCCCACGCGAGCGATCCGGTTTTCGATCGCGCTTGCATGGAATTAATCCGCGAGCTGCAAGGCGACGGCACCATCTGGGCCATCAACACCGGCCGCTCCGTCGGTCTGCTCGAGGAAGGGCTGGAGGATTTCGCCTTCCCGTTGCAGCCCGATTTCATTCTCACCAGCGAGCGCGACGTCTTTCGCCCGACCGCGCGCGGTTGGGAGCCTTACGGCGATTGGAACGCCCGCTGCGCCCAGGCCCACGCAGAGCTTTATCTCACCGCTTCCTCCGTTCTTGCCGAGGTGGTGGACTTCGTTACCCACCAGACAAAGGCGCGTGTCATTTACGAGGCGAACGAACCGGCCGGCCTCATCGCCACTAGTGAAGAAGAGATGGACCGCCTGACGGAATTTATCGACCAGGCCAAGGCCCACGAACCGAAGTTTCACTATCAGCGCAACACCATTTACCTGCGCTTTTGCCACGCCGACTACCACAAGGGCGCGGCGCTGGCGGAACTCTCACGCCTGACGAACATTCCGCGGGAGACGATTTTTGCCGCGGGCGACCACCACAACGATCTCTCCATGCTGGACGGCCACTATGCTGCGCTGCCCGCCTGCCCGGCCAACGCCATCGCCGAAGTCAAGGAAGCCGTCAGCCGCGCCGGCGGCTGGGTATCGGAAATGGAGTACGGGGCCGGCGTCCACGAAGGGCTCCGCCATTTCCTTCGGTAACACGATCACCATGTCGCCGAGACAGCTTCGCCTTACAAGACGCATCCTTCTATCAACCTGGCTAATCCATGAAAATAGGCCCGTTTGTACCATCTGGCGCTAAGTGCGATCCACGCGGAGGCAGAGCGAAGCGGCTACGCAACCAACTGGAGTCTCTCGTCTTCCGCCAAGACTTCGCCCAAGGGCGGCCAACTCACGGTAGTATCCATGTCGTGGAAGGCGTGCAGATAAATCGCTACTCTCTCCGCCGGGTATTTGGCAAGCAGGCCGGTAATGACTTCACGCAGCTTTTCCGTGGACGGCGACTCCGGTAAATTCTCGACCGTTCCATCCGCATCGTGCGCGATACCAAGGGCATCGAGAAAATCGCAGAGTAGCGACCTGTTGTCTCCGAGCAGCCAAGCCTGAAGGATATGCGCAGCGAAAGTGTCACTCACTTTCCGACCGAGCGCGGCCTGCAACCACGGATAGCGCTCCGCGGGCGGCTTCCGCTCGACGAAGATCGGACGCAGCTTGCGCTGTTGGGCCAGGCCCTGAACGACGTGTTTGTAGTCGGACGTTCGCTCCTGTTGAAGATAACCCAGTATCTCCTGGGAAAGCGCGGGCGACATGTGTTGAAAGAGTTCGTGTGACTTCATGGAATGGTATGGACGGCAGCGGGCGAAACAATCTCGGTGGGCTGAGCCATCTGAGTGTGCCCGAGGGCAAAGCTATTAGTCATGTAAGTGAGAAGCAGGACCCAGAAAGTAAGGGCCAGGCTAAAGAGCGGAAATTGCAAGGCGAGCGGGAGAGAATAGATCATTGCCATGAGCGGAATCCAGACCGACCAGGTGGCAAGCAGGGTCGGCACCACTTTATCGCGGTAATGATCCCAGGTAAAACCCCGGACTAACGACTCAAGGCTGAAGCCGGTATTTTTCCACTCATAAGTAATCACGCCAAAGGGCGCGGCGAAGAAAGGGTTGTAACCGAATTGGTCGATGCAGATCTTGCCGAGCACGACCGGCAAGGTGACGACGTTCCCCAGCCACGCCGCCTGGCTGCGGTAGAGGATATCGACGAGTGACCCATCGAAGGCCCAGATGGGAACGGTGAAGAGAAGGTTGCGCAGGTTCAGGCGGGTGGGACGTCCGTGTTGGAAAAACAGGATGAGAAACAACTCCGGCACGAGCGCGCCCGCAGCTACGGCGGCGACGACAACAAAGGTAAAACCGTGCCGGACCTTGTAGGCGGCCAGGTCATTTAGTAACCCGGCCACTGCCGGGATGAAGTAGTAACCGGCGAGCAAGGCGAGCATGAGCGCCTGGATGAGAAGGGCGGGCGCGAGATTGGCGCGGGCCGCTTCCCAGCCCAGGGCGAGCGAGCTGCGATGATGCGAACGAAGCGAAGTCATCCCCGGGGTAAACTCAGAAGAGGGACTGCTGCGGGCTCTTCGGGCTGCGGCTCGCCGACGATGGACCTTCTCGGACAAGCCGCGCACGGGCACCAGTTCGCAGTCGATTGCGCTCTTCTTTAGCTCGGCGGCGACCAGGGCGGCGTCGGCGTCGTTGGTTTCGAAATGAACAATCTGCAATAAACCCATCGTGCAACTTAATCGCCGAGCGCGCTCGGGATGCGGGCCACGATCATGCGCCACTCGTCGCACATTCGGCAAAACGTTGCCAGCCCGATTGCGGGCGCGCTTTGCCTAACGACTGCTCTCGACGCCCTCCGTCGCCGGCTTTTCTCCCTCGTGCCGGGGCATCACGTTGGCGAAGAAAAAGTAGGCGAAGGGCGCGCCGAGGACGACGAGGAAAAGAAAGAGAAAACTAAGCGCCCGCCAGGTACCACGCCGCTCTCGCATCTTCTGCCAGGAAGCGCGTTTCATGATCAGCTCCATCTCCAGCGCGCGCCCCAGCGCCTCGGGATCAGTTTCTCGATTGGGCTCGTTCTCCTCGGCTCGCGACATCGGCCTAAGGTTTAGCTTCACCGGGCTCCAGGCAAGATTCTGCTTGAACCCGATTCGCACCACCGCCACCAAGACGGCGGAAATGACGAGGCCTGCTGATTCCACCAACGCCGGCAAGCGAACATTGATCGCGCATGCGCTGCCGATGTTTCTCTTCATCGCGCTGCTCAGTGTTTGCGGATTGTTAAAACGACCAGCCGGGCCACTCTGGCTCTCGGCGCCGGAGTTTTGGGTTTATCCGCTCCAGACTTTTCTTTGCGCCGCGCTCCTCGTGTCGTACTGGCGGGAATACGAATTCCATCCGGTGCGGCGGCCGGTCTTCGCGATCGCGATTGCGCTTTGTGTTTTCGTGCTTTGGATTGCGCCGCAGCAGTTCTTTCATTTTCCCGCGCGTGTCGTCGGATTCAATCCGGACGCATTGGCCTCCAACCCGCCCGCTTATTGGACAACCCTGATCCTGCGGTTCGTTCGGCTGGTAATTGTCGTGCCGCTGGTGGAGGAGATTTTCTGGCGGGGGTTCCTGCTGCGTTATTTGATTTCCGAACGGTTTGAAGCGGTCCCGTTCGGGACTTTTCGCTGGCTCTCCTTCGCCGTCGTCACCCTCGCCTTTGGCCTGTCGCACTCGATGGCGGATTGGCCGGCCGCCCTCATCACCGGCGCGCTCTATAATCTCGTCGCTTACCAGACGAAAAGCCTGTCCTCCTGCGTCCTGGCCCACGCCCTGACGAACCTCGCGCTTGGGCTCTGGATTGTCGCAACCAGGCAGTGGGGTTTTTGGTAGGCAATTCTCTTCCGCCAGCCGGCCATGGCACCGCTCCTGCTCCCTGATAGTTCACCAATGCAAAGGCGCAGACGACGCGCTCAAGGCCGGCTACAAAAAAAACGCCAGCTCGCTGACCGGTCATCCCTGACCCGGAAAGCCGTTTGCCCCTCTTCGCGCGCGCAGGTAACCTGCGGACAGCAGCATGAGGATCGGCATCGCCCAGATCAATCCGACGGTCGGGGATTTGCGCGGCAATTTCGACAAAATCCTCGCCGCCTACGAGCGGCTCGGGGCCGCTGGGGCCGAACTGGTCCTCGCCCCGGAACTCGCGACGACTGGTTACCCGCCGCAGGACCTCGTTTTCAAGTCGCGCTTCGTCCCGCAAAATCTCGAGGCCGTCGAGCGCCTCCACCAGTGCATTGGCGTTGTCCCACTCCTTGTTGGCTACGTCGATCGAAATGAAGGACGCGGCAAACCGTTCTTCAACGCCGCGGCCCTGCTGGAGCGCGGACAGCCGATTCGGAAAAGCTTCAAGACTCTGCTCCCGACCTACGATGTCTTCGACGAGGACCGCTACTTCGAACCCGGCACGGGCGGAGAAGTCTTTACGATAGCTGGCAGACAAGTTGGGGTGACGATTTGCGAGGATATTTGGACCCAGGATTATTTGCCGCGGCCGCTTTATGAGATGGGGGTCATCGCAGGCCTCGTGGCCAGGGGTTCGGAAATAATTGTGAACCTGAGCGCCTCGCCTTTCAGCGTGCGCAAACTCGGAACGCGGCGCGAAATGATCGCGAGCAGTGCCCGCGCCTATCACTGCCCGATCGTCTATTGCAACGTCGTGGGCGGAAACGACCAACTGCTTTTCGACGGCGGCTCGCTCGCATTCAATCGCGCCGGTGAATTGATTGCGCAGCTTCCCTCCTTTCAAACCGCCGAGGCCGTCGTCGAGACCAACTCGACCGCCGCCCTCGCCATGCCCGCGGCCGATCCCATGGCCGAGTTGCACGGCGCCTTGTCGTTAGGCGTGCGTGACTACCTCGCCAAATGCAAATTCAAGTCCGCCGTCCTCGGCTTGAGCGGCGGAATCGATTCGGCGGTCGTGGCCGCGATCGCGGTCGACTCGTTAGGCTCGGAAAACGTTGTCGGCGTTTCGATGCCGAGCCCCTACTCTTCCCGCGGCAGTGTCGACGATGCGCTCGCCCTCGCTCGCAATCTCGGCATCCGTTGTCACCAAATCCCGATCGGCGACGCTTTCGCCGTCTTCAAAGCGCAATTCAAGGAAGTCTTCGCCGGC
>JBBPZW010000164.1:0-13214 GCA_038198475.1 Chthoniobacterales bacterium | reverse complement strand
TAATCCAACGGAAGATACTCCGACGTCTTGGGCTTGATCACTTCCTCGACAAACTTGATGTAGATCGGGTCCTCCCGAAAAATCGCCTGCTTGTCCATCGATTCAAAATCGATCGCGATAAAAAATGGCCACGGGTTTTCGGGATCGAGCCGCTTGCCACATTTGATGCTCAACACCTCGTCGATTTTGAGGAGCTGCATCCGCGCATTCATCATCATCTCTTCGGTCTCCTCCGGTGTGATGCCCGGCTTTATTTTATAGAGGCCAATGTGATGAACCATGAGCGGATAGCTAATTAGGCGTTGCCCGATGGCGGCGCAAGCGAGAATCGCCACGGGTGAGCTCGCAGCATCAAATCGCGCCGAGCCGGCCGTCTGAGGCTATTTTTTCCAGTCGAGCGCGCCTTTTTTCAAGGCATAGACGTACCCGACCATGAGGATCGAGACAAAGCTCAGCATGCTCCAGAGAATGACGTGACTCTGGGCGATCGCCTCCCGATAAACCACCGCCCACGGATACATAAAGACGATCTCCAGATCGAAAAGAATAAAGAGCATCGCGACGAGGTAGAACTTCACGCTGAAGCGCGGCTGCGCTTCGCCCTGGGGCAACATGCCGCACTCGTAGGCGGAATCTTTTGTGCGGGTTCGCCGGCCGGATTTGCCGAGCAGGACACTCACGATCAAAGCCCCAGCCGCAAAGCCGATGGCCACGATCGCCTGAAGCAGGACCGGAATATATTCGCGGATCATTTTGTTCGCCGCGTCGTGCGACAGGCCCAAGGCCGAGACTTATCGGGCCGCCGCAGTCGGGATATGCCCATTGGGCGGGAGCAAAGCCTTGGCGAGGGCCGAAGGCAGGCCCTTATATTTCTTTCCCGTCTTTTTCACCATCCCGCGCGCCACCAGATTCTGGAGCTTTTCATACGCGCGCAGGCGCAGCATTTCCTCGCCGCCGCTGGCCGCATTCCGGGCCCGCAGATTCTCGTGCAGAATCTCAAAAAGCTGCTTGAACTCGAACGAAGCCCGGCGGGAAAGGACCGCAACCAGTTCTTCAGTAACGAGATCGGGCACTCGGCGTGAAAAAGTGTTCTTTTTTAGGATGGCCATAGGGTGCCAAGTCTAACATATCTTTCCCATTCCGCAGCAGGATTCGTCACTTTACGCGAAAATAGGTGACGCGCGGGCTGCGCCCCGCGGTGCGCCGCAATGTCGCGCCCGAAGCGGGCCGTTTTCCGGTCCCCCTTTGCTCAGAATGGGCTGGGCGTCGGCGAAACTGTCGGCGATTCGTCGGGCGCCGGTGGCGGGCTGGCAGTTCCCGTTTGCCAAGGCCCTCCCGCCTTCAACCCGTCCCCGAAATAGATAAACATTCCGCCCACGGCTCCCGCCAGGCCGAAAGTCGCCTCCCGAAACGTCACTGGACCGACCGACTCGGTGACATATCCGTCCTTTTCGTAGCGCTGCGACATTACGATCGGCGAAAGATGTTTCTCGATCACTTCCGGCGGCGGAAATTTCGAAAGATCGACCGTCTTCCCGAGCGCCGGATAAAACGTCGCGCCCATCAGGAGAAGCGGACGCAGCGCTGCGTCGACTCGCTCATAGAGCAGGCGCGTGTCGACGTAATTGAAAGCGGAATCGGCCACCGGAACCTGGAGCGACGTATCGTGAAAGGTGGCGCTTTTCTCCAGTTCCCGCGCCGGCTGCCCGACGCCTGCGAGCGCTTTTTCCACCATCTCGACGTCCGAACCAGCGCACAAAAATTTATTGGAAACCGCGATCGCCGGGTGAATCGGCACGAATCCACCAAAGGGCTGGGCGCTGTAAAAGGTCGCGCCGTTCCGATCCTCCCGCGTCCAGGGAACCCCGTTTACGTCAACCGACGTCAGCGCATCCGCGAGTTTTTTTGCGCGCGCCGCGTCGTGCACCGGCAGCGTCGCGATCAGCGTCGGCCAGTGTGCCTCGGCCGGCCAATCGCCCACGATCTCGAGTTCCTCGCCAACGGCCTGCTGCAAATGCTCCAGTGAAATTCCACGGGCTTTCATCGCGCCGGTAAATTGCTGCACGAGCTGAGGTAGCCCGACCGCCGCGGGGGCTGAAGAGGCCAGGAGATTATCCGACCAGTGTACCCTCGAGGCTGAATAGAGAAACGTGTCCGCACCAGCCGCGCCGAGGAGAGGACGCTGGAGCTTTTTCTCCGCGCCCACTTCCGGCATGGCCACGAAATCGGTCTCGCGCATTTTCCCGTGCTCGAACCCAATCGCGGCCGTTACGCTCTCGACCTGTCGCAATCGCTTGAGTTGATCGAGCGGCAGTGATTGGCCGGTCATCGCGACGAAGGGCAGGAGCTTTTCCACAAAAGGCCGTGGATCGAAGAAGACCATCCCCGCATAGGCGTGCGGCAGATGTTTCACGGCCGCCGCGAAGGCGGCGTTTTCCTCGAGCGAACCTTTCGTTTTGTCGCGCCGATGATCGACCCGGTCGAGCAGGGTCTTAAGCAGCGCGAGGTCGTTCGAAGCGAAATACCACTGGTTGTCGGAGACGCTCGCGAAGACGAATTGCGCCACCGTCACCGTCTCTATCTTGTGCTGCTCGTAAACGATCGTTTCGCGTTTCGCGTTTGCCGTTTTCGACAACAATTCTGCTTCACGACGGCCGATAAATTCCTGCGCCTTTTCTGCCGAGGCGTCGAAATGAAAGCCGCCAATCAACTTCGGCTCATTTTTTTCGAGCGAGGTCAGGGCAAGGAAACTGTTTTTGGGATGGAGCGCGAAAAATTCCTCCAGCGCCAGGCGTCCGCCGTGATCCGCCGGCAGGCGGCCGAGCGGTTTCTGGAGAAATTCCTGCACCGCGGGCTCGCGCCAGAGGTTGTAGAGGTCGCTCTGGTGCCATTCCGCACGCGTTTGCTGGAAATCAGGCGCCTCCACCACAATGAGAGTCGTCCCCGGCAGCAGCGCCGGGACATTGACCAGCCGTTTCGCGAGCTGCACACGCAGGACAATCCAGACCGCCGCCGCGACCACGAGCGCAATCACGAGCACTGCGACCAACTTCTTCATCGGCGCAATCTCGCACTAAATCGCTCCGCCGCGAGCCTGCCTCATCGCTCGACTTTTACCCGGAAATCGACGATCTGCTTGCATGGAAACGTGCGCTGGTTCCCGTTTGATCCTGGGAGAATTCCAGGAGGGCGCCGTCATCCAGGCCGCCAGGGAAGCGCTCGAAGAATGCGGTGGTCAGCCGACCTGCGGCTTTCTTTTTCTCTCCGCCAGCTGGTTGCCCCAGATCCACGAGGTGCTCGATCTCGTCCGGCTGCACGGCCGCATCCCGCTTCTCGTCGGCTCGCTCGGCGCGGGCCTGATCGGGCGGAGCAAGGAGGCGGAAGGCGTTGCCGGGATGTCCCTTCTTCTCCTCAGTCTGCCGGAGACGAAATTGACACCGGTCCTTATTTCCAACGAGCAAATCGAGGAATCGACCGGTCCAGCCTATTGGCAAATGGAGAGCGGATTGAGCCCTGACGACGTTGATTCCTGGATCGTGCTCGCCAATCCGCACGCGCCAAACCTGGAGCGTTGGCTCAACGAGTGGAATGTCGCATTCCCTGAAGCGCCAAGCATCGGCGGCCTTGCCAGTGGCAGCACTGAAAACGGGGAAAAAGCTCTCATCCTCGACGGTGCGGTGATCGATTCCGCAGTGCTCGCCCTCGCGGTTAAAGGCGGAAAGATTCGCACCATCGTCAGCCAGGGCTGCAAGCCGGTCGGCGAACCTTTCACCATTACGCAGGCCGACGAGAACCTGGTTTACGCGCTCGGTTCGCGGCCCGCCTACCAGGTCTTGAGCGAGACTTTCAACGGTCTTTCCGATGATGAGAAAGAGCGCGCACGCGGGAATCTCTTCGCCGGGCTCGCCGCCTCCGAGTACGTCGCCGACCTGAAGCGTGGCGATTTTCTCGTTCGGAATTTGTTAGGCGCGGATCCACAGACCGGCGCCGTCGCGATCGGCGCGCGCGCGCGCACCGGGCAGACTTTGCAATACCAATTGCGGGACAAGATCACCGCGCACGCCGACCTGGTGGAGCTCGCGAAAATCAACGGGCTGCAAGGCTGCCAGCCATTTGCGTCGCTTGTCTTTTCCTGCAACGGCCGCGGGCACCGTTTTTTCGGCGTGCCCGACCACGACGCTGCCACCCTTGCGGAAATTTTCGGCCCAATGCCGAGCGCGGGTTTTTTTTGCAACGGCGAGATCGGGCCGATTGGCAACGCCAGCTACCTCCACGGTTACACCGCCTCGGTCGCGCTTTTTTGCAAGTAGCTTTCCTGTAGACGCCTCCCTGTGGGAGGCGCGGCGGGAGACTCCGCGGCAACGATTACCCCCGCGCTTCGCAGAGCGAAGCGTCTACATCAAGAGTGCTAGGCCCGCGGGTGAAACTTGTGGTGCACTGCCTTCAGGCGCTGCTGGTCGACGTGGGTGTAAACCTGCGTCGTGGAAATATCCGCGTGTCCGAGCATTTCCTGGATGATGCGCAGATCGGCGCCATTGCCTAACAAATGAGTGGCGAAACTATGCCGGAGTAGATGCGGGTAAACATTCACCTCCAACCCCGAGCGCCGCGCCACCGCCTTCACGATCTGCCAGATCCGCACGGTCGTTAGGCGGCCGCCGCGCGTGGAAAGAAAAACTTCGCTGCCCGTGCGCCGCTTCACGAGACGCGGCCGCTCCTGTTCAATGTAGGTCGCGATTGCCGCGCACGCTTTGCGCCCCACTGGCACGATGCGTGTCTTGTTTCCTTTTCCCGTCACCCGCACAACGCCTTCTTCCAGGTTCAGGTTTTCCAATTTCGCACCGGCCAGTTCCGAAATACGCAGCCCGCTCGCGTAGAGCAACTCAAGCATGGCTCGATCGCGCAAACCGAGCGGCGCCCTGCCATCGACGCTTTCGAGCAGTTGCTCGACCTGCAGTTCGTTCAACGTCTCCGGCAGATAACGCTCGATCCGCGGGAGCGACAGCGAATCGGTCGGATCCTTCCCCACGAATCCCTGGCCGGTTCCGAACCGGAAAAAGATCTTGAGCGCGACCACGATCAGCTTGATCGACGAGGCCGAGAGTCCGCCCCGTTTTCGCTCCGCAAGATATTCACTGATCAAGGGCAGCCCGACCTGAGAGGCCTTCGTGATCTCTTTCCGCGCCGCGCACCAGGCGGCAAATTCGCCTAACGAACGCTGGGTGGAGAGCTGGTAATTTTCCGAAAGACCGCGCTCCACCGCGAGGAAGCGAATGAACGCGTCGATCTCGGCTTCCATGGTAGCGCAAGCTTCCAGCTTGCTCCCTCTCTGCAAGCTGGAAGCTTGCGCTACCCTTCTGCCTGCGTTGACAAAGCAACCCCCGACTCGATTGTTTCTTGCCATGAGCCTCGACTTGAACAGCCTCCTGAAAGACTGGCCGCATGAATCTGGCGCGATCAAGGTCCGGAAAGTTCCGGGCCTCGACGGCCGGGAAAAATTGCAGCTCCGGATCGATCTCGGCCTTCTCCAGATGGAGATGGAGGGACGTCCCGACGGTCAGCGGCCGCACAATTGCGAGTCCTACCTCGTTTATCACCAGCGCCGGGCCGTGCGCGCGGCCGAGCGAGGCGAAGAATACGAGATCACGCCTGAGCAGTGCGGCGAATTGCAGCAGGAAGGCATTCAATACTACCACCGCTACCTGAGTCTCTTTCAAATCGAAGAATTCGAAGGCGTCATCCGCGATACCCAGCGCAACCTCGATCTTTTCACTTTTGTCGACGAACACAGCGAGCGGGAGGATCTAGTGTGGAGCTTTCAGCAATTTCGCCCCTACGTCCTGATGATGAATACGCGCGCCGGTGTCTCGATTTTGCTCGCTGATGGGCAGTTCGGCGACGCGATTCGCGAAATCGAGAAGGGCCGCGACCGGATCGCGGAATTTTTGCAGCATTCCGCTTTTCCCGAGCTGGAAGCGAAGAGCTCGGAGATCGCTTTTCTCGAGGAATGGCTCGAGGAAGTGCGGGCCCGGCGACCGCTGAGCAAGTTGGAAGTGATGGAGCGGGAAATGGAACGCGCCATCCAAGGCGAACGCTACGAGCGCGCGGCGGAATTGCGGGACGCCATCCGCTTGATCAAGACCCGGCCCGAGGTCGAGCGTTGATCTCCTGTCGCGGCAAGCGAATCTCCGCCTAACGAACGTCATGGCGGCCTCAAATTCCAGCCTGACCGAGCGGAAGGAGCGCTGGGCCCGCAAGATGAGCGGGAAAGCGAAACCAGCCGTCCGCTCCGCGAGCCGGCTCCCGCCCGGGCAGCATCTCACGCCGGGATTCCCGGTCCTCGACCTCGGAGTGCGCCCCGATATTTCGTTAGGCGAATGGCGTCTCGAGGTCGGCGGCCTCGTCGAAAATCCGCAGACTTTTACCTGGGCAGAATTCAACGCTCTTCCGCAGTTCGAGGATGTGAGCGATTTCCACTGCGTCACGACCTGGAGCAAGTTCGACTGTCGCTGGAGCGGGGTCGCGTTCTTCACTCTCGTCGATCTCGTTAGGCCAAAACCGGAGGTGCAGCATGTTCTTTTCACCAGTTACGACGGGTATTCGACTAACGTCCGCCTCTCCGATTGTCTCGACGACGACGTCCTGATCGCAACCAAATTCGACGGCAAACCCGTCACGCGCGAGCACGGCGGGCCGGCCCGGATCATCATCCCGAAGCTCTACGCCTGGAAGGGCGCGAAGTTCGTCAAGACGATTGAGTTCGCGGTTGAAGACAAGCTCGGGTTCTGGGAAGTGCGCGGCTACAGCAACACGGCTGATCCGTGGACGGAAGACCGCTTCTCGTGAGCGGCCGGCCGCCCGCCCCACGCAAGCTCCTGATCATCGCTGCCTTTGCGGCGCTCTATCTCATCTGGGGGTCGACCTATCTCGGCATCCTGCTCGCGATCGAGTCGATTCCGCCGCTGCTCATGGCCGGCACCCGCTTTTTCCTCGCGGGCGTCATCATGTATGTGATCGCGCTCTGGCAGGGTGCGCCGAAGTCGTCGCTCGCGGAGTGGCGGAGCGCTTTTATTGTCGGCGCCTGCCTGCTTTTTTTCGGCAATGGCGGCGTGACCGTCGCCGAGCAATGGGTTCCATCCGGCCTCGCTTCGCTCCTCGTCGCAACCGTGCCGATTTACATCGCGATCCTGGCCTGGCTGACCGGCTCCGCGCCTCGTCCACGGCCGCTGGTTATGCTCGGATTGGCCGGCGGTTTCGCCGGCGTTGGGATTCTGGTTGGTCCAGCCATTACCGCGCCGCCGACGGCCGGTTCGCAGCATGCCGGTCTGGGGATGTTGATCCTGCTTTTCGGCTCGCTCCTCTGGTCGATCGGTTCGCTCTATTCGCGCCGGGCGCGCAACTCCAGTTCACCTTTCCTCTCCTCTGCCCAGACGATGCTCTGCGGTGGCGGACTGATGATCCTGGCCGGCCTCGCCCATGGCGAAGCGCGCAATTTTCATTTCAGCCAGGTGACCGCGGTATCGTTAGGCGCGTTTGCCTATCTGGTGCTCATCGGCGCGATCGTGGGTTATACTTCCTACATCTTTTTGCTGCGACATTGCGATCCTTCCAAGGTAGCGACCTACGCTTACGTCAACCCGGTGGTGGCCGTCTTACTCGGCGCTTTTTTCGCCGCTGAAACCTTGTCCCTGCGTACGGCCGTGGCGGCGGCGGTCATCATCGGGTCGGTCGCGCTTGTCATCACCGCCCAGCAGGCGAAAGAAAAAATGCCGCTCCTCTCGCGGCCGCAGTTGCACAAACGAAGCGGAAGCAGCTAATAGAGCGGGAGGGAAATGAAGCCGGAAGACGCCAAAACGGTCGCCGCCCTCCAGGCCAACTGGCGCGCGGAACGGGAAACAGCGTTGGTTTATCGCGACCTCGCGGCGAACGAGGCCGACGAAAAACGCCGCGGTATTTTGCTCCGGATGGCGGAGGCAGAAGAACGCCACGCGCAGCGCTGGGAAAGCAAGTTGCAGGATCTCGGCGCCGCGACGCCGGTTCTGAAAAACGACTTGCGGCGGAAACTGAATCGCTGGTGGAACCGCGCCGCCGGCGCCGACGTTGCGATCCGCCGGATGGAAGCGGCGGAAGATCGCGACAAGGAACGCTACCAGGCGCAACGCGCCGCCGGCCTCGGAGCGAACGACGAAGAGCAGGAATTTTTGCGCCAGACCGCACTCGAGGAAAAAGCCCATTCCCGGGTCCTCAACTCGATGAGCGGCCCCACTCCGATGTCGTTAGGCCCGAAAGGCTTGCTCGACTCGATCTTAAAACGCGAACGCTGGCACGGCCGCGGCGGCGGCTGGGTAGGCGACGCGATTTACGGCGTGAACGACGGCCTCGGTGCGGTCTTCGGCATCGTCTCCGGCGTCGCCGGGGCGACCAATAACCAGCAGCATGTCATTCTCATTGCCGGTCTCGCTGGCATGATGGCTTCCGCCCTTTCGATGGGCGCCGGCGCCTATCTTGCGAACAAGAGCGAGCGCGAAATCTACGACGCCGAAATCGCGCGCGAGAAAGCCGAGGTCGATGAAAATCCCGAAGAAGAAATCGAGGAGATGGCGCTCTTCTATCAACTCCAGGGTTTCTCGCCCGAGGAGGCGCAACGCATGGCCGAACGGCTGGCCGAGAGCCCTGAGCAGATGGTCCAGGCGATGGCGCAGAGCGAACTCGGTTTATCCCAGCATCACTTCCCCAATCAATGGACCTCCGCCTTTTCCGCCGCGCTCTCGACCGCGGTCGGCGCCTTTATTCCGATCATTCCGTTCTTTTTCATGAGCGGATTCCCGGCCGTGATCGCAGCCTTCATCGTCAGCATCCTCGCGCATTTCGCCGTCGGCGCGGTCAAGTCTCTCATTACGATCCGCTCCTGGTGGGCTTCCGGGATGGAAATGACGGTTGTCGGAATTATCGAGGCGGTCGTAACCTACGGCCTGGGCCTGGCCTTCGGAGCAATTGGTTAGGCACTCGTTAGGCATGAGCATTTCACCTCTCGCCGTCATTGTCCCGGCTTACAATGAAGCCCGGCGTCTGGCCGATAACCTGCGCGCCCTTCTCAGTTACCTCGAGAATTACCGCCCGTCCGCGCAATTGATCGTGGTCGACGATGGTTCAAGCGACGACACGGCGCGGGTCGCGGAAGAATTTTTTGCTCATCACCCCGATGTTCCAGCGCGCGTTTTGCGCTTTGCCGAGAATCGCGGCAAAGGCCACGCCGTCCGGGCCGGCCTGCTCGCCGCCGAGGCCCCGATCGCACTTTTTTCCGATGCCGATCTTTCGACTCCGATCACGGAACTTCCCAAAATCGTCGAGCCGATCAAATCCGGAATTTACGACATCGTCTTCGGCTCGCGCGCCCTCGATCGCAGCCTGATCGGCAGCCGGCAGCCGTGGCGGCGCGAGCAGGGCGGCAAGGTTTTCAACGGCCTCGTCCGCTTGACGACCGGTTTGCCGTTCTCCGACACACAATGCGGCTTCAAGGCCTTCCGGATGGAGGCGGCGCGTCCGATTATCGAGGAGGCGCAGATCGATGGATTCGGTTTCGACGTCGAATTGCTCTTCCTTGCCCGCCGCGCCGGCCTGCGCATGCTCGAAGTGCCGGTCCGCTGGAATCATCACGAGGGGAGCAAGGTCCATATCGTGCGCGACAGCTTGCGCATGTTTTCAGAAGTCGTGAGTTTGCGTCAGCGGGTCGCGCGCGGAGCAGACCGCACCGTCGCGTCTGGCGCGTCCCGTTAAGGGATCGCGCTCAGGGGCAAACCACATGGTGAAATCTTCCACGCTTCTCGTTAGGCTAATCTTTGTCGTTCTCCTTTGTGCCGGCTCCTCCGGGGCACTTGGGCAGGAGATTCGCCGCGCCCTTCCCGTCGAACCGACAACCACCCCCGCGCCACAGGTCGCGCCTAACGTCCCGCCGCCGGCGCAGATTCCTGCGACCCAACCGCCGGCGGTGCCACCTCCCGCCAGCACAGCAAGCGTCCCGGCCGGTCCGGCCTCGGTCAACGACACCGCGCATTTTCTCGCCGGGCTGCCGGTTTCGGCGGGCTCGCCGCTCGCCGCCCTCACGCTCGATCCCGCCTGGCAGCAGCACGCCGCTTTTTTCGATGAGGCCTGGGCGAAATTGGCCGCGCGCCAGTTCACCGGCATCCGCAACTGGGAGGTCAATTACCTGCCCGACGCGACTCAACCACTGCCGGTTGTCTTCTACATGTTCAGCGGGCCGGATTTTCTCTATGCCAACCAATTTTTCCCAAACGCCGGCACCTATATTCTCGCCGGCACGGAACCGATCGGGCCGCTCCCAGAGGTTCTCCGTTTCGGCGTCCCGGCGCTCGCGCCCGTCCTGCAAAACCTGCAAAAATCGCTCAACAACGTGCTTAGTTTTTCGTTTTTCATCACCCAGGACATGAAGAGCGACCTGCAAAATGAGCAGCTCCAAGGGACGCTTCCGATTTTCTACGTCTTTCTGGCCCGGGCCGGGAAAACGATTACCGACATCAGTTTCATCACGCTCGACAAGAGCGGCCAGCCGCACCCGGCTTCGCCTAACGAAAATTCGAAGAGCCTGACGCCGGGAGTCAAGGTCACCTTCTCAAGCGCGCCCGGCGGCGCGGGGCAGACCCTTTATTATTTCACGACCGATCTTTCGAACGAAGGCATCCGCGCGCAGCCCGGTTTTCTGAAATTTTGTGAGGCACAGAGAACCGGCGCGAGCCTTCTCAAGTCGGCCTCCTACCTGATGTTTGAGAACGGCTTCACCCGCGTGCGCGATTTCCTTCTCGAGCACAGTAAAGCCATTGTGCAGGACGATTCCGGCGTCCCGATCGCGGCTTTCGACCAGTCGAAATGGATGCTCCGTTTCTTCGGCAGCTACGCCGGGCCGATCGATCTCTTCAAGCAATACTACCAACCGCAATTGTTAGGTCTCTACCAACAGAGCAATCCGGCGCCGCTCAGCTTCGGGATCGGCTATCGCTGGAGCCGTCGGCAATCGACGCTCATCATCGCTACGCGGCGAGGCGAGGAAGTCTCGCCGCTCCAGACCGAACCGCCGACCTCCGCGCCACAGGGGGATTTACGAAAGCCATGAAAAAGAATTTCCGATCGCTCGCGGCACTCCTGGCTTGTCTCTTTGCTGCGAACGCTCACGGCGTCATCTTTGATTCAACTGCCGACCCAAACTTCAACACGACCGCGCCCGGTGGAACCCTGAGCGGGAGTGGCTGGCAGTACCAGGGAACATGGGGAAGTTTTTTGGGAACGCCGATTGCGTCGCAATATTTCATCACCGCGGAACATATCGGCGGCACGATCGGCCAGCAGTTCATCCTGAACGCGGTCACTTACACGACCGTGGCCGTCTTCGACGACCCGAACAGCGATCTGCGCATCTGGAAAATCAGCGGGACGTTTTCAGCAAACTTGATCGCCCCGCTCGATACCGCGCCTAACGAGATCGGAAAGGACCTCGTCGTTTTCGGACGCGGCCGGCAACGGGGCGCGCCCGTGACCGATGCCGGCGGGTTCCTGCATGGCTGGCTCTTTGGCGATATCGATTTCGTGCAGCGTTGGGGGACGAACACCGCCAGCTCGACGCTGGATGGCGGACCAGGCGTAGGCCAATTGTTAGGCGCGGAATTCAACCACGGTCTCAACAGCACGGAGTGCGATCTCTCGCAGTATGATTCTGCTGGCGCCGTTTTCATCCAGGATCCGGCGGACAACATTTGGAAACTGGCCGGCATCAACTACGCGATCGACGGGCCCTACAAAACCTCACCGACCGATCCAAATTTGTTCGATGCCGACCTCTTCGATCAGAACGGTTTCTATTACTCGGACAATTCTCCCGCGACCGGTCCTGGTTCCTTTTACGCTTCCCGGATTTCCGTGAATCTCGCTTTTATCCGAAACACGATCGGCGTTCCCGAGGCGGTGTCGGCGGTCTCGCGCAAGATTCACGGATCGGCCGGAGCGTTCGATCTCAACCTGCCAACCACGGGCGTTCCCGGCCTCGAGTGCCGCTCGGGCGGAGGCTCTGGCGTTTATCAGGTAATCATGACCTTCGCCGGCAACGTCACGGTTGGCGGAGCGAGCGTCACTTCCGGCCTCGGCAGTGTCAGCACCTTCGCGGTTAACGGTGCGGCGGTCACGATCAACCTGACCGGAGCCGCGAATACACAGTGGCTGGTCATTACCCTCACCGGCGTGACCGAAGGCACCAAAACGGGCGACACATTTGTTGCCATGGGAGTGCTGGTAGGCGACACGACCGCGGACGGGACCGTCAATTCCGCCGACATCGGCCAGACCAAATCGCAGTCCGGCCAGGCAGTCACGGCGTCAAATTTCCGCCAGGACGTGACCGCAGACGGATCGATCAACAGTGCGGACATTTCTCTCGTAAAATCGAAAACCGGTAGCGCGCTCACTCAGGCATCGCAACCGCGGCAGATAAACAACATGCGCGCCCGCGGAAGAAGATCGCGATTTCTTTCAAGCCCGACTCCGGTTTAGATAGGCGCTATGAGCACACGCATTTTCTTAATCCGGCACGGGGCGACGGTTTTGACGGCGGAGGATCGTTTCGCCGGGGCGACCGATGTGGAGCTTTCCGATGAAGGCCGCGGCCAGGCGCGCAGTCTGGCGAAACGTCTGAGCACGGAAAAGGTGACGGCGGTTTACGCTTCGCCGCTCGGCCGCACGGTGGAGACGGCAGGCATCATCGCGGAGCCGCACGGGCTGGAGGTGATCAAGCGCGATGGGTTGCGGGAGATCTCGCACGGACACTGGGAACAGATGACCCGGCAGGAAGTGGACCGGAAATATCCCGAGGAGGCGGCGGCCTGGGAGGAGGACCCCTACACCTTTGCGCCCGAGGGCGGGGAAAGCGGTCTCGCGGTGACGGCGCGCGCGCTCCCGGTGTTGCTCGAGATCGTGCGGACGCATCGCGGCGGGACGGTGGCGATCGTCTCGCACAAGGCGACGATCCGGCTCCTGCTTAGCTCGCTCCTTGGGTTCGATCCGCGGCGGTATCGCGATAACCTCGACCAGAGTCCGGCGGCCTTGAATATCGTGGACTTCAAGGACGCGGCCCATGCCCGGCTGACGCTCTTTAATTCCACCTCGCACTACAGCACGGGGGACCATGCCGTGCCGTCGGTTCCGAGCAAACG
>JBBPZW010000163.1:0-35974 GCA_038198475.1 Chthoniobacterales bacterium | reverse complement strand
TCCGAAACTTATGGCGTCATGATTTACCAGGAACAAGTGATGGCGGCGGCCAACCGGCTCGCGGGCTACTCGTTAGGCCAGTCCGACCTTCTGCGGCGCGCGATGGGCAAGAAGGACAAGGAGAAGATGGCGAAGGAGCGAGCCAACTTCATCGAAGGTTGTGAGCGGACGAACAAGATCCCGGAGAAGAAGGCGAACAAGATCTTCGATTTGCTCGAGAAATTTGCCGGCTATGGCTTTAACAAAAGCCACAGCGCGGCCTATGGCGTGATCAGCTACCAGACCGCCTACCTGAAGGCGAATTACCCGGTCGAATTCATGGCCGGGTTGTTGAGTAACGAGATCAACAACACAGATAAAATCGCGGTCTTCGTCGGCGAGTGCAAGCGGATGGGGATTCCGATTCTGCCGCCGGACATGAACCGGAGCAGCTTGAAGTTTACGCCGGAAGTTTCCCCAACGTGGGAGGGGCCTTTGCGCCCCGAAGGAGCTACCACCGATATCGACCGCGCCGAAGATCGCGGCATAAAGGCCGCTCCCACATTGAACGCCATCCGCTACGGGCTGGCCGCGATCAAGAACGTCGGCGAAGGCGCGATGGCGTCGGCGATCGCGGAGCGAGAACGGGGAGGGGACTTCACGTCGCTCGAGGATTTTTGCAGCCGGGTCGATTCGCGGATCGCGAATCGAAAAATTATCGAGAGCCTGGTCAAGGCCGGCGCTTTCGATTTTCTCGGACGCGATCGGGCCGAACTTTTCGCCTGCATCGAGGAAACGCTCGCCTCCGCGGCTTCCTCTCATCGCGACCGCGCCTCCGGGCAGGTCTCGCTCTTCGGCGATTTGCCGACCGCACCGATCGCCCGCCGGAGCCATGAATTTGTCGCCTGGACCGAGCGCGAGAAATTATCCTACGAGAAGGAACTGCTGGGGTTCTATGTCACCGGGCACCCGCTCGACCCATACGCGCATCTTTTTGCCTCCGGAAAATATCAGGCCATCACGTCGTTAGGCGAAATGGACGATCGCGCGACCTTCACCATCGCCGGCGCGATCGCGCAGGTCGACCGCAAGTTTACCAAGAAGGAGGGCAAACCGTTTGGCGTCGTCTTTGTCGAGGACCTGACTGGCACGCTTGAGGTCGTGCTTTGGAATGAAACCTACGTCCCGATCGCGAGTCTGCTCGAGCCCGGCAAGGTGATCGCGATCCGCGGCACGATCGACAAGCGCGACGATTCCGTGCGCGCCACCGCGCAGAAAGTGAAACTGCTTAAACCCGAGGTCCCGGAGTCGCCTGATGAAATGGACGGCAACGGAAATGGCGTCGAAAACGGCCACAACGCGCCGCGAGTCCGGGAGGAGAAACCGATCACGTTGCGCTTCGCTGCCGGGATCGCGGCTGACGAATTGCGCACAGTGCGCGAGATTCTCGCCTCCTCTCCAGGCGCACAGCCAGTGACTCTGATGCTGACGCGCGAGAACGGCAGCACCGTCCGGATCGAAGCCGGAGAACCGTGCCGCGTCGAACTGACGCCCGCGATTGAGCGCCAGCTCGCGCGCTGGCTTAGCTAGTTCCTAGCTGTCGGACTTCGCTTCCTGCTTCTCCATCTTGCTGCACTCAGCCTTGAGCTGGCTGTATTGCTCAGGAGAAAGAACGCCCTTCGCCTCGGCGAGAAATTTTTTCATGCTGCCTTCGGTGCAGCCATCCTTCTCACAGCGCTCCTGAAAGGCATCGAGCTTTGTCTTTTGCTCCGGTGCCAGCTTCATCTTGGCATAAATAGCCGAGCATTCCATTTTGCCGGAGGCGTTCGCGCAGCAGGTTTTGATGACGGCTTTGTCGGCCGCGAAGGAAGATGATGCCGTGACCGCAAAGGCGGCGGCGAGTGTCAGGGTAACGAGTTTGTTCATAGTGCCCCCAATAGACACCCTCATTGCCTCATCGTTCAACCGGCATGAGGCCATCAGGTTGTCGTGAATGCCAGTTTCCCAATCTACTGCAGGCCACTGGTGTCAGTCAGAGCGTGCCATTCTCGGCCACTAAATCATCGGCCCCATGCGGCACTGGATTAACAGACGCCAAAAGAATTCCGCTCCGTTCCACTCCGCCGCAAGACAGCGCCCAACATCAAACCGAAAATTGAACCAAATCTCTCATAACGGGGTGGATCAAACTTCGCGGGCAGGCCACCGGCTCCAGAAATCGACGTCCGCTTTTGTCGCACACAAATCGTCCGCCTTTGAATGCCAGACCACACCTCAAAAAATAGTTGAAAATAGTTCTCGACAAAAGAGTGCGGTGCTCATACAACGTGTTCTACGCAGAGTGCGTGATATAAATCAGAAACAAAAACAAAAACAAGAACATGAAAACAACAAAGCATTATCTCACGGCGGTTGCGCTGACGCTCGCCGTATTTGTAATCGGGACTGCTGGTTCGGTGCAGGCGCAGGCGGTGTCGGACCAAATCCTAATCCTCAATCCTGACGGATCCATCAACAACAATTCTGTGGTTGTCCCAGAGGGCGGGACGGAACCGTTCGCGTTTATTTTGGGCACGACGACCGTCCCCGGTCCTGGCGGCGTGCCACTTCCACTATTCAACCTGACGGCGGGAGTAACAGTATATCTCGAACCCGGCAGTCCTGGTGGCATTCTTCCTACAACCATCGGTCCTGGCGGTCTTTTTATGGACCTGAACGCTGCTTTGGCTGCTCTTTTGGGCCCGAGCGACAAGGTCAGCGATGTATTTGGGATTACCGCGAACTTGGTTGGTGACCCGAGTCTCATAGGCTTTGGCCTTCTTTCGGACAATGAAGTTGGCCTTAATATCGGGTCCTTCGGCCTTCCCACTCAGCTTCAGACCGTGACCTTTGATTTCGAAACTGGCGGCCTCCAGCCTATTGGGAACACTTTTTTCACGACCGCTGCGACCCAAGCCGGTTTCACCGCCTTCATCCAGTCCGACATCGCAGGCGAAGCCGTGCCGGAACCTTCCACCTGGGCGTTTATGCTGTCCGGCGCAGGGGCGCTGGTACTGCTCGCTCGCAGAAAACGCAGCGCGGCCGTTTCGTAATTCGACAGCCAAAGACCAAACTTTTCCTTCTCTCCCTGAAAACCCGACGGCTTTCCCAAGCCGCCGGGTTTTTTCTTTTGCTATCGCTCAAGTTCTTTCCCGTCATCATGAGCGAGCGCGAAGGATCCCCTCAAAATCAGTAGGGCGTAGTTCCAATGAGAGGTTCCTCTGCCGCTGGAATGCTCCCTGAAAACTGATCCATTTGCTATGAGAGTTGGCGGCGCGAGAGCGCCGCTCAACTCTGCCTGAAGAATAAACGACGCCGACCCGAAGAGATCATTGCGCGGGTGAACTACTATTCGGCCTCGAATGTCAGTTTTCCGTCGCGCGCGCCGACCGCGATCATCTTGCCCTCGTCGAATTTTCCTTCGAGAATCTGGAGGCTAAGCGGATCGAGGATCTGTTTCTGGATCGCGCGCTTTAGCGGGCGGGCACCGTAAACCGGATCGTAGCCCGCGTAGGCGACGAGCTCTTTCGCGGCGTCGGTCAGCTGAAGAGTGATCTTCTGAATTTCAAGACGTTTCGTTAGGCGATGCAGCTGGATCTCGCCATCTTGCCTGCGGCGTTGGCGCAGCAGGTTTTGTCGCCCGCGAAAGCCGGGCTGGCGGCGAGAAGTGCCGTCGCCAAAAGGTGGGAGTGGCCTTTGTCATCGCCATCGGTCGCACGGACGAATTCGATTTCAAGGTTTGAGGAGAAAGCCGCGCTCGCGCAGCGCCCGCACGAAGACCGCCCTGGCGTCGACCGTAATTGGTTCGCCATGAGCGACCACGATCTGTCGGAAATCCCATTTCAAAAGGTCCCGCATCGAGCGCGCGAAGCGCTCCTTGTCGCGGATCGCGAGGCGAAAGAAGAGGCTGATCCCAAACAGTCGAGGCAGGCGCATGACCTTTTGCACAAAGAAGCGCGCCCAGCCGCATGTCTCCGGGGGAAAATGGAACAGGACATCTGCGAGGATCAGGGTGTGTGAAGCGCGGTGAAAGAAGGCGTGTTCGTCGATCTTGCGCAGCCCGTCGATTCTCAGGATTTCAATTTGATCCGACCAGTCGGGTGGAGCTGGATGAAGGCGGGCGGGTGTGAGATAGGGGATGTCTGGCAACGCCGCCTGCGCCGGACCGGCAAAAGTGTCGTGCATCGTCGTTGCTTCGACTAGCCAGCCCGGTTGGCCGAACCGGCGGATGGCTGCGAGATCCTCTGCGGTGAAAGGCGCGCTCCTTTACTCGGAAACAAAGACGAGTTTCCCGTCGCGTTGGTCGACCTTGATCGTCTGACCCTCGTGGAATCTTCCTTCGAGGATCTGGAGGCTGAGCGGATCGAGGATCTGTTTCTGGATCGCGCGCTTTAGCGGGCGGGCGCCGTAAACCGGATCGTAGCCCGCGTGGGCGACCAGCTCTTTCGCGGCGTCGGTCAGCTGAAGAGTGATCTTCTGGCTTTCAAGACGTTTCGTTAGGCGGTGCAGCTGGATCTCGACGATCTTCGTCAAGTCTTCGTCCGTCAGCCGATCGAAGATGATGATCTCGTCCACGCGATTGATGAACTCCGGGCGGAAATGTTGCCGGAGCGCGTCCATCACGAGCCGCGAGCGCGCTTCGCTCGACGTCTCATCGGTGATGAATTGCGAGCCGATGTTCGAGGTCATGATGATGACCGTGTTCTTGAAATCGACGGTGCGTCCCTGGCCATCGGTGATGCGGCCGTCGTCCAGCACCTGGAGCAGGACGTTGAAGACGTCGCTGTGTGCCTTTTCGATTTCGTCGAAGAGAATGACGGAATACGGCTTCCGCCTAACGGCTTCGGAAAGCTGCCCGCCCTCCTCGTATCCGACGTAGCCCGGCGGCGCGCCGATCAACCGCGCGACGGTGTGTTTCTCCATGTATTCGCTCATGTCGATGCGGATCATGGCGTTCTCGTCGTCGAACAAGAACTCGGCCAGCGCGCGCGAGAGCTCGGTTTTGCCGACGCCGGTCGGGCCGAGGAAAATGAAGGAACCGATTGGGCGATTCTCGTCGCCCAAGCCGGCGCGTGCCCGCCTAACGGCATTCGAGACCGCAACGATCGCTTCGTGTTGCCCGATGACGCGATTCATAAGGCGCTCTTCCATTTTTACCAGCTTCTGGCGTTCGCCTTCCTGCAAACGCGAAACCGGAATGTGCGTCCAGCTCGAGACCACTTCGGCGATGTCTTCCTCGGTCACTTCTTCGCGGAGGAGACGGCGCGGCGTGGCGGCGACGCCCTCGTCGCCGGAGGTGGCTGCGGCGCCCTCGCCGCGCTGTGAAAATGCGCGCGCTCCGCGGAAGCGCGGCGGCAGAGCGAGAGGATTCCGCCGGATATACGCGGAAAACCTCTCCAGGTTCTCGGCATTGCGGACGATGTGATCGAAGCTCTCTTTCTGCCAAAAATCACCTCGACGTCCCAGTGCCTGATTAATTCGGCGGGCTGAGATCGATTTCCATTCCTGCGTCGCGTCGGAAAGGGTGTGTTCGCCTAACGGAGTCACAAGCACATGGACATGATTCGGCATCACGATGAAATCTTCGAGCCGATATTTTTTCCCGTCGTTGTGCGTCAGTGTGTCTTCGACGATTTGGCGCAGTTCCGGTTGGGCAAGAACACATCCGCCATGACATTCATCGAGCCACTTTTCCCAACGGTCAGGGAAAAGACTAAAGTATTCTTGTTCGGTGGCGTGATCCCATGGTTCGGGATGGGATTGCAGCCATGCGGCGCGCTCCTTTAGACATTGTTCGACACGTCCCTGGGGAATCGAGTCCGCTGTTCGCCAAGTCACGAAATAGGTCACGCCATCCTGACGCCAATGAGGGAGGTGGGTGCCGCGAAGGTTCCCGATGGAGGCGGAGGGATCGAAGTCTATAATGGGAAATTGCGGCGGAGGCGCCGCCGGCACTTCCTGCGCCGAGGGCGGCGCAGCTACCGTGGCGGCGTCGGAAGGTTGCGCGGTGGGCGTGCCGCGTTCCTGCCCTTCGAGGACTGCGAGCTTTTTTTCCAGCTCGGGAATGCGGCCGTATTGGAGTTCGCTCGCTTTCCCCAGTTCCCCGCGGCGCTGCGCGCGTTCGAGTTCGGTGCGCGCGGTGTCGAGTTCCTCCTTCACTTTCGCCTGGGCGTCGATCTCGGATTTCTCTTTTTGCCACTCGGCCTTCATTCCGCCCGACTTTTCCTTCAGGCTCGCCAGCTCTTTTTCCAGCTTCGTTAGGCGCTCTTGGCTCGCGGGATCCTTTTCCTTCTTCAACGCCTGGCGTTCCATCTCCAGCTGCATGACTTCGCGTTCGATGACGTCGATTTCGGTTGGCATCGAATCGAGCTCGATCTTCAGGCGCGAAGCTGCCTCGTCGACGAGGTCGACCGCCTTGTCGGGCAGAAACCGATCGCTGATATAGCGATGCGAAAGGACCGCCGCCGCGACCAGCGCCGCATCGCGGATCCGCACTCCGTGATGCACTTCGTAGCGTTCCTTCAATCCGCGCAGGATCGCGATCGTGTCCTCCACCGTCGGCTCATCCACCAGCACCGGCTGGAAACGCCGCTCCAGCGCGGCGTCCTTCTCGATATATTTGCGGTACTCGTTCAGCGTCGTCGCGCCGATCGTGCGCAATTCGCCGCGCGCCAATTGTGGCTTGAGCAAATTCGAAGCATCGACCGAGCCTTCCGCCGCGCCGGCGCCGACGATGGTGTGCAGCTCATCGATGAAAAGAATCACCTGCCCCTGCGAATCGGTCACTTCCTTGAGGAACGCCTTCAGCCGGTCTTCGAATTCCCCGCGGAACTTCGCGCCCGCCACCATCGCGCCGATATCCATCGCGATGAGCCGCTTGTTTTTCAGCGACTCCGGCACGTCACCGGAAATAATCCGCCGCGCCAGGCCTTCCACGATCGCCGTCTTGCCCACGCCCGGCTCTCCGATCAGCACCGGATTATTTTTCGTCCGCCGCGAGAGCACCTGCATGACGCGCCGGATTTCGTTATCGCGGCCGATCACGGGATCGATCTTTCCCTGGCGCGCTCGCTGCGTCAGATCCTGTCCGTACTTCTCGAGCGTCTGGTATTTCCCTTCTGGATTCTGATCCGTCACCCGCTGCGAACCGCGCACCTGCTGCAGCGCCTGCATCAGCTTGTCGCGGGTCACGCCGAGCTCCTGCAAAGCACGCGCCGCCGGTACGTTCGCGTTCGTTAGGGCAAGCAGGTAATGCTCCGCGCTGACGAATTCGTCCTTCAGCTTCGCCATCTCCTTTTCCGCCCCGTCGAGCACGCTGCGGAGATCGTTCCCGAGGCGCTGGTCGACATTCGTGCCGCTCACGCGCGGCAGTTTCTGCAGCGCCGCCCGCAATCGCTCCTGCAACGTCCCCACCTCTACGCCCATTTTTTCCAGGAGCGGGCGGGTGATGCCGTCCGCCTGGTCGAGCAGGACGGAGAGGAAATGCTCGTTGGTGATCTCCTGCTGGCCGGCCTCGGCGGCGAGATCCTGCGAAGACTGCACCGCTTCCTGCATTTTTTGCGTGAACTTGTCGATGCGCATGCCTCAACCTATGAAACGGCGCTCGGCTCGCAATCTGGCCGGTGAAATGCCGAAAGTCTCGCGACGGAGCGGGCGAGCGCAGGAGTCCGGACCTAACGATCAGTCCGCTGCGGCGCGCTCTCGGTGATAATCTGGACGAGGGCGGACGTTTCGCCCGTCTGCTTGTCTACCGTCAGCAGGTTGCCAGCCGCGTAGAATTTCCATTCCAGGTCGCCCGGCGCGAGCGGCGAGCTCTCCTTGGTCTTCAGACAATGCTCAAAAGCGCCGTAAGGAACAGTCACCTTCGCTTCCAACGTCTTCACCTCGGCTTCGTCTTCGGCCTCGCCGAGGAAGAATTCCTGCCGGTAAAAGTCGCCTACCGCCGGATGCGCTTCCATGACAAAGCCGGGCTTTGCTCCGTCAACCCCGGCGGTCCAGGATCCGGAAATCTACCGGCAGTCCATTCTCGAGCACCGCGGTATTTTCGCCGAAATACCAGACGTTGCCCGTTTTGTCCTGGGCAAACCAATCCCGCGTGTCCTCGGTCAGGACACCGTCGAGAAAACGACTGTCATGCACCTCCTCGCAAGTCACGTCGAGGATGACTTTGGTATTGTGCGTGACCGCGAACTCGACGCGCTCGAAACCTTCCGAGGTCTGACCTTCATAAACAAAGGTGGTGCCGGGCGGCAACGGGAAGAACGGGTTATCGATCGTCGTGACAAAGTTCGCGGGATCGATCACTGGTTCGTAAGTTCCACGACCGGTGCGAGCGCAGGTGCCTTTGCGCAAATTATCCTGCTCGTGGCAGGTTTGAACGGCGTCGGCGCGATCGGTTCTGGCCTGCCGTTCGCAACTTGCCTGGGCGGTTGGATCAGAGATGTTGTCGCACTTGCCGAGCGCGATTTGGTAATCCCGCTCTACGCTCGCCTGGCAGGCGAGAGAAGCATCTTCAGCGATCTGCGCGCAAGGATCGAGTGGCACAGCGAAACAAAGCGAAGAGCCTAGAATAACGCTCAGTGCACAGAACAAGGCAGGCCATTTGCAAGAAGACAAGGGCGTCCGAAGAGTCGCGCCGGGCAGCGAAGTTTTCATAGGAATATTCTCCCTCCCTGGGAATCGGTTGGTTTGGCTGAGAAAGCGAAAGTGCTCCCAGGCGAAGCCCGCCCGCTTCTAACTCTCTGTAAGACTATCAGAGCGCCTCGGTCGAAGCAAGGAAAACACCGAGCCCGCTCACGCCATAATGTGAGCGCAATCCTCCCGTAAGGAACGCCTCTTTGTGTTCCGTCGGCTTGCGGAGGTAACTCTTATCGAACTGTCAGCGGCGCGACCACGAGATCGAAATGAGACAGCGTCCCGTCTGGATTATCGCCGGTTGAGTTCGAATTATCCGCGGCGGAGAAAAACATCGTGCCGCGATAAAAGGCAAACCCGCTGTAGTCACCGTAATCGACCCCACTCTGAGCCTTGTCGTCATTCGACGTGCCCATGGAGAGCTGCTTGTTGCGCTGGAAAGTCACTCCGCCGTCCTTGCTCACCGAGGTATAGATCATGATATCGTCGTTAGGGCGACCGTTCGTGTCCCCGCGGCCGTTATCGCCGAGGTCGTTCCGCGCGTCATACCAGGCGATCGCGATGTTACCCGTCGTGGGATCGAGCTGAATCTTAGGATTGAACTGGCTGTTCGTGCCCGTGTCGTCGTTCACTCGCACCGCGGTGCTCCAGGTCGCGCCGTTGTCGTCGGAATAGCGACACTGGATATCTGTATTGTTACTCTCCTGCGGCTCCTCCGAGACATAGATATGATAAAGCCGGCCATTATGCACGCCGCCGGTGCGATCCCAGGCCAGGCCCGCTTCCGCGTCGATGGAGCGGCCGGATTGCGCGGGAATGTAATCGAACCCACCCACATTCGTGGTCTCGATCACCTTCGGAGTTCCAAAACCCGCCGGCCCGAGGCCATCGGGATCAAGCGCGCCGTAGATCGTCGCCGGGCCTTCGCCACCCGTGGGGTTCTGATAGGTCACAAAAACCTCGCCGTTAGGCCCGACCGCCGTGTCGCCGTAATCGCCAAACCGCGTTGACCCCGGGATGCCCTGGGCCGCAGTAAAGGCCCCGACGTGACCGAGGCCAGTCACCGCCGCACCGCTCGCCTGGATGCTGCCATCCGATGCCGTCCACGAAATCCAGACACTGCCCGAGTCGGTCGAGATGGAAGGCTGATCGCCGCTCACCGTCTGCCCGATCTTGGCCAGGCTCTTAAACGGAAACGAGGGGACCCCCACCGGCAGCGAGCTGAGGAAAGTCAGCTGCTGGAAAGTCGCGCCGCCGTCGATCGAGATCGCCATCTTCACCGCGATGCTGGACGAGAGATAGGTGAGGAAAATGTTCCCGAAATCATCCGAGGCCAGTTGCGCGTCGCAGCAGGCCGCGGTCAACGAATCGGAGCCGGTCGCGATCACATCATGCGACCAGGTCGTGCCGCCATCGCTACTCCAGCTATGGAAAAGCCCGGTCGCCTCCAGGTTCGAGACGCTCGTAATCAGGCGCGGGTTGGTATGGCTGATAGCCACCGCCGTTTCCGCCTCGTTCCCGCGGCTTTGGCTGATGTCGGTATTCCTGGGAACCGGCCTGGTCACTCCGATCGCCTCTGCGTCGAGCCGTTGGGCCACAACCGATTGAGCGACTGGAATGGAGGTGAGCAGAAGTGCGGCAAAGATTTTCAGCATGGCCGGATGCTCCGCAAACATCCCGTCGCTGGCAAGCGCTAAAGCACGCCGAAGCCGTGAATTTCAATTATAAATCTGACAGAAATGTCGCCTTCATGGGCGACCCGCTGGAGATGGTGCTTGCTTCGCGAAGGCTTCCGCCGCGCCGGGACCAACCGCGGGATGGATTTACTCTGAGCCACGCATTCTCAGCCTGCCAATGATCGCGCGTGCCACCAACACGCCGCCAGTGATGATCAATATGGCCGCTCCCTCCAGCGCTATCTGCGGATCGACCAACGTGCCGCTTTTCGGCTCGCGCAGCGGAGACGCACCCAAGTATGGGAACAGCCATCCTGCGAAAAAGAAGAATAGTCCGACGGCAATCAGAACCGCGCCCGCCCCCAACCAGCCTACTAGAGATTCGATGCCGCTAGATTTCATCTAACGAGAGCGGGATGACTAACCCATTGACACGCTAGCGAAGGACACCACCGGAGCGATGAACAGCGAAATGCAGCGGGGGGACATCCCATCTTAACGAGAACAAGAGGAGCCGCCGCGAGCGAGGACACGCGTGGCGGCGGATGGACGGATTGAGCTCATGGAAAACTGGATCGTATGCCGGCCAGTGGTCAGCTTCATCGTCGCTTGGGTAGGCCGGAAGAAAGCAGATGTCTCTTAGACAGATGACTGTCGCGGGCTCACCTAAATGATTCGGGATCTTCTTTTCGCAAAAAACGCAGGGTCGCATCCCGACAGGCGGGAGCGTTCGCAGCCCAAATTTCGTGACCCGCTTTTGGGATGGTAACCACCGACACATTTGGCAGCAGCGCTTGCAGCTGAGCGTCAATATCCCGAAATATGGGCAACGCATGCTCACTCGTCAGAAGCAAAGCCGGCACTTGAATCTGTTTGACCTGCCCTCGCGGCAAGGCCGGGAACGCGTCGCGCGACGAGGTCAGGGCATGCCATTCCGGCAGGTTCGCTCGCAGCCCGACGCGGGCTTCGCGGGGAAGATGTTCGAATGCGCCGGGCCCGTCCAGAAATTGGAGGGCGAGCCGCAAGGCACGCGTATCCTGGGAATGGCGTAGAGCCTCGCTGACCGGCTGCCACATTTCGCGCATGAATAGCTCAAACAGGCGCCGGCCCGAAGGACGGTCGGCAGCCCAGCAGAGGATGGCAGGCTCGGCAATCATAAGTGAGCGGACCAATCCGGATGCCGCGCCGCGAGGAAGAGCGCGGCGTATCCGCCGTAGGAATGTGCGACCACATGCACCGGTCCCAGCTTTAGTCTCATGATAAGTGCCGCGAGATCTTCGGCATCGACCGCCGCCGAGTAATCCGGGACGCACGGGAAGTTATGATTTGGGAAATTATAACGGCGGCTATAGGCAATTACCTTGTAGTGGCGCGAAAACGGTGCCATCTCCTCTCCCCACATCCGGTAATCGTCCAAGCCGCCATGAACAAAGACCAGCGGCGCCGCACTGCCCTGCGCTACGAAATGAAGCTCAACCCCATTCACCTTAATCGGGACAGGACCTGTTGCCGGGTTCCGCGCCGACACCTGCGAAACAAGCAAAGCCAATAGTAGTATAATTCGCCCTTTCACCGGTATGCTATCGGCCTAACGGGAACAAGATCAGCCACCACTGGCGAATGGAAGGGACTGGCATGCCCTGACATAGACCCTAGTCCGCAGGCTGAACGAGTCGCGCGAGTGAATCAAAGCGCGCGTGGCGGCGGGAGAAAAGGTCTGAGTTATGGGAAACCTGGGCGTACGCCGGCCAGTGGTTGACGGCATCGCATTGTAGGTCTTCATGCAGTTAGCCCGATCTTTGTTTTTCGGGCCCGAGAGATTGTCCATGGCACCTCTCGTGGTGCGTGGGAGCCAGCTCCTTCGGGTACAAGGAAGGAAGCCGCCAAAAGCGCAGAGCGCTCTCTCTGACGGCCCCTCTTCTCAGTCTCTTCCAGGTCTTTATTTTGGCGGCGGATCTGCCCCAAAGTTGGCGTGGACCATCGTCCATTTGTTGTCCTTTTTTACAAAAACGCGCGTGGACTTTGCGCGCGCCGGTTCCGTCTTTCCGTCCTTGTCCTGCGTCACGCCGACATAGTTGTAAGTCAGGATGGCAACATTGCCGTTGTATACCTGGACTTTCGGATTGGCCATTTCCGCCGCGATTGTCTTGCTAGAGGCTTTTCCTGCAGCCTCCGCCAGCCGTGAACTCATCGCTTTCCCGTCGAGACGCGTGGCATAATCGCCGTTGAACTCGGTGTAGTCGTCCGACGCGTCCTTCATCTGTTCGGCGACATTTGTCGGATCTTTAATCTCAGCCGCCCATTGCGCTTTTACCATTGCAATTACCGCATCGGCGGTCGCCTGGTCGGCTTGCTGAGCCGACGCGTTCATCGCGAAAGCCGTGCAACAGACAGACGCGATTAACACCAACATTAATTTCTTCATTTCTATTTTCCTCCGGGGAAACCCCCGTATGTCTGAGTTGACCATGCTCATATTTATACCGCTGCGGACAATGGTCTCCTCAGGGATTGCCGCCGAACCGGGTAACGCCGGATGCTCGCTTTTGTTTTTTGCGTTAGGCTTGAAATAGTGAGCCGCCACTGCCAAGTCAATACATTTCAGTGGACCGATCTGACGCCGTGTCGCCCGAAACCTAACGAGGTATAGTCCGAATAATTTGGCAATTAAAGGCGGGAAAATTCGGTCTAATCTGGCGGCCGGGGAGCGGGGTGGGGCGATGCTCAATCACGATAGCTTCTTGGTAGGTTGGCCGGGCGGTAACAAGACCGTCGCGCCAGATGTGGGCGAGCGTGGGATAGATTCCATTCTGTTTCTCTCGAGCAGCGTGTTGTATTTCATAGGAGCGGGGTGGTTGAGTCGTACTCATGTGCAGAGGCTTGCCGAACGTCGGACACGCCTCTGGAATCTGCCGCCCTCTTCCTGCTACTACGGAAACCGGAGGGCGTGGTTCTCGAGTGTTTTTAGTTGCGGCAAAAAAGTCAATGCTCGAATACCGGAAGCTAATCTCGCCAAACCCCGCGCTTAAAGCAGCCGTAACTGATCGACCGCTAATCGGCCGGAAGCCTCCCTCCGCCCGGTTATCTCCCGACCAGACAAATCGCAGCGAATCGGGGTCAGCCTTGGGATCCCGGCAGGTTTGGTTTCGCATTGCAGAAAACCACCGGTCTCTCCTGTCCAAAGGCGATCAACATCTACCTGCGACAGCCGCGCATCTTGGGCAGCGTCGTCCCTCTTCATTCGGCACTCCGAGGCGTTTTGCCGAGGGCAAAATGCGTCGATTCCACGACAGACCACGCGAGCCAAACCCCGCTGGCGACGCTTCGCCGAGAGCGGCGAATCGCTGCGAGGCAATTGATGAGAGCATGGTCAGGAGGCAGGGCGGTCAGGCCGAGATCCTGCCCGTTGCCACGGCCACCGCCCCTCCAATTCCACTTCCAGCGACATGCTGAGAAAGGTGCGAATGATCACGACCAGACCTAAGGCGAGGACATTATCGATGGTTGGCGCCACAACGACCGTCCGAATAATGTCAGCGGCTACGAGAAACTCCAAGCCGAGAAGGATCGCTTTCCCCATATTCTGGCGGTAAGTGCGATAGGGACTGTCCGGGGCCGTCTGCCGACGAAGAAGAAAAGCGATAGTTGCATAGAGGACGCCGATCGAGAGGATGAGCACGCCCATTGCATCAACCGCGCTTCCGACGATTTCGATTATCTGGCGAAATTGTTCCATCTCAACAACGAGAACAAGAGGAGCAGCCGCGAGCCCGCCGAGGCGGGTAAACTAAAGCGCGCGTCGCTATGGAGCGGAGGGTCGAACTCCGGGAAAGCTCGATAGGACGGCGGCTACCGACCGGTTCCATCGCCTGGTCAGGCATTCGATTTGCCCGCCGCTAACGCCTTTACATCTGCTGTGGACAGAGGATTACCGCCAATTCCCCAATCGCCACTCTTGACCTCCTCAATCACAACCCACGTTGCCGGACGCATGTTCTCGCCTTCGATCGAGACCATCGTGTCAGTGAGCTTAGGAACCATTTCTTGCTTCTGCTCTGGCGTGAAAACGCCTTCGATCAATTTTACGTTTACTAGTGGCATACATTTCCTTCCTTTTTCTGTTCTCTTTGTGTTTGGAGTTGCTCTCTCATTATTCAGCGCGCGCCGCAACTCGGAAGCGGACGCTAAAGATTTGGTGTTCCGCGTGATTCGTCCAGCGAGAACAAGTTAGGCCGCAATCCACGCCTCGGCTTCCGCTCGCTCTTTGATGGAGAAGACCTTGACCGGACACGGCATGACAAACCTGAACATGCTCGTCGCGTTTCCAACCCAGGTGACATCAGTGACGACCGCGATCTTTTCCCACGCCCTAAAATGAGCGAGACCTAACTTCGTGTCATCCCACATCGCGCCCGGCGTGAACCCAGTGAAGTCGCCACTGAGATGGTAGAGGAACCTTACCTTCTCGTGCTGTTTTAGCGCGGGCTCGACGGCCGGTATGAGGACCATCTCGTAATCGGTGGCGTCCACCTGCCCGGAGGCGGTGACCCAACGGCATTGCCAGGAAGATTAGGGATGAGGTGGATCATGATGGGCTCCGATGTGTGTGCGTATGTATTGGTGGGGGCGGCGGCTCCTTTGTGGCCTAACGAAAATAAGATCGGCTGCGGCTACCGACACTGCGGCTGATCCGTAGTCTGTGGTCAGTGTAAACATATGCCGGGTAGCCGTTAGCTGAATCCCATTGTTAGGTCTTGGCGAGCAGGGTATCGACGTCCGAGACGAAACCAGGAGGGAAGCCGGTCTGCTTTGCGCCGCGCCACCAAGTCCCGCCAGCCGCCGTGCCGAGCAAGCCACAGAGGTGGGCTCCACACGACAATTCGAAAGTCCCCTTCGGGAAGATGCCACGCTGCGTTCTCTCCCAAATGTGGAACGAGGCCCATGCGTTCTCAGATAGCATCTGCTCCAGCCTCAGCTGATCGGCGGCATCGAGGACACGCTGTCCCTTCAGGCCAGCGGTCATCAATTCGGCAATGTCGCGGTGTTTTGCAACCGCCATGCGGATCACCGTCCATTGCGCCATCGTGGAATTATGCTCGTTGCGCTGGAGCGCCCCCGTATTTTGTCTGATCTGTAAACCGACAAAGATCAGAGATACCACCACGCCAACCGAAGCGACAATTTGCGCTAGATAGGATATTTGTTCGAACGACATAGGCTTAACGTTCCGTGGACCTAACGAGTATTCGGCCGAATAATCCGGCAATTAAAGGCGGGAAGATTCGGTCTAATCTGGCGGCCGGCGGCTGGCGGGGCGGGGCAATGCGGAATCATGGCGGCGTTTTTGACAGGCTGGCTTTGGTGGGACAAGCAAAAAGTTCATCGCCGCTGGGGAGGCGGCTGCAAGTCGCGCCGGCTCGCCCGCTTGCCAGCGACGTTATGATCTCGGCATGACGATTATCGCCGTTCGCCCATCGCAAAGATTCAACGGCGCCTGGTCGTGCTACGAAGCGCCGGGCGTCGAGCCCGCCTTCGCCGGAGCGCAGGCCAAGGAAAAAAGCCCTCAGCTACGCCCGCGCCCGCTTCGGCGGCGCCGTCGGCGAAGTCCACGTCTATGACGCCGCCGGCACCGCCATCGAGCAGACCATCCCAGTCGACGGCCGCAAGCGGCGGTGATCGGCGTAGGTCGTTAAACCGCCGCAAGGTGTGGCGAGCGCTCCCGATCATGGTAACCATGCCTCCAGTCGCCAACCGGTGCCGGCCTCGGCCGACACGGAGCTAGCTCCGCTGGCGGCGATCTCGCCTAACGGGAATGGGAATGGCAGCTATGCCGGGAGCCGCCTGAGTTAATCTCGAAAGGATTAGTCAAGCATCAGCCCGTGTCGCCGTAAGGTGGCGCGGGCTTGTGGTTTCGTGGGCACGGCTACATAGAGCCGTGGCTACAGGAGGGAGCGCCGAGTGGTGGCGCGGGCTTTTTTGGGGCCGGCGGTCGTAGACCGCCGCGGCAGGGGCGATCCCAAGAGAGGTTGCCGGGCGCGGCAGAAGCTGATCTAGCGGCTCTTATCTGGCAGCCGCAATCGGCGAAAGAGGGAGATGAGCCCGGTGAGCAGGACGATCGCGCCGCCCAGCGCACCAAAATAATACGGCAGGATGCCCGCCATTTCCGGAAAGGCGGCCTGGCCGGCGGCGGTGTAGAGGCCCCACCAGCAAGCGCCGAGCAGGCCGAGCCCGATGGCAAGAAAGATGAGGAGAAATATTTTCATCCGCTCCGGCCTTGCGCGGTTTGTGGTTCCGGCCGGAAGTGGTGTCACGTTTTCAGGGCGACCTCGCGGTGGCAAGCGCGAAGTGGCCGGCTGCTGTAAATTCGAAACGGGATTGCAATTTCATCGCTTCAAGAGAAGGAATGAGCGGTCTGGGAATCGCACATGGCAAAGAAGAAACCAACCTCTCCGCTTGTCAGTGTCGTAATGGGGAGCGCCTCCGACTGGGAGACGATGCAGCATTGTGTCGCGCTCCTGGAAAAGTTCGGCGTGCCTAACGAGCACAAAATCGTCTCGGCCCATCGCACTCCGCAGTTGATGGCAAGGTTCGCGCACGAAGCCGCCGAGCGCGGCGTGCAGGTGATCATCGCCGGCGCGGGCGGCGCGGCCCATCTGCCGGGCATGATCGCCGCGCAGACTTGGCTGCCGGTCCTCGGGGTGCCGGTGGAATCGCGCGCGCTCAAGGGACTCGACTCGCTGCTCTCGATCGCGCAAATGCCGGCGGGAGTCGCCGTCGGCACGCTCGCCATCGGCGTGGCCGGGGCGAAGAACGCCGCCCTTCTCGCCGCCAGCATCATCGGGTTGCATAACGAAAAGGTGCGCGCCGCGGTGGAGAAATTTCGGCGCCGCCAAACGAAAAGCGTGCTCGGGCAGAAGCTGCCATGACCGGCGCGAAGACGCTGCTGCCCGGGGCGATGATTGGAGTGATGGGCGGCGGTCAGCTGGGACGCATGTTTGCGGTCGCGGCCCGGCGCATGGGTTATCGGGTCCACACTTTTTCGCCGGAGAACGAGGGACCGGCTGCGCAGTTTTCCGATCGCGCAACGGCGGGCGACTACGACGACGAAGCCGCCGTGACCGAATTTGCGCGCTCGATCGATGTCCTGACCTTCGAGTTTGAGAACATCCCGGCGCCGACCATCGAGTGGGCCTCGCGGGAGCAGATCGTTAGGCCGCGCGGCGAGATTTTGCTCATCGCGCAGAACCGGCTGCGGGAAAAAGAATTTCTCTCCGGGGCGGGGTTCCCGGTCGCCCCTTTTCGCCGGGTCGCGAGTGAGGACGACCTAACGAAGGCAGTGGAGGCGATCGGCCGGCCGTCGATCTTGAAAGGCGCGGCCTTCGGCTACGACGGGAAAGGCCAGCAGCGAATCGAACCGGAAAGCAGCCTAACGGAAATCTGGTCGACGCGCGAAAACGCAGAATGTGTCCTCGAGCAGGTAATCGCTTTCGAGAAGGAAATTTCCGTCATCGTCGCGCGCGGCCCGGACGGAAAAACGGCCGTCTTCCCAGTCTGCGAAAACATTCATCGCCATCACATCCTCGACGTTACGCTCGCGCCCGCACGAGTCGCAGAGGGCGTCGCGCATGAGGCGCGCGAACTGGCCTGCGCGGTCGCTCAAAGTCTCGACCTCGTTGGATTGCTCGCAGTCGAAATGTTTCTCCGCGGGAACGGCGAGTTAATCATCAACGAAGTGGCGCCGCGGCCGCACAATTCCGGGCATTGGACGATCGAAGGCTGTGTTACGAGCCAATTCGAACAGCACGTCCGCGCAGTCTGCGGTCTGCCGTTAGGCGGCACCGGGATTCTTCGTCCGTCGGCGATGGTAAATCTGCTCGGCGATGTTTGGAGCGAAGGCGAACCGGATTGGGCGATGGCACTGGCGGAGCCGAGCGTGCACCTGCACCTCTACGGCAAACGCGAGCCGCGCTCCCGGCGCAAGATGGGGCACCTGACCGCGCTCGGCGCGACAGTGGAAGCGGCTGCCGCCAGCGCGCAGCGCGGGCGCGATCGCCTGACCGGCAAATGAACACGCAGATCGCGGCGACGAGCTCGCCTAACGAGCGACGGCGCGCGGTGGCACACGCGGTCGAACTCCTGCGGGCCGGGGAAGTGGTGGCGCTTCCGACAGAGACCGTTTACGGACTGGCCGCCGACGCCCTTTCCGCGCAAGCGGTAGTAAAGATTTTCGACACGAAGAAACGTCCGCATTTCGATCCGCTGATTGTTCATTTGCCCGAGCTGGTCTGGGTGGAGCGGGTCGCGGTGGTCGAAGAAAAAGCGCGACCGCTGTTCGAGCGGCTGATCGCGAAATTCTGGCCCGGGCCCCTAACGATCGTCCTGCCGCGCCGGGAAATCGTGCCGTCGATCGTAACCGCAGGTCTCGAGACGATCGCGCTTCGAATGAGTGCGCACCCGATTTTCTCCGAAGTGGTGCGCGCTTTCGGCGGACCGCTCGCGGCTCCGAGCGCTAATCGTTTTGGGCGGATCAGCCCGACCGCGGCGGCGCACGTAATGGAAGAGTTATCCGGTCGCATTCCGCTGATCGTGGATGGCGGGCCGACCGAGCACGGAATCGAATCGACCGTGGTCGCGGTGCGCGGCGGAGGAATTGAAATTCTCCGCGCCGGGCCGGTTACGCACGAGGAGCTGGGAAATTTTGCTGAGTTCCGAACGCGCGCCTCCACGCTCAAGGGATCGCCGGGGCAGTTGCCGTCGCATTACCGCCCACGGACACCGCTCGTGATCGCCGAGGATATTTCGCAAATCGCGGTTCCGAAACGGAAGCGTTACGGCGCATTGCTTTGGAGCGACACGCCGTTCTCGGAAACGTTTGTCGAGTCGCGCCGGTTGAGCACGACCGGCAATCTGCGCGAGGCCGCGACCAATCTCTTTCGCCAGCTGCGCGAGCTCGATCGCGCCGGGCTGGATCAAATCGTGGCCGAGGCAATGCCCGAGGAAGGGCTCGGCGTCGCGATCATGGATCGGCTGCGCCGCGCGGCCCTGTAGACGCTTCGCTCTGCGAAGCGCGGGAACACGCGTTCGCCACTCTGCTGGAGAACGCACCGCCGCGCCTCCCAGAGGGAGGCGTCTACAGCTCGCGTCTACAGCGTCAGCGACGAATCGTTAGTCCTGATGCGCCAAACACGCCCGAATAAATCCGCTGAAGAGCGCGTGCGGTTTATTCGGTTTGCTCTGGAATTCCGGATGGTACTGGCAGGCGAGAAAAAATGGGTGCCCCTCCAGTTCAATCAATTCCGCTAGCGAGCCATCGGGCGAAGTGCCGCTGATGAGGAAACCTTTCTCCGCCATCTGCTCGCGGTATTTCATGTTGAACTCGTAGCGGTGACGATGTCGCTCCAGCACTTCGTCGTGCTTGTAAATTTTCTCCGCCAGAGTGCCGGCAACGATTTTGGTCGGCCATGTCCCGAGTCGCATGCTGCCGCCTTTTTTGCGGACCTTGCGCTGCTCATCGAGAAGGCAGATGACCGGCTCGGTCGATTCCTGGTCGAACTCGACGCTGTTCGCCGCCGTGATGCCGCAGACGTTGCGGGCAAACTCAATCGTCGCCACCTGCATGCCGAGACAAAGCCCGAGATAGGGCACTTTGTTTTCGCGCGCGAACTGGGCCGCGCGAATTTTTCCTTCCACGCCGCGCTCGCCGAAACCGCCCGGAATGAGCACGCCCGCGACATCGTCCAGTTGCCCGTCGACGCCGTTCTCGAGCGACTCGGCATCGACCAGGCGCAGATCGATTCCGCAATCGTGGCTGGCGGCGGCGTGGGTGAGCGATTCGTAGATGCTTTTGTAAGCGTCCTGCAGTTCGATGTATTTGCCGACGACCGCGATCTTGACCTGCTTCTTCGGGTTGATGACGCGACTAACGAACTTCCGCCAATCACTGAGATCGGGCTGGTGCCCTTCGATGTGCAGGAGCTGGCAAACGAGCTCGTCGAGACCTTCCTCGTGCAACATGAGGGGCATCTCGTAGATCGTATGCGGCACGTCGCGCGCCTCGATGACCGCGTTCAATCCGACGTTACAGAACATCGAGAGTTTTTGCCTAACGTCGTTGTCGAGCGGTCGCTCGGTGCGGCAAATGAGGACCTGCGGCTGGAGACCGATCTCGCGCAATTTCGCGATGCTTTGCTGTGTCGGCTTGGTCTTCAGCTCGCCCGCCGCGCGGATGTAGGGCACGAGGGTGACGTGCATGTTGACCACGTTCTGCGATCCGACTTCGAGAATGAATTGCCGGATCGCCTCGAGGAAAGGCAGCCCTTCGATATCGCCGGTCGTGCCGCCGATTTCGGTAATGACGACGTCCACCTTTTCCGGATCGGCCACCTGCCGGATGCGGGCCTTGATTTCGTCCGTGACGTGCGGAATCACCTGCACCGTGTTGCCGAGATAATCGCCGCGCCGTTCTTTCAGGATCACGCTCTCGTAGACCTGGCCGCTCGTTAGGTTGTTGTTCCGCGAGAGGACGCAGTTCGTGAAGCGCTCGTAATGGCCGAGATCGAGATCGGTCTCGGCGCCGTCGTCGAGGACATAGACTTCGCCGTGCTGAAACGGATTCATCGTGCCCGGATCAACGTTCAGGTAGGGATCGAATTTTTGCAGGAGAACACGCTGCCCGCGCAATTCGAGGAGGGTGCCGAGCGAAGCTCCCGCGAGGCCTTTGCCTAACGAACTAACCACACCGCCGGTGACAAAAATATATTTCATCGAGAAGGAAACTGGCGTGGTTGACGCGAGCGGGCGAGCAGCTGGCGCTCAATCTCGCGGGCGTCTTCTGGTGTGTCGACCCCGGGCGAGCCGCTTGCGCTCACGACCACGTGAATGTTTACGCCATTCTCCAGCGCGCGCAATTGCTCGAGCGCTTCGGCTATTTCCAGCGGCGTCGGTTTCCAATGAACAAAGCGCAAAAGAAGATCGCGCCGGTAACCGTAGATGCCCTGGTGACGGAAGTATTTCGGAGGCGCGCCGGCGTCGCGCGGGTAGGGGATGGCGTGGCGCGAGAAATAAAGCGCGCGGCCTTTGCGGTCGAGGACGGCTTTGACCTGGTGGGGCGATTGCGCGTCGGCCGGATCGGAAAAAGGATGGACCGCCGTGATCATCTCGACGCTCGGATCCCGCTGCATCTTGCGCGCGAGTCGATTGATCAACTTTGGATCTACCAGCGGCTCGTCACCCTGGATGTTGATGAGGTGCGAGACGCCGCGCAATTTCTTCGCCACTTCCGCAATCCGGTCAGTCCCGCTGGTGTGCTTCGGACTCGTTAGGCTCACTTCCGCGCCCCAGGCGAAGGCGGCTTCCGCGATCCGCATGTCGTCCGCTGCGATGATGACGGAGTCCAGTGCTTTCGCGCGGCGGCATTGCTCCCAGACGTGTTGGAGCAAGGGCTTGCCGGCGATGAGATGGAGCGGTTTACCCGGAAAGCGGGTCGAGTCCCAGCGGGCGGGAATAATGCCGACGATTTTAGTCATGAATGGGCGCAGGCTAACAGGAGGAGGAGGGTCCTTTCAACCGCGCCGAGCAGAATCCGGGTAGCGCACGCGTCTCGCGTGCTGGTCGCGGTGTTCCACCGCGACGAACTTTTTCGACGCGCCAATCGGGCGGATCGGGACTTCGATTCAATTTGCGAGTCGAAGCAAAAGTTCGCGACGGTGGGACACCGTCGCCAGCACACGAGACGTGTGCGCTACCCAGGCGCTTCGTTGGAAGCGAGGATGATGTCCGCGGCGGCGCAGACATCCTCCGCAATCCAATCCGGCGCGGCGTGGGTTTCAGTCGCGCCGTAGCCGGTCTTGACCAGAATGGTGCGCACGCCGGCGTTGCGACCGCATTCGACGTCGATCGCCTTGTCTCCGATGAAAAAGGAACGAGCAAAATCAAGGTGATGATCCCGCTGCGCTTCCCGCAACATTCCAATCCCTGGTTTGCGGCGCTCGGTCGCGCGGTCGGGGTGATCGGGGCAAAAGTAGACGCCGTCGAAGGTGGCGGGTAGAACTCCGCGGGCCACTTCCGCTGCCACCAAGCGGTATTGCTCTTCGGTGAAATAGCCGCGTCCGATCCCCGCTTGGTTGGAGATGACGATGAGTTTGTAGCCGGCGTTCTTTAGCCGCATCAAGGCGTCCGGAACTCCCGCGAAAATCTCCACCTGTTTCGGATCGGCGCAGTAGTTGACCTCGCGCATGAGCGTTCCGTCGCGATCGAGAAAGACGGCCGGCGAGGAGTCGTTAGGCACCATTATCGTCCTCGAAGCTTGCGATCAATTCCGCCGGTGTGACAGTCGCTGTCCCGAGTTTGGCGACCACCACCGCGCTGGCGTGATTCGCAATCTCGGCCGCCTCGAGCGGCGATGCTTCGCAACAGAGCGCGAGGGTGAAAAGCGCAATCGCGGTGTCGCCCGCTCCGGAAACATCGAAAACCTGGCGCGCCTTGGTCGGGATATGGTGCGGCGGCTGGTTGCGCTCGAAGAGCATCATCCCTTGCTCGCCTAACGTGATCAGGAGCATCCCGGTCTCCCACATCGAGAGCAGGCGCAGGCCGGCGGTCAGAAGCACTTTGTCCTCTAGCGGCGAGTCGATTGGATCGCTCGGCGGAAGCCCGGCGGCGTGGAGCGCTTCGCTCCGGTTTGGTTTGACTGCGGTGACTTTTCCCCAGTCGATCGCGCGTTGTGGATTCGGATCGGCCGTCGCGATTTTGCCCGAGGCCTGAAGATCGCCCGAGAGTTGCCTAACGAGTTCGGCGCTAAGGAATCCCTTGCCGTAATCCTCGAAAATGAAGGCATCCAGCCGCGGCATCAGTTCGCCCAAACCACGCGTGACTTTCGCGATCTGCTCCGCCTGCGGTGCGCGAATTTCTTCGCGATCCACTCGCACGACCTGTTGATGACGGGCGACGATTCTGGTCTTTACGATGGTGCGAAAAGACGGATCCTCGACCACGAGATCGGTCGAGATTTTTTGCTCCCGCAGGAGGTCGAGCAAGCGACGACCGCTCTGGTCCGTCCCGACCGTGCCGATAACGGAAACGCCTTCGATGAATTCGCGAAGATTCCGCGCTACGTTTGCCGCTCCGCCGGGATAAAAGGATTCACCGGTTACTTCGACCACCGGGACGGGCGCCTCGGGTGAGATGCGGCCGACCTTGCCCCAGACAAATTCATCGAGCATGAGATCGCCCGCGACCGCAATGCGTTTGCCAGCTGCGCGGGCCAGGATTTCGCGGAGACGATCGAGTTTCATGAGAAGCGCCCGGAATTACTTCCGTGCCGAGACCGCCAGCGAAAGGGGTTGCTCCGATTCGATAAAACTGGATCGTATCGCGATTTGTGCCGGCTGACGGTTCTGCATAAAGTGCCCAACTAATCCTGAATACCTTCTCGAAATCAATAGTCGAAGCTGCGGATGAGATCTTTCGTTAACCTATTTTTACTCGCCGGCTGCGCGCTGGCCTTCGTCTCCGGACCCGCCTCGGCAGCGGAGCCGGCCCGTCGCATCGACGTCAAACGCCTCTCGAAAAACATCGATGATGTGGTGGTGCCGTTGCCGAACGAAATCTTTGGCGCGCTAAACAAGCTCGACAGCGTGAACTGGAAAGAATTCGTGCGCACGAACAAAGGCACCAACTTCACCGAACGTCCACGCATCGCCCTCCTCCTCGGCACCGTGATCGCCGACGGCTTCATTGCCGTCCAGGCGGAGGATGCGCCGAGTGTGAAAGAGATTGGCCAGCGGGTCGTTAGTCTGGCCAAGGGGATTGGTGTCGGAAATTCGATCGTCCCCCACGCCAAGGCGATCACCGAGGCGGCTGATCGCCGCAACTGGCCGGCGGTGCGCCAGGAACTCGATCGCACCCAGAACAGCGTGCAGCAGGCGATGAACGAAGTGCGCGATGAGAAGCTTTCCCAGCTCGTCAGCCTTGGCGGCTGGCTGCGCGGCACCCAGGTCCTGACCTCGGTGGTGAATCGCCATTTTTCCGCGGATGGCGCGGAGTTGCTTCACCAGCCGGACCTGCTGGAATATTTTCAGCGCAAGCTCGAGGGCATGCCGGAATTTACCGGCCCCGTCATTTCCCAGATCCGAACTTCACTTGAAGAGGTGAAACCACTGGTCGAGACAGAGAGCCCGATTTCGCCGGGCTCGGTGAAGAAAATCAATGATATTACCTCGCGCCTCGACAGCTCGATCGTGACTCGAAATCCATGAACGCCCCCGCCATGCGTCCCACATTTCCCACCGCTCGTCGCACTGCTTTCCTCCTTGCTCTGTTGCTGGCGTTACAGGTCGCGGCCTCGCGGGCCTCGGTCGACGACGCGCATTCTTTCGCGCTGCAATCGGCCGAGCCGTATGTCAAGCAAGGCTACCAGGTGCGCGAAGATTATTGGGGCGGCGACCTTGGAGTCGGTGAGAAAAAGGCCGTCCGGCAACAGCTCTTCAAAGGGAACGATTACTGGTTCTGGATGGGCACTGAGGTCGAGCAGGCCAAGGTTTCGGTTCACGTTTACGATGCCGATGGGAAACTTTGCGAGCAGCCCGATAGCTGGCAAAAAGGGCATTTCGCCGCCGCGCACCTCATCCCGAAGTCGACCGGGAGTTATTTCGTGATTGTGGCGGTGGAGAGTTCTCCAGAGGAACGGACCCACTGGGCGCTGGTTTACGGATTCCGCTAGGCGGCGGAGGTTTGACACTCTTCCCGGCGCCGCCGTATCCTCGCGGCTGATGAAATCCCAGCCGCGAGATGACTGAAACGCGCACCCTGCAGTTCGAAAACGCGCGGGCTGTGCAGTCGCTTTACGCCCACGATTTAAAATTGATCAAGAATCTCGAAGAATCGCTCGCAGTGAAAGTCACGACCCGTGAAGGCTGGATCAAGTTGGAAGGCGAACCGGCGCAGGTGGCGAAGGCCGAGCAGGTCTTCACCCAGCTCGAGGACGCGCGGAAGCGCGGGGTCGACATCCAGCGGCACGAATTTAATTACGCCCTCAATTCCGTGAACGAAGCCCGGTCCGACAATCTGGGCGATCTGGTCGCGACCAAGATCATGACTTCGTCGCGCAAACCGCCGATCGTGCCGCGCACCCTTGGACAGCGGAATTATGTCGAGGCGATCCAGAAACACGATGTCGTCTTCGGCATCGGACCGGCTGGTACGGGTAAAACTTATCTCGCCGTCGCCATGGCCGTCTCAGCGCTGAAGAAGGAACAGGTCGACCGCATTATCCTGACGCGGCCGGCGGTGGAAGCGGGCGAAGCGCTCGGCTTTTTGCCCGGCGACCTGCAACAGAAAATCACTCCTTATCTTCGGCCGCTTTACGATGCGCTCCACGACATGGTCGAACCGGAGGAACTTGAGCGTTACGTGGCGCGCGAGACGATCGAGATCGCGCCGCTGGCCTACATGCGGGGCCGCACCCTGAGCAACGCCTTCGTTATTCTGGACGAAGCGCAGAACACCACGACCGAGCAAATGTTCATGCTCCTGACCCGCATCGGGCCTCGCTCGAAATGTGTCGTGACCGGCGACGGCACCCAGGTAGACCTTCCGCCTAACAAACGTTCCGGCCTGCTCGAGGCGCTCCAGGCGCTGAAGAATGTGCCCGGGATCGGCTTTTGTTATTTCAACGACCGCGACGTCGTGCGGCATGAACTCGTCCGGGCGATCATCAACGCTTATCAACAGCACCGTTCTCCCACCAACACCGGCGGCCGGAAATAGCGATGTTCAAGTTCCTGCAACGCAAAACCCTCGTAAAACGCGGGCTCGCCTCGAGCAAGACGCGTCGCCGCCGCGCCTCGAACGAGATGCTGCGCAATCTCGAGCACGCGCCCTGGGTGAAGGTCGCGATCTTTATCAGCTTCGTCGCCGGCCTCGCGTTGCTGATCTTTAGCGGCCAGCAGCCGGAGCCGACACGCAACTTCGTTTTCGCCCTGCTTTTGCTCGCGACCGCGATTGCGCAGCTCTGGATCAATCAACCCAACACGTTTCTCCGGAACTCCCGCGTCCTTCTTGTCTTCGGGATCATTTATTTGCAGCTCGCAGCGACCAAGCTCCTCATCATCCTTTGCAATAGCGGCCTCTTTGCAATCCTCAAACCGGAGACCGCCTGGCTGATCGCGCCTTACGCCTTCGCGCCGCTTGTCCTTTGCGTTCTCCTTGGACGCAACCACGGCCTCTACGGTGCTGTGTTCGTTAGTCTCTTCAGCAGCATTTTGTTGAACAAAATGGACGCCCCGATGCTGGCCATCGGCTTGATCAGCGGTTTTACCGCCGTCCTGCTGACCCAGACGGTGCGTCGCCGCAGCCGGTTGATCCGGGCCGGTCTTTGCGTCGGGCTAGGCATCTGGCTTCTCTCGCTCACCTTCGGTTTGATTGGCCCGATCAATCTCCTGGATCCGGCCGCAACCGATTGGTCCATGATCGGGGTCCAGAGTCTGTTCGCGATCGGCAACGGCATCGTGACCGCCATGCTGGTCGGCGGAGCGCTGCCCATCCTGGAGCAGCTCTTCCAAATCACCACGGACATCTCCTGGCTCGAAGCGTCTGACCTGAACCACCCGCTTCTGCGTCGGATGACAATCGAAGCGCCCGGCACCTATCATCACAGCCTCGTGGTCGCGAACCTGGCCGAGTCCGCCGCCGAAGCGATCGGCGCCAACGCTACTCTTTGCCGCGTCTGCTCCTACTTTCACGACATCGGCAAACTGGTGAAGCCCGATTATTTCACCGAGAACATGAACTTCGAGCGCAACCCGCACGACGATCTCGCGCCGACGATGAGTGCGTTGATCATCATCGCCCACGTTAAGGAAGGCGTAGATCTGGCGCTCAAGCACGGGCTTAATCAGCAGGTCATCGATGTGATCCAACAGCATCATGGCACGTCGTTAGTCTTCTACTTCTACAAGCGCGCCCTGCAGCAATACGAAGATGCTCGCGAGGGCGGCAAGATCATGAAGATGCGCGAGGAAGACATCCCGGAAGTGTCTGAGGAAAGCTTCCGTTACAGCGGCCCGAAACCGCAGACGCGCGAGAGCGCCATCATTAGCCTGGCCGACATGGTGGAAAGCGCCTCGCGTTCCCTCGAGAAACCAACCCCGCAAAAGATCGAGCAACTGGTCAACGAGCTGATCGATCAACGTTTGGCCGATCATCAACTCGACGAGTGCGATCTCACTCTGCGCCAACTGAAGGTCATCGCTGAGCGCTTCCGATTTACCTTGATGAACATGCTGCACACCCGCATCGCCTATCCGAAGGATGGCAAGACGACACGCGAGGACGGCGCCCGGCCTGATGTGATGGCCGTGACAAAGCGGCCCGCTAACGCGCCCCCGGTCTCGGCCGCCTGACGAGTGGACAGCTTCGCGATCGAGCGGGTGCGGGAATATGACGCGCAGTTGGCGATCGTCCTCGGATCGGGCCTGAGTTCGTTAGTCCAAGAGCCGGCGCGCGATCGCATCATTCCCTACAGCGAAATTGGCGGTTTGCCGCGCTCTACCATCGAGGGGCATGCCGGCCGCTTTATCCTGGGTGAAATCGGTAGTCGGCGGGTCGTATTCGCGCAGGGCAGAGTGCATCTCTACGAAGGGCACGGCGCCCGCGACGTCACCGCCGGGATCCGTTTTCTCGCCCGCTCTGGAATCAAGCAGCTCATCCTGACAAACGCCGCCGGCTCGATCAATCCGGCCTTTGCGCCCGGGTCGTGGATGATGCTCAACGACCATCTCAACCTCACGGCGACTACCCCGATGTTGGGCAGCAGCGGCTTCATCGACCTGACCCACGCCTATTCGCCCGCTTGGCGGCAACGTTTTGCGGAGGCCGCGCGCGCCGCGAAGATCCTCCTGCACGAAGGCGTTTACGCGGGCATGTTCGGCCCGCAGTACGAAACCCCGGCCGAGGTGCGGATGCTTCGCTCGTTAGGCGGGGATGCCGTCGGCATGTCCACCGTCTGCGAAACGATCCAGGCCCGCGCCCTCGGCCTGGAGGTCGCAGGCCTTTCCTGCCTGACGAATTGGGCCGCGGGCTTAAACCCCGAGCCGCTCGCCCACGGCGACGTCCTCACCGCAGGCGAGGGGAGTAGCGCCGAATTCATGCGCCTGCTGGTCGCGACCCTCGCGGTCGACACCTCGCGCGCGGGCGCTGACGCTCCCTAGTCAAGCCCGGGGCGGCGGGAGCGCGGCTCGCGGTCCTTGGTCGTGGCGGTGCTGGGCTGGGTCACGAAGGGTCCACCTTCCATCGGTGCGGCCGAAGTGAACGCGACATCAGGCATGTCGCTCGGTAGACCTTCGAGTGGGAATTCTTTGCGGAGCGGGAAATAGGGATAGCCTTCCCACATCAGGATGCGGCGCAGGTCGGGATGGTTATTGAAGCGCAGACCCATCATGTCCCAGATCTCGCGCTCGTGCCAGTTCGCCGTCGGCCAGAGGTCGGAGACAGTGTCGACCGTCGGGTCCTCCTCGGAGACACGCACTTTCAGGCGCAGATGAACGGCCACGCTCATCGAGTAAAGCTCATAGACCACTTCGAAGCGCGGCTCGCTGCCGAAGTTATCGACGCTCGAGATATCGAGCAGGTAATCGAAGGAGTGTTTCTCTTTGCACAACTTCGCGACTTCCCGCAGGTCGCCGCGCTCGACGACGAAAGTGGTTTCACCCCGGAATTCAATTCGTTCCTTGAGCTTCTTGCCGAGGAGCTGGCCTAACGAGTTTAGCAGTTCAGGGCCAGTCATTTGGGAAGTGATGAGTGGCAAGTTATCGTTGGCCCGGGGCTAGACGAGAGCTTCGAGCTTGTCGACCAGGCCGCGCTTTTGCCCGGTGAAGGAGCGTTCGCCGGCGATCTTGTCCTGCAATTTCATGAGGCCGGCAATCAGGGCCTCGGGGCGGGGCGGGCAGCCGGAGATGTAAACGTCGACCGGCAGAAGCTGGTCAATTCCCTGCAGGACGGCGTAGGAGCGATACATGCCGCCGCTCGAGGCGCAGGCGCCCATCGCGATGACCCACTTAGGTTCCGGCATCTGGTCGTAGATGCGCTTGACGGCGAGGGCCATCTTATAGGTGACAGTGCCGGCGACGATCATGACGTCGCATTGCCGGGGCGAAAAACGCATGACCTCGGCGCCGAAGCGGGCAATGTCGAACCGGGCGGAAGCGGTCGCCATGAGCTCGATCGCGCAACAAGCCAGGCCCATCGGCATGGGCCACAGGGAATTCTTGCGCATCCAATTCATGGCTGCGTCGAGCTGGGTAAAAATGACGTTGCCCTCGATCTTGGAATCGTAGGCGGCAGGAACAGTTTCTTTCTCGGAAGTCGCGGCGTTCATTCCGCCAACAAGCTAAGGAGCGGGCGCTGGTTGCGCAAGGCGGAGTCATCTGCTGCGCGCGCCGGGAGTTACACTGAGATTGGGGACACGTGCGTCTCATCCCAACGTGTTTGGAGCGAGGGATCAGCAGGCGTCTTGCAACTGACAGGCCGCCTTCCGCTCTGTTGGAATCGGAACATTGATAGTGAGCGGTCTCTCAATCAACTCTGGACGATTTCACGCAATTTCAGGATGCACTTTCTTTGCTTTGAATTATTCACCAGGACGCCCGTCAGCTCTTCACTGCGCCGCAAAAAGAGCAGCTGGAGCGGGCGGAGCTCTTCCAGTAAGCGCCTTTCCTGGTGAGCAGGTGACCGCGATCTGATCCCGCTTTTGGATGCCCGAGGTCAGGACGATGCACGTGACCGCCGCGGAATTTTAGTAGCGAACCCGCACGAGCGTCAGACCCTCGGCGGGAGCAACCAGCCGCGGCTCGGCCGGGGCGCCGTCGGCGAGACGCGCTCGAACTTCTGCGACGGTTGTCTTCCCAAGCGCCGCCCGAACGGTCGCACCGACCATCAAGCGCACCATTTTGTAGAGGAATCCGTCGCCATCGAACTCGATCGCCGTCACGTCTGGCGTGCGTTGCACCCGAACGCGTCGAATTGTCCGCATCGTTGATTCGACCGCGTGCCCGCGATTGGCCGCGAAGCCTGCAAAGCTGTGCCGCCCGAGGAAAGCCCGCGCACAGGCACGCAGCACTTTGTCATCCAGAGTGCCGCTCACATGCCAGGCGCGGCCGAGTTCAAAGGGCGAAAAGACAGGCGTTGTCGCGATCCGATATCGGTAAACCTTTCCTCGCGCGACAAAGCGGGCGTGGAAATTGTTCGAAACGAAACTGCAGCGCAGAACCCGGATCTTGGCGGGAAGCGATGCGTTCAAGGCCGCGGCCAGGACCACTGGCGCGAGGCGGTTTGGCGGAAGGTCGACATGGGCGCATTGGCCAAGCGCGTGCACGCCGGCATCGGTCCGCCCCGCGCCGTGGACACGGATCTGCTCGCCGGTGACCTGGAGAAACGCCGCTTCGAGACGCTCCTGGATGGTGTCGCTGCGCGCCTGAATTTGCCAGCCGGAAAAGCCCGCGCCGTCATAGGCGACGATCAATTTCAATCGCCGGGTTCGCGTGGATTGCGGCACCCTCTTCTCGTTAGGCAAAGGGGCTCGGCTCGAGGCCGCCCTGGTTGGCGAACAAGCTGTCGAGATAACTTTGCAGGAGCATCTGGGCCGCCACCTGGTCGATGTAGCCGCGGCTTTCTTTGACGGATTTGCCCGCTTCCTGCAAAGCGCGCTGGGCGGCGACGGTCGAGAGCCGTTCGTCCCAAGTGCGCACCTGGCAGCCCGCTTTTGTCTTCAATTTCTCCGCAAAACCAGACGCCTCCTCGGCCGAAGCACCGACACTTCCGTTCATATGTCGCGGCAGGCCGACAACGATCAGCTCGACGTTTCTTTCCGCGACAAGTGCGGCGATTCGCGCCAGCGGATCGGCCACCTTCTTCAGGACAATCGTTTCGGTCGGATGCGCCAGCATTTGCAACTCGTCGGAGAGCGCAACCCCGATCCGCACCGTCCCGTAATCGATTCCCATGATTCGTTTCATCTCGTTAGGCAAATCTCGCTCACTGCAACTCTGGCGGCAGCTTGCCGACGAGGTTTTTGATTTTCTCCGCGTCGCGCCGGTTGCAAATCAGAATCGTGTCGTCGGTCCGCACGACGATCAGGTTGTGCACGCCGAGGAGCGCGATCTTGGCCGGCTGGTCGCTGAAGACGATGTTGTTGCTGGCCTGCAGGGTCGTGAGTTCGCAGTTGGCGGCGTTGGCATTTTCGTCCTTCGGGAGATAAGAAGCGACCGCGCGCCAGCCGCCGACGTCGTCCCAATCGAAACTCGCCTCCACCATCAGGACGCGATCGGCTTTCTCCATGATCGCGTAGTCGAATGAAATCATCGGCAAAGCGGCGAAACGACTGCTCAAGGCGCGTTCCCAATTTCCCGGCGCTCGGAGCTGCGAAATGAAGTCCGCCAGGTCGGGCGCGTGGCGGTTGAATTCACTCAACACCGTCGAGACCGACCAGACGAACATGCCGGCGTTCCAGCGGAAGTTGCCTTTCCGCACGAAGGTATCCGCCAGCTCGGCGTTAGGCTTTTCACGAAAACGAACGACCCGGAAGATATCGTTAGGCGCGGAGCGATCTCGGAGCGGCGCGGGCGCGCCTTGTTCGATGTAGCCGAAACCGGGACACGCCCAGGTTGGCTTGATCCCGATCGTCACCAGGGAACCCGTTTCTTCCGCCGCGCGCGCCGCGGTCTGCAACGTCTCTTGGAAAGCGGCGCGATCTTTGATCACGTGATCGGCCGGCAAGACCATCATAGTGGCACGATGATCGCGCGCCGCGACCCACGCCGTGGCGAGGGCAACCGCGGCCGCAGTGTCGCGCTTCGCCGGCTCGGCCACGATGTTTTCGCGTGGCAGATCGGGGAGAAGTTCCCGCACGGCGTGTTCCTGATCGACATTGGTCAGGATCAGAATGCGTTCAGTCGGCACGAGGCCTTCGAGACGATCGATTGTTTCCTCGAGCAGGGTCTTGTCCGAGACGAGCTTTAACAATTGCTTGGGCCGCGCGCGCCGGCTCAGTGGCCAGAAACGTTCGCCGCTGCCGCCGGCGAGGATGAGGGCATAAAGGGGCTTGGTCACTGGAAAAAGTCAGTTCGAGTCACTCAGAAGTTTTTCCCGTTTTCTTTTCTCGCGTCGGGAAGTATAAGGTTAGGCGATGTCAATTTCGTTATCCATTCCAAAAACGGCGGAGGCGCTGCCCTTGGACGGATTGCTGGCCCTGACCCGGACGGCCTTTGGTCTGGGCGTCGGTTTGCTCGTGGCGGAGCGCCTCAATCGCCCCGCCCGCCAGGCCACCGCAATCGCGCTCGTCTCGGTCGGGACGCTGGCCGTCATCCCGCTGCTGGTGAAGATGGCGCTGGAGCGAATCAACCGGCCGGAAAGCGAGCGCGGAATGCGCCGGCGACTGCTCTCGATCCGGAGCAGTTCGGGTTATTCGTCGGAACAGGACATCTTTTAGCGATACGCGGGCTCCATGTAGACGCTTCGCTCTGCGAAGCGCGGGCCTGCGATTTCAATTTCTCAGCCGTGACCACGCCGACATTACCCCCCGCGCTTCGCAGCGCGAAGCGTCTACAACTTGATCGGTTGGCTTCGCCGCGCTAAGTCCACCCGATGACATCGCGCGCCGACTCCGCCACCCGCAACGCGCTTCGCGAAAGGTGCGAAGCCATTCTCCGCGAGGAGGAAATCTTACGGGAAGGCGGCGGCAAGGTCGGCCAGGATCGCCAGCGCAAACGTGGTCGTCTCCCTGCGCGCGAGCGGATTCAGCTTTTGCTCGATCCCGGCGCGGACTTTTTCGAGATCGGGCTCTGGGCTGCCTATAAAATGTATGAGCAATGGGGCAGTGTCCCGGCCGCCGGTGCGGTCGCGGGCATCGGCCAGGTCGCGGGCGTGCCCTGCATGATCATCGCCAACGATGCTACAGTGAAGGCCGGCGCCTTCTTTCCCCAGACCGCGAAGAAGCTCATTCGCGCGCAACGCATCGCCTTCGAATCCGCGCTGCCGATTATTTATCTGGTCGATTCCTCCGGCGTTTTCCTCCCGATGCAGGACGAAATTTTCCCCGACGAAGACGATTTCGGGCGGATCTTTCGCAATAATTCCGTCATCTCCGCCGCGGGCATTCCGCAGTTCGCCGCCATCATGGGAAATTGTGTGGCCGGCGGCGCTTACCTGCCGGTTCTCTGCGACAAGATACTCATGACCGAGGGCAGTGGCCTTTACCTCGCCGGGCCGTCGTTAGTCCAGGCCGCCATCGGACAGGTCGTAGATGCCGAAGAACTCGGCGGCGCGAAGATGCACGCCGAAGTCAGCGGTACGGTCGACTTTTACGAGAAAGATGATCCGGCGTGTTTGAAGCGAATCCGTTCCCTGGTGGCACACCTGCCGGAAGCGGAGGCAGCGAAAAAGAACGGTGCGAAAAAGAAGATCGCCGGGCCCGCGAAGAAACCGGAAGCGGTTTACGACCTGATCGGCCTTGAGGGCCAGAAACAGTACGACGCGCGCGATCTCCTGGCGTCGATCATCGACGCCGATTCGCTCGACGAATACAAGGCCGACTACGGCAAAACGCTCGTCACAGCTTACGCGCGGATCGGAGGCCATTCGGTCGGGATCGTTGCCAACCAACGGCACCAGGTGCGGACGAAGAAGGCCGGCATCCAGATGGGCGGCGTGATTTATTCCGACAGCGCCGACAAGGCCGCGCGCTTCGTCATGGATTGCAATCAAACCGGATTGCCGATCGTTTTTTTCCAGGACGTGACCGGGTTCATGGTCGGACGCGACGCGGAACAAAGCGGGATCATTCGCAGCGGCGCCAAACTGGTCAACGCGGTCAGCAATTCCGTCGTGCCGAAGATCACGATCGTGGTCGGTGGCTCCTTTGGCGCGGGCAACTACGCCCTCTGCGGCCGGGCTTACGACCCGCGCTTCATCCTCGCCTGGCCGAACGCGCGCTACGCCGTGATGGGCGCGGCCCAGGCTTCCGACACCGTTTTCTCCGTCCTCGCCAAGTCACGCGGGCGGGGCGACCAAAAAGCGTCGCCGGAAGAGCTCGAGCAATTGCGCGCCAAGGTGAAAGAAACCTACGAAGAGCAGACTGACATCCGCTACGGCGCCGCGCGGGGCTGGCTCGACGCCATCATTCAGCCGCACGAGACACGCGATGTCCTTCTGAAATTATTAAGCTACGTTTCGCGTCCCATGCCCAAGGCTCGCTTCCATATGGGAGTGGTGCAGACGTAATTCGTTAGGCAGAAAATTCGCGGCTGATCTCGCTATTTAGCGGAATGACGTTCTCGAGCCCTCCAGCAGTCGGGGAGGGCACGCCGCGTTGTGCGAGCGCACGGATCACGTCCTCGGTCGGGATGTTCCCCACCATCTGGTCCTGAGCAAAAGGACAACCGCCAAGCCCGCCTAACGCCGCGTCGAAGCGCCGGCAACCGGCGTCGTACGCCGCCAGCACCTTGCCCGCGGCCTCCGCGCGCGTGCTATGCAGATGAACTCCGATCTCCTGGCTGGTCGGGCCGTCGATCACTGCTGTCACGACCGTTCGGATCAAATCCGCGTCAGCGACACCCACCGTATCCGCCAGGGAAATTGAGCCGACTTCGAGCGCGGCGATTCCTCGCACGGCTTCGACCAGTCGCTCGATGCTCCAGAGGTCCTGATATGGATTTCCGAATGCCATCGAAATGTAGACAACCATCTTGAGCCCGCTGGTCTCGGCCATCTCGCGAATCGTGGTCAGGGTCGCGAGGTTTTCTTCCGGCGATTGGTTCTGGTTGCGGCGCAGAAACGTTTCCGAAATCGAGCAGGGATAACCAAGCGTGCTGACCGCTCCGGTCGCGAGCGCCCGCTCCGCGCCCTTCTCATTCACCACGATCCCGATGATCTCGACGTCGTTAGGCGGAGACAGTTGCGCGAGGACCGCTTCGCTGTCCGCCATCTGCGGAACCGCTTTAGGCGAGACGAAACTTGCCGCGTCGAGGTGTCGGAATCCGGCCGCGATGAGGGAGCGAAGGTAGCGTACCTTCAGCTCGGTCGGGATTTGCTTCGGCAAGCCCTGCCAGGCGTCGCGCGGGCACTCGATCAGTTTTACTGTTTCGTTCGTCATTGCCTTTGTCCTTGTCATCCGAAAGGTAGCGAAGATCGTCTCCTCTTCATCACCGAGTTCATTTCCTTATGCCCAACGTCCTTGTCGAAAAGAAAGATCGTGCCACCGTCGTCACCCTCAACCGCCCGGAGCGACGCAATGCCCTAACGATCGAGTTGCTGACCGAGCTGACCTCCGCGATGGAAGCGGCCGCAGCCGATCCGACGCAGCGAATTCTCATCCTGCGCGGGGCCGGGAAGGCTTTTTGCGCCGGCCTCGACCTCCAGGAAACGACCGTTACCGAAAAAGCGCACCGCTCCGCCGAGATGGTGGCGAGAACCCTCCTCGCGATCAGCCAGACCCGCCTGATCACGATCGCGCAGATCCACGGCGCAGCGGTGGCAGGCGGGGCGGGGCTCGTGTCAGCCTGCGATTTTGTCGTCGCCGCGGAACGGACCAAGATCGGTTACCCGGAAACGAAACGTGGACTGGTTGCCGGCCTCGTCCTGACCTTTCTCCGCCGCCAACT
>JBBPZW010000162.1:0-14346 GCA_038198475.1 Chthoniobacterales bacterium | reverse complement strand
CACCGAATAGGAAAGCGCGCTCGCGAGCGTGAACTGGTGATCCTGGAACTCGGCGTAGAACTGGTGAAACGCGCGCTTCCGCAATCCGTGATCGCGCTTCACGAGGAAGGAGCTGTAGGAGCTTTGCGTGAGCGGCCGCTCTTCGCCCTTCTCGTCGATCAGGACGCCGAACTTCATGTCGACATCGGTCAATTGAGAGAAGGCGTCGTCGTAGCCGTCGAGGGCCGCGCTCCCGAGGGCGAGAAGCCGTTCCTCCTTCTCGGAGAGAACATGCGGCTTCATCCGGCGCACCTTGCGCAGGCTGATGCGCCATTCCGCCAGCGCCGGGTCATCGAGATACTCCGCGAACTTTCCGTCCTCGATCTCCTGGATCTCGGGCACGATGAAGGAGGTCACTTCCCCGATGGTGGTGAGCAGGTTCTGCAGCTGTCCCATCCGCGCCAGGTGATCGGGATCGGCGCTGTTTTCCGCCAGTTGGAGCGAGGCGTAGTGATAGACGCGCTCGATTTTCAGGTCGAGCGCCTTGTCGAATTCCAGCATCTCGACCAGCGTCTCGGCCGATTCTCCGATCCGTCCTTTCCAGTTCGTTAGGCGCGGATAGTTCGCCTGGATCCAGGCAAAGTCTTCCCCCCATTTATCGGCATCGAGGAAAAGGTGCGACAAATCCCATTTGTCCGCCTCGGGCAAATCGTCGCGGGTCGGAGTTTTCGTTTCGTCCACCGGATTATCTCGCTGCGAAAGGCAATCCTGTCATCCCGATCTCGCCACCAGGACAAGCAACCTTAGTCTTACTCGCAATCATTTTGCGTCTCCGTATGCTAGGGAAGCGGCCAGCAAAGAAACCCGTAGTGCAATCGTGTCCAACACCCTATCATCCGTCTCGTGGCAACGTATGAGCGATGGCGTTGAGAACGTCCGCCGCCGGCTTCTCCGCGCCGCTGCGGCCCTCAAGGCGGCGGGTGTGCCTTATGCCGTGGTCGGGGGCAACGCCGTCGCCGCGTGGGTTTCGCGCGCTGACGAAGCGGCTGTGCGCAACACCCGTGACGTCGACCTCCTGCTTCGCCGGAGCGATCTTGCGGCGGCCACCGCGGCGTTGGAAACAGCCGGATTCCGTTATCGCCGCGTCGCCTCCCTCGGGCGCCCTGGGGCACTCGATGCCTTTCTCGATGGACCCGAAGGGCGGGTGGGCGACGCCGTTCATATTGTATTCGCTGGTGAAAAGACGCGTCCTGATCAACCGGAACCGAACGCTCTTATCCAAGAGGGCGAAGATACGGAAGATTTCCGCCTGATCAGCCTGGACGCCCTTGTGCGAATGAAACTATCAGCCTGGCGCGACAAGGACCGGGTCCACTTGCGCGACTTGGTTTCAGTCGGTCTGGTGGATGCGACCTGGCTGCCGCAACTGCCGGAACTCTTGTGCGGGCGGCTCGAAGAAATTTTGGCGACGCCCGGGGGCTAAAACAACGCTCTGTAACTCCAGCGACTCGACGCTTTGCGATTGATGGCGAGGAAACGAAAACCAAACTGCTCCCGCTCGTCACGCCCGGCGAAATGCGGGTCGAAATTTCTCAAGCCGCTCGGCCTCACCGAATACCGGCTCGCGAAAGACATCGGCGTCCACTCCACGCCGCATCAATGAAATCGTGCATGGCAAGCGCGCCATCACGACGGACAACGCGTTTCGCCTCTCGCAGTACTTCGCCAACAGCGCGCAGTTCTGGCTCAACCTCCAGGCCGATTACGAACTGCGCCGGATGGAACGCAACGGCGAGTTGCCGAAGATCGGGCGTTGCGCGCTGCTCGTCGCAGACTGAAAACCCTGCCCGTGCGCTACACCGTAATTCTTGCCGACGAAGTCAAAGCCAGGCTGGCGCACCCTGAAGAACTGCTCCGGGACTGGCAGCTTGCCCGTGAGCACAAACCACTGAACAATATCGAACCCTTGGAATAGCAGCCTATGAACATTCAACTGCAAAAAGCCGAGCCGATGGGCGGGGGACGAAAGTCTCCCTGGTCTATGCCGATGGACTCAGCAAAGTGCTGGGCCTTGCACGGACCGATTTTCGAACCCGCGCACGCACCGGATTTCTTTGCCCGCCTGCAAATCGAATCCGACACGATCCGCTGGCCGAACGGAGCCGACTTGATCCTTATGTCCTTCGCCTCTGGGCGGAAAAAGGAAAGGTGCTGACTCAGGCGAGACCGACGCTTTCTTCGCCATCCCTCGCGCCCGCGCTCAAAACGGAACGCGATGCAGATCAGCCCTTGCTCACTTCATTGGGAATCGCTGGACTGTGACCTCGGCATCGAAGGCTTGCTGCCGGGCGCAAAGGAGCATCCGAAACGCCCCCGGATCGACTTGCGCGTGACTGATTCGAGAGGGAAATAACGCACTGGCGGCTGACGATCTAAAGGCCACATAGGAAGACCTTGAAGACCGCCGCGAACTTGCCGCCGCAAAGAAACGCAACGCGGGCAAGCCAGGCACACCCTTGTGCCAGGCCGCCGAGGAACTGGGGCTGTAATTCCTTTGCTCGTGCCCAAGTTGAGGACCTGGGCACGCGCACCTGTCGGAGAAATTCCATTTCGCGGCTTGGGGTGGTTGGGCTCGCCGCCAGGGTTCCCGTGCGGCCATGCCCTCCTGCCGCCCGCCACGAAGCACGGCTTCCCCGCTCAAAGGATGGCATTACGAAGTCCTCAACTTCGTAACGAGGGTAAAAAATCGGCAACGAGGGTCAAACCGAGAATCAACCCCATCGATGATTTACAATTATGAGCGTGCCTCTTAGACTGCCGCTCAAATGACATTCCACGAACGAATGGCTATCATGTCTGAACTTACGCAAGTGTGCGAAACAGGTGAGAAAGACGCAATCATGGCCGTTCTTAACAAGCATTTCTATAGCCTCGGAACAACGCGAAGCGTCTTTTGTGTCACCGACCCGCAATACGAGAGGGATTTCCTTCCACCGAGCCGAGACTTCCGGGGCAAAGGCTACCTGCACTCCTTCTTGGCCTCCCGTCGAATCATGAATGTGAAGAATCGGGATGAGGGTGGAGGCTGGAATTACACTTATACGATCTCGTTCGACACTAACTTCCCTAGTTATCTTCGGCGCAGGGCACATGGGAAGTCGCTGGGCGACCTCGACGAGGCTATTACGGAGTGCCTAAAGTTTTTGGCACCCTATCGTTCTGGGATCGACATTATGCCATATCTTTTTGAGAACGCAGAACGCATAACTCACCTCCAGTGTGGGAGACGCTCCACGCCTACCTATTGTTCATATACGCTGATCAAGACACATTGGCAGCATCCGGGGTTATCGAATGTCAACTGCCACAACCGGACTTAATCGAAAAACTGGAGGGGACGCTTCGTATGATTCGTGCCACCGATTGGCAAGTGCTTGCTAAACATGCGCGAATGAATTGGGCTGTTGCCTATATCGTCCTGCTTGCCGCGTCCGCCGTTCACCTTGCCTGCCCGAAAAAATCGGCAGGTTACCGCCTGCAAAGGCTGCTCTCGTTTCTTGATGCTGAACTTGGCTTCATTCCTCAACACGAGCTTTTCTTCGCACATGCCTTTTTTGAACGAGGTAACCAGGAGAAGTTCTTTCGCCACATCCAGGCGAATTCAAAGCAACTCAGCGAAAAACTGCGGAACATGGCATGGGATCTCGCTCACCCAAGAACGATTCTTGACATGAGCGGTGCTGTGGCGCGAGGAATTCCAGACCACGCGGATTTTGTGATTCCTTATATCTTGACCTTCGATCAACCAGTGCGCGCGCTTTACGACGGCTTCCAAGCCAACGGTATTGTTTCATATTTTGATGAGGGTTTGAAGGTACAGGCCATCTTTCCGTTGAATGTCCACACCACTATTTCTGATGCGATTCGAGGCAACTCTGAAGACTATTTCGACGCGAATAGAATCAAAACACGGTTGAAGTGCGGTGACGCCTTAAACGACGCAAGGAAAACCGAAGTAATAGCTGCTGCGGAATCCTATTTGGAAACCGCCATAAGCGCATCCTAATGGACAGCATTCCGATAGAGTAAGAACCACGCTATTGGCTGACGGCGAAGACCTTTCTCTGATTCTTGTCCGCGACCGCTCGCTTGCGAACGCGACAGCGGGGGCACAACGAATTATGTCCGCGATGGTCGAGGAGGCGCTTGCGCTCGTGAGAGATGCCACGGTTGTTCCGGTTGCTCTCGACGCTCTCGTGCGCGCGGCGAAACAACTGTATGTCAGCAAACTTACCGGGATCAGCGTTGATGAAAGTCGCGCTTTCACGTATCCGCTAGGTAATCGGATTTTGCAAAACATAGAGAGATGCATGAAGGAGGAGTGCGTGAACAAAATGTCGCCTGACTACATTCACGCATTCGAGTTACTCCTTCAGGCAGCAAGGGCGGGGCATAGCGAGGTCCAGTTTCTCGTTGCAGAGTTCTGTTACGGTTGCGGATATGGTGTATTGAGCGACAAAAAGGAGGTCGTTAAGTGGAATCGGAAAGCCGCCGCGCAAGGAAACTCAGATGCACAACGAGCACTTGGTTATTGCTACGAAATCGGTTTTTCTGTTCAGAAAGACCAAACTGAGGCAGCTAAATGGTATAGGAAAGCCGCAGAGCAAGGAGACCCCGGCGCACAAAACTTTCTCGCTATTTGCTATGATAAGGGTAACGGCGTTCCGCAAAACCCCGATGCGGCGGTGAGATGGTATCAGAAAGCTGCGCAACAAGGTGATGTCCAAGCGCAATACTCTCTTGGGTGGCGCTATGAATGCGGCCAGGATGTCCAGCAGGACTATAGCGAAGCTATCAAATGGTTTCGACAAGCAGCAGAGCAAAGGCACGATAAGGCTCAATTTCGCCTTGCGATTTGCTGCGATGACGGGAAGGGTGTGCCAAAAAATCATACTGGGGCCGCCAAATGGTATCGAATGGCTGCCGACCAAGGCAATGCTGATGCACAACGGCACCTTAGCAACTGCTACTGGGAAGGCTTGGGTGTTACCCAGGATTACGCAGAAGCAGCTAAGTGGGATCGCAAGGCTGCTGAACAAGGCCACGCGGTGGCTCAATTGCACCTTGGTATTTCCTACTTTGTCGGCGAAGGCGTTGCGGAAGATTACAGGGAGGCAGTCAAATGGTACCGGAGGGCTGCGGAGCAGGGAAACGCCTCTGCACAAGGCAGACTTGGCGTTTGTTACGCGAATGGCCGAGGTGTTGAGATTGACTTGCCCCGCGCCTTTGGCTGGCTTCAGCTAGCAGCAGACCAAGGCGACGAACCCGCTAAAAGAGAAGTTACCGCTTTGGCGGCGTGGATGCTTCCTTCGGAGTTCAAGGCGGGTAGCCAGTTTTACCAAGAGGTTAAAGGAAAGTATTCGCAGAAGCGATAGCTCCATGCAAGGTACTTCGGTCGTCATTCACGAAGATCCAGAGTCGAAAAAGCTGCGCGTGTTGGTGGGCACGGCGCGGGCGCGTTTGGCAGCACTGGAAGTGGCCTACACCATCGAGAAGGCCAAGGTGAATAGTTTGCAGGCCAGCCTCTTCAAACGGCTTCGCGTCCATAGCCAGGAGCGGGACCGGCTGCGGCTCGTCGTGAATTATCGCAAACAGTTTTTGGAGGCGCTGCTGCGACAAGGCGATACGGAAGCGGAGCAGGTGGAGCAGGAATTCCGGCAGGCGAAAGCGCGCGGTGAACAGGAGTATGAGGAAACGGCCCAAACGCTGGCCGCGCGACGCGAACTGACGGAAGAGGAGCAGGCGGAGCTTCGCACGCTGTGGAAGGAGCTCGTCTGCCTGTATCATCCCGACCGCTTCGCCCACGAGCCGGACAAGCTGGAAACCTACGGCAAGCTGACCGCCGCGATCAATCGGGCGAAGGACAGCGGCGACATCGAGACGCTGCGGCAGATTGCGCGTGATCCGCACGGCTTCATCTTACGGCAAGGCTGGGCGGGTCTCGACTTCCGCGACGAGGAGCAGGTCGCGCGATTGCAGAAGCTCTTGGAGAGTCTGGAGTTGGAGATTCTCAGCGTGCTGGAAGCAACCAACCGGCTCCGCGAAAGTCCAGAGTTCGAGCTTTACGAGCTGGTCGGTAAAAACCCCGAAATGCTCGACAGTGTTGTGGCTAAACGGACCGCGCTTCTCGAAAAGGAAATCGCGAAACTGAAGGACGAAGCGCTCCAATTAGCGCAAGAAATCGGCGAATTGACGGACCAGGCTGCGCCAGGTGGAGACTCGATGTGAGGCGGTTTAAGGGAGCCTTTTCCCGCTACCGGGCTCCGGCTTGGAAACTGGCTCAGGGCATACAATCACAATCAGTCCCGGCGAGGCGGATCTCCAAGCCTGTGCGATGCAAGACAACCACGGCCACAAGCGGGCGCGGATTGGCAAAGTGGGAGTGAAGAGATAGCGTTCAAAGGATGAAGACGGCTGAATCCCAAGGCCGAATACATCGTGAAAAACGGGCGGCCGACGGCCATGATTCTGCCATTGGCGGAATACGGGGATTTGCAGGATTTGGCGGTGATTGCCTGCCGGAAAAATGAGCCATTGATCCCGCTGGCGGAGGTCAAGCGCAGGCTGAAGAAGAATGGCGCTTTTGAAGTTAGTTTCCGGCGTTCGGTTGAGAGGGATTTGCGAAAACTGGACCAAGCGACGCAGGCCCAAGTTTTGAAGGCAGTGGACGATCTCTCGCGCGCGCCGCGTTCTTCCGGTTGCCGCAAGCTTCAGGGCGGCGAAGATGCCTTTCACATCCGGCTCGGCGATTAGCGAGTCGTCTATACTGTCGATGACAGTATCCTGCTGGTGGCGATCGAGAGCATTCGGCATCGGCGTGAAGTCTATCGCTGACGCACGACCCTCGGATTCCCGGATCGGACGCGCACGCGGCAAATTGCCGCCGGAGCATGCCTCATTGGCAGAGGGTGAAGTTGCTGCTTGGTTCGCACGGGTCGCGAAAGTTAAGTTGCTTTTCATGACCACTCGATTTTTGAAGTTCGGAATGCTTCTTGGCGCGCTTGGCGGACTGGCGTGGGCAACCGTGATGGCGCAGACGTCACCGGTCACCATTATCAAGGCGGGCCGCCTTCTTGATGGCCGCGGCGGCGCCGCGCTCGACCCAGCGATGGTGCGGGTGGAAGGCGAAAAAATTGCGGAGGTCGGAACGAATCTCATCGTCCCCGAAGGCGCGACCGTGATTGATCTCCGCGGCGCCACGTTATTGCCCGGTTTGATCGATCTGCACACTCATCTCACTGGCCAGCGAGAGATCCATTGGGAAGATGCGCTGGTCAAAACAACGCCCGGACACGACGCGCTCTGGGGTGCGCGCAATGCGCTCGTGACGTTGCGCGCCGGCTTCACGACCTGCCGCGACATGGGGCCGACCTGGCCTTTCGTTGACGTCGATCTCCGCAACGCGATCAACGACGGCGCCGTCCCCGGACCGCGCATGCTGGTCGCGGGAAATTATGTTTCCTCCACCGGCGGGGCGGGCGATGCGCGACAGTTTTCCATCTACGTCGATGTGCCGGTGGTGAAAAACCTGGCCGACGGTCCGGAGGAGATTGTCAAAACGGTCCGGACCAATTTTAAGAACGGCGCGGACTTCATCAAGATCATGGCAACGGGCGCGGTGCTCTCGAAGGGAATTGAACCGGGCCGCCAGCAATATTCCGACGCCGAAATCAAGGCCGCGGTCGATGAAGCGACGCGTTGGGGCGGACAAGTCGCGGCCCACGCGCACGGTGCGGCCGGGATCAAGGCGGCGATTCGGGCCGGAGTGCGGACGGTCGATCACGGCTCCGATCTCGACGACGAGGCGATCGCCCTGATCAAGGCGGCCAAGGGCAAAACCTACTACGTGCCAACCTTGTCGGTGATCGATGGGATCGAAGAAGACGGGAAGAAGAATCACATCCCGGAGTCCGAACAGGAGCGGAGCCGGAAGATGAAATCGATCATGTATGCCGGCTTCAAGCGCGCCCTCGCGGTCAAGCTCCCGATTGGTTTCGGAACCGACGCCGCCGTCATCGAACACGGCGAAAACTGGAAAGAGTTCGCGGTCCGCCACAGCCTCGGCGAACCGGTCGCCGCAGGGATCGTGGCCGCGACCAGTTTGAATGCCGAAATCATCAACTGGAACGACCGCGTCGGGAGCGTGGAGGCGGGAAAATTCGCCGACCTCATCGCCGTCCCGGGCGATCCGTTGCAGGACGTCAATCTGCTCGGGCGCGTTGGCTTCGTCATGAAAGGCGGCAAGGTTTACCGAAACGATCTCACGCCGCACTAAATGATGAAACGACTGGCAATCCTGGTTTTCGCAATCGTGAGCGCAACGGCTCGCGCTCAAACGCCTTCCCCTACCCCAAGCCCGACTCCGGTCCCGCGAACGCCTTACTGGCGCTGCGAATTGCCCGGCGGCACTTACGAAGTGGCGATCCGCTCGATCGTCTCGGTCAGCAGCCACGAATACATCGTCGATGGCGCGGCGCGCGTGAACGAGGTCAACGTCGACACGTTAGGCAACATGGCGGTGCGGTTTTATTACATCGAACCGACCGCGGCCAAGTCGCCGGTCGGAGTCGGACAATCAGCCATCGATCGCATCACGGACCTCACGAAAGAGGCTGGGCAGCGTGTCGGCGCGGAACATATCTGGGAACGAGTGGTGAAAACCTATCCGACCACGACGCACGCCCATTCGATCGAATACCGGGTCGAGAACGAAGATCAGCTAAAGCTAATTTTCAGCAGCGCGCAGGGCGCTTTCGAATCCGGCGTAACCGCAGCTTTCAAGTTGCCCGGTCAGTGAGGAATCAGGTCCAGGAGCGTCTTGGCAGCATCCTCCAAAGTGCCCTGTGAGTTCTGTAATAGCTCGCCCGCGGCGGCCGCGATCAGGCGTTTCGTTAGGTCTTCGTGCGGATGTTCGACCCGGCCGCTCAACCGCACGGGCGTCCAAAAATAACCGTCGTGTGCGACGGTGAAAACGCGCGCCTGCGACCCGGGCAGCCATTGCAGGCTCGCCGAGGTCACGCCGACCTGAAAAACGCCGTCGATTTTCTTGTTCTTCGAAATCGTACAACCGCCCTCGACGCGGAGCAGGCCTTCCGATTCGAGGACCAGATTTTTCAAGACCGTTTGTTCGCCTTCGTTGCTGAAGCTGAGGGTGCCGCGCGTCAGCTCGACGCGGCGAAATCGATCGGTCCGGGTGAAGGTCGCGATCTGATCGAGGATCGGCAACGCTTCTAACTGCCCATCGACCAGTTGGAGATCGCCCGCAGTTTTTAGCGCGCCCTTCGGAAGCGGGGCGTGCACCGTGACGGTGCCGGAGATTTTCCCGTGCAGACGAGCACGCCAATCGGGCGATAGAAGCGGCGCGCAATCCACCTTCTCGAGCCGCACCTGCAGGTCCGCAGCGCGCTCGAAACTTACTTCTCCATCGACATTGATCCGGCCATCACCCGCGCGGAGGGCGCTCTCGGTCACGAAAAGCGAGGCGCCGGTGTAGCACAGTTTGGCCGACTCGATCGTCAGGCTCGGCCAGCCGGTTTGCGCGAGCGTGCCGCTGTTCGCCTCGACCAGCCAGGAGCCGTTGCCCGGGGTGAGGGTGAATCCACTTTTCGTTAGGCTGCCGGTCGTCTCCGCCGTGCTTCCCCAATGCCAGGAGGACTGCGCGATCTCAGCTTTGCGCAGATCGAGTTTCCAGGAAATTGTCTTCTGCGAGTGCGGCTTGGCCGGACCCGAAGTCGGCCGGGTTTCGGGCACCGAATGATCCGCAAAACCTACATCCAGGTTCTGGATATGGAGTTCGTCAACTTCCCAGCGTCGGTCGAGTAGACCGCGCCAATTCACCACCGCGCGAATCTGGTCGGCTCGCAGGTCGGAGAAAAACGCGCGCCCTTTTCCCTGCGCCAGGAAACCGTCGGAATAAAAAGTGCCATCGGTGTAATGGAGCGGCTGAAAGGTGCCTTTCGCCTTCAATTCCTGATCGACGGCGCGCGTGATCTGGCTGCGAAAACGTTCGCTCCCGAGATACCAACCGGCGCCGACGCGCGCGACGAGAGCCGCCCCCACGAGCAGCGCGAAAAGGAGAAACACGGTCCAGGCCGCGCCTCGCTGAAAGTTTGTCATAGCGCCTCGCCAAGCTATCGCAGATGCGCCACGATCCCAACCGTCATGCTCGAATTGCGCGAGGTCAGCGTCGTCTCCACCCGGGCGGCGACGGAAAACCGGTTGCTGGATGCGGTCACGGCCCACTTTGCCCCGGGACAACTGCACGCGGTCGTCGGCCCGTCGGGCTGCGGCAAAAGCACCCTCCTGAAAGCGATCGCGGGCCTGCATCAGCCTAACGAAGGCGGCGTCTTCTGGGCCGGGCGCGATCTCGACCGGCACGATCTTGCGCCTAACGAAATCGGTTACGTCCCGCAATTTGGGATCGCCTTCGACCTGCTCACGGTCGCGGAGAGTATCGAGACCGCGCTCAGTCTGCGCGTCGGCGGACTGAGCGCCGAGGACCGGGAATCGCGCACGACTCATTTCCTGACCGAAGTCGGGCTGGCGGAGATTGCGGATCGCCGCGTCGGAGTTCTCTCCGGCGGACAAAAGCGGCGCCTCGCTCTTGCCCTGGAGATGGTGAGCGAGCCGCATTTTCTCCTCTGCGACGAAGTGACGAGCGGGCTCGACCCGAAATCGGAAAGCGAGATTGTGCACCTCCTGCATCACCTCTCGAAGGTCGAGCAGCGGACGGTCATTTCCGTGACCCACAGCCTGCGGCACCTCGAACTGCACGACACCGTAACGGTGCTTTACGAAGGCCGGCTGGTTTACCAGGCGGCGCCGACTTCGTTAGGCAATTATTTCCAGATCGATAATCCGGAGTTGCTCTTCCCCACCCTGAGCACCAGGCCGGCCGAGGAATGGCAGGAGATTTGGAAGACGCGGGCGGGCCACTACACGTCCCGCGAAATCACCTCGCCTAACGAAATCGGGGAGACGCCGAGCGAAGATCAAACGCCGGATTTTCTTGCCCAATTTTTAATCCTTCTCCGGCGGCGCTGGCTGCTTTTTTTGCGCAATCGCGGCCAGATCGCGCTCCAACTCGCTCTTCTTTTTGGTTTCCCCTCGCTCGTCGTCATCTTTGCCTGGAGCGGACTGCCGCAGATTCAAAACCTGGCCGGAAGTTCCTCAAACGCCCTGCAACAGCTGACCGAGACGACTGCGTTTGCACTCCGCTCGGATCGGGTCGGGAGCCTCGTTTCCGGGCTGATCATGTTCCAGGTGATTCTGCTTACCCTGATGGGCTCGAACAACGCCGCGCGCGAGATCGCCGGGGAGCGCGCGATTTTCGAGAAGGAAAAATTCGCCGGCATCCGCCCGGCCAGTTACATCGCGAGCAAGGTCGTGTTCCTCAGCGTCTTGATCGTGGCGCAGGCGGCCTGGATGGGATTTTTCGTGAGCATGATCTGCCGTTTTCCCGGCGATCTGCTCGCGCAAATCCTGATTCTTTGCCTAACGAACGCGGCGATGACCTTCGTTTGTCTCGCCATCTCGAGCCTCAGTCGCTCTGCGGAAAATGCGTCGCTTCTCTCCGTTTATCTGGTCGGACTCCAACTGCCGCTCTCCGGCGCGGTGCTCGCGCTCCCGCATGCGCTCGGGCTCGCGACCCGGCCATTCATCGCCGCCTACTGGGGATGGTCCGGTTATTGGCAAACCATGCGCGACACGCGCTTTTACGATTTCGTCCAGACCATGAGCGCGACCGAGCTGGTCGCGTTTGAGCTCTGCGCCTGGGTGCTCCTGATGCACATCGCGGGAGGAATCGTGGTCGCGTATCTCGGCTCGAAGAACAGCCGTTGGGAGTGACCGCCCCGGCCGCGGCATCCGTTGTAGCCGGGGACGCTGTCCCCGGTTCCCCCGAACAAATCCCGCCCCGCCGGGGACGGCATCCCCGGCTACAGCCGTGAGGATTGCAAAAGAAACGTGGGACGCTACTCTGGCGCTCGTGGTTCGCCGGGCAAGTTCTTCCGTCAATTCTTGGTGGCTCGGTGGAGTCGTCCTTCTCGCCATCGCGGCCATCGTCGGAGGCTGGCTGCTGTTCAAAAACATCAGCGACCTTACCGGACGCTGACCTCGCTCGACGTCTCCGCTTATCTCAACAGTGCCGACAGCCTGCGCGGTAACGTCTACAAACTCAACGGCACCGTCGCCAATCAACTCGCGTGGGCGCCAAACAAGGGACGCCTCTATTCAGTCGACGTGAATGAGCGCGACGACATTCTCGCGCTTCTTATCCCGGCGGAGTTCAACAGCCTGAACATCCAGAAAGGACAGCACTACTTTTTCAAAATCGAGGTGGGCGATAAAGGTATTCTGCGTGTCCGGGACATCCGCAAAGTATGAGGCGGTTCGCGGTTCTGGTTTTGCTGTTCACCTGTTGCGCGAGCTTGCGCGCGCAAGTGCCCGATAGCGACCCTTCGCAAGCCGCGCCCGCGCCGCAACCTGCGCCCGCCGTCAAACCGGCTGGATCTTCCTCACCGGCGCCGAAATTTCTCGGCGGCGATGTGCCGATTTTCGATCCGTCGAACGAGATCGTGACCTGGGATGGGCACAGTTGGAATCTGAACAACAACCGGCTCTTTGAGGCGCGTTTCGAGAAGTATTTGAACGCCCCCGCCGACACGAGCGCGGAGTCGCAAGCCTACCAATCAATTCTTAGCACGATCCTCACCAAACTCGGCCCCGGTCAGGCCTCGGCCGAATCGGTCGATCAGGCGTTTCGTTTACTGAAACGGGTCGCGAACTACGAGATGGATGCCCATCTCTGCGATGCATTGGCGGACGCCGTTTACAGCGTCTGGCGCGCCCAGGATTCGAGCCAGCGTCTGGCCCAGGCCAATCTCGCGCTCGAACAGGAGCGGAAGAATAACGAGTGGAACGCGCAGGTCGCCGCGCAACAGAACAAGCTCGAAGGCGCGCCCTCCTCGAAGAACAAAGACGCCACCGAGCAATGGGCGAAAGAGCAACAACAAGCGCGCGACCTGGCGATGCAGCCTTACACCACGCGGCTGGCTGAAATTCTCGCCACCATCAAAGCCAACCAGGCGAAAAAAGAGCTGACCACGCTCGAGGCAAAAATCGAGTTCCAGGCGCTCTTTGTGCAGCTCTTCTTGCAACGCCGATTTCAGCACGTCCTGATCGGGACGCGTTTCTATCGCGACATTTTCAGCAGCGGCGAAAGCAAACTTGAAGTCGGAAAGGACACGAAAGATCTCTTCGCGAAAAGCAGCGGCCTGCCGCCAACCGTCGGCACGCTCGATTCCTTCGCGCATGAAGCGATCCGTGACGTCAACGAAAGCATCCAGGCATTCCGGTTCCTCCTCCAAAAAAACGAGCTACAAAGCGCGTCCAAGCGATTGGCGGAAGCGTTCAGCGTCGGCGAATTCATGCCCGAAGTGCGCACCCTACCGCGCGAGGAGAAACGCCGGGTGTTGGAGTTCTCGCAGAAGAATTACCAGCTCATCTCCGCGATCGAAGTAAAGGACTACCAACTGGCGGAAAAGCTGGTCAAAGAGCTGGACAAAATCGCCAAGGATTTCGACGACTCGAAGCCGCTCGCCGCGATCGAAACCGCGCGCACCGTGAGCGCGATGCACTTGGCCAAGGCGCGCAACGCGGCGGTCAGCGGCGACAAGGCGACGCTCGAATCCGAACTGAAAGAAGCGACCGAAATCTGGCCGCGGAATCCCGCCTTGGCGGAAGTTTCCGGGCTCATTTTTTCACAGGCCGACGTTCAACAAAAAGCCCTTGTCGATCTCGATCAACTAATCAGCCAGCATAACAGCCGGCAGATTTACAACGACAAGCTGCGCTTCATCGCCGCGGCCGCGCTTTATCCCGATCGCCAGGAGCAGCTCAAGAAAATCCTCGACCAGATGCAGGTCGTCGAGACCGCCATCATCCAGGCGGGCGAAATCGAAAAGCACGGCGACTACGCGGGCGCGTGGGAGACAATCGAAAAGGTCTACAAGGAAAACCCGGACGACAGCAAATTGAACCAGATGCGAGCCAGCCTAACGACGGAAGCAGCCGATTTTGTCCGCACCCTGCGGACTGCGGAACAGTTGGAAGCGAAGGACGAGATCGGTTCGAGCCTGGCCTGGTATTTGAAAGCACAGAAACTTTATCCGGCGAGTGAGTTTGCCCAGGACGGGATCAACCGGCTGGTGAAGAAGGTTCTGCCCGAGCTGTAAGTCGCGAAACTGAGAGAGGTCGGCGCCACGCTCCGGGGAGCGCACGCGCCCTCGCGTGCTGGTTTCGGCGCCT
>JBBPZW010000161.1:0-11642 GCA_038198475.1 Chthoniobacterales bacterium | reverse complement strand
TCCGGCGATCGCAGGCGAACTCCCGCCGGGCGCGATCGCCTGGGCGACCGAAAAGGTCCAGGCACCCGCTGGGCTCGAAGCGATCGTTAGGCTTTTGTTAGGCGAAGTCGCCCTCGTGTCCGATCTCGACCAGGCGCAGAAATTGAAACGGGAATTTCCCGGCCTCGCCTTCGCCACCCTGGCGGGCGACCTGATTTCCGCCAAGGGCGTGATCTATGGCGGCCGGGTGAACGAGGAAAACAGTTCTCTTTTCGCGCGCAAAGTACAGATCGCATCGCTCGCCGCCGAGCATCGTGCCTTGCTCGACGACCGGCAGATCCTGCAAAACCGCCGGGAGGAAATCGAAGGCCGCCTAACGGAAAAGACCGAACGCCTGGAGCAAATCCGCGAGCAGCATCAGGCGGCGCGGGGTGCGCATTCGGCGGCAGCGTTACTGATCACGGCAATCGAGCGGGAGCTGCATGAAGCCGCGCGCAAAGTGGACGCCCTTGAATGGGAGCGAACAACTCTCGACCAGCAACTGAACAGCTCCGCAGAACGTGTGCAGCAGTTGGAAGGCGAAGCGGCCACGCAACGTTCGTTCCTGGAAGAAGCGCGCCAGCGACAGGCTGCCTTGCAGTCAGCGACGGAGGCTGCTCGTTTGCGCGACGACGAGCTGGCCGAGCAACTCAACGAGCTGCGGCTCGCGGTTGCGACCGAACGTCAGCGCCATGAAGGGCTGCAAACCCAACGGCAGCCGATGACCGCGCGCCAGGCGGAACTGGCCGAGCTTATCGCATCGCGCCGGTCGGACATCGCGAGTTATCAGGCGCGTCGCGAACAGCAGACGGCGGAGACGCTGGCAGCCGAGCGCGCGATCGAGGAAAAAAGCGGCGAACTCGCCAACGCCGAATCGGCCGTGACAGAAATCGCAGCCCGGCGCGCGGAGCGCCTGGCGGAAGTGAACAACCTCGAATCGGATCTGCGCAATCGCCGCAAAGCCCTGAGCGAACTGCACGACGCGCGCGGCAAGGAAGAGGTTCGCCAAACCCAGATGCAGCTAAAGATGGAGAACGTCGCCGAGCACGTTATGCGCCGCTACCAGGTCGACCTGCGCGAGTTTTCGCCCGATCGCTACGCCTTCACCAAGACCTACCGCGCGCAGATCAAACAGCGCGGAAAATCAGAAACGGAAATGGCCAGCGAGGAAGCCGCCGAGTTCGACGAAGCGCAGCTCCGCGAAATCATCGAGCAACTCACTCGTCAGCTCGACGCCATGGGTCCGGTCAATCTCGATGCCGTGCACGAGTACGACGAGCTGGAGGAGCGCCATAATTTCCTCGAAACCCAAAACACGGACCTAACGAACTCGCGTCGCGAGTTGCTCGACGTCATCGCCCGCATCAACCAGACGACGGAAAAACTCTTCGCAGACACGTTCGCGCAGGTGCGGATCAACTTCCGCGAAATGTTCGCCGAGCTTTTCGGCGGCGGCCGCGCCGATCTCGCGCTCCTCGACGAGGACGATGCGCTCAACTGCGGCATCGACATCATCGCCAAACCGCCCGGCAAACAACTGCAAAGCGTCTCGCTCCTCTCCGGCGGCGAGCGCACGATGACGGCAGTCGCGCTCCTCTTCGCCATCTACATGGTGCGGCCGAGCCCGTTCTGCATCCTCGACGAAATGGACGCGCCGCTCGACGAATCGAACATCAACCGCTTCATCAAGATGCTCGATCGCTTCGTCGCGCAGAGCCAGTTCATCATCATCACCCATAACAAGCGGACGATCGCGAAGGCCGATATTCTTTACGGGGTGACCATGGAAGAGCGCGGCATCAGCCGGCTCGTCGGTTTGCGCCTGACGGCCGCCAGGCCCGAGGGCGAAAGTCTGCCCGCCGGCGAACAGGCGCCGGCGCAACAGAAGCCGCTCGAGTTGGACGACGCCGCCACGGAAAACCTCGCCGCAAGTCGTTAGGCGAGATCCACCCTTGTCAAACGCGGGCGGGGTGGAGACACTGCCGGCCGCGGCGGCAGCCGCAGTTCCGTAAATTCTGGCCCTTTCATGTTATCGTTAGGCCGGCTTCATGAAGAAACTCTTTTTTTGCTCGCTCCTCTTGGCCCTGGCTTGGGCGCCACCGCTCCACGCCTATGGGCCGGACGGTCACAAGATCATCGGCGCGATCGCCGACCAAAAGCTCGCCGGCACGCCCGCCGGAGCGCGCGTCACTGAGCTGCTCGACGGTTACACCCTGGAGGAGGCCTCGATCATTGCTGACACGATCAAGCAATGGGACAAGCCCGGGATCGATGATCCCAAGGTGCAAAAATATTTTTCCTCGCATCCGAAAATCGCCGGGCAACTGCGCGAATTTTGGAAAGCGAATCCCCCCACGACCGACGACAAGTCTCCCATTCCGTCGCACCACTGGTTCCACTACACCGACGTGCCGCTCGTCGGTAACGCGAAATACGCCGACGGCAAGATCGGGCGCAGCCCATGGGACATCGTCCACATGATGCGCTGTTGCATCGCCGTTTTGCAGGGCCAGGAGCCCGCGGAGAACGCGCGCAAGATCACCAAGCCAATCGCGCTCATCCTCCTGGCGCATTTCGTCGGCGACATTCACCAGCCGCTCCATGTCGGGGCGCAGTATTTCGATGCCAAAGGGCAACCGGTCGATCCCGAGCGCGGAGGCGAAGTCTTCCCGGACGAGGGCGGAAATTCTCTTCGCCTCAAGCTGACGCGCGACGTCGTCCCGCGGAAGAAGGACCCGAAGCTGCACGCTTTCTGGGACGGCGACACCGTCTTCGCGAACCTGCCGCAATTTCCCGACTCCATGCCGAAGGAGGAACGCCAGGTGAAAATGGATGCGGCCGAAAAAGAATTGTGCGGTCGCCTTGCAAAAGAGGAGCCGAAGAATTGGCGACTTCCCGCGAGCGTGCTCGTAAGCGATTACCCCGAAGCCTGGGCGAGCGGCATCCTCCCGCTGGCGCGGCAAGTCCACGAACGGCTTCGCTATCAGAATGTGACGCCGAAACTCGACCATGAAAAGATGGTGGCGGACGGCGAAGTGGTGGAAGAGCCGACGAAAGACGGTCCGTCCTACAGCAAATGGTCCGCCCGGGTCGTGCTGCAGGAGATGCAACTTGCCGGATGGCGATTGGCCGACCTGCTCGAGAAAGTGCTTGGCCCTAACGAACCTTCCGCGACCTCGGCCACGCCTGTCCCGACCGAGCCGGTAGCGTCACCTGACGAATCCCCCTCGCCTTCTCCTTAATCGCCTAACGAGACGGCGAGTAACCGGCGTCTCCGGCCGGCAGGTTGGCCGCTTTCCAGTCCATCGCCATCCGGATCCGAGCGCGGCCGCTCGGGTGATCGAAGAAAATGATCTCTTCGAGCGGACCGGGATCGAGCTTGCGATACGTTCCCAGCTTGAGCGCCACCATCGCGAACCCATCCGCTTCCCGCGCGGTATTGATTCCAAAAGCGTCCGCTTCCCGTTCCGTCACCCGCACCGCCGTGTTCGCGAGCGGGATGAGGAGAAAAAAATAAACCGTGAAAAGTAAGACGAGAAGCGGCAGCCCCGCCGGGTCCGCAATTCCGCGCACACGCCAGCGCGCGCCCCAGCGGCTAATCGCGCGCTCGAAGAAAACAAACGAAAAAGCGAACGCACCGGTCACCAAGAGGCCGAAATAGAGAATCAATTTTACGGCGTGATTCAAAACGTAATGGCCCATCTCGTGCGCCGTGACGGCCCGGATTTCCGGGAGCGTGCATTGCTTCAGCAGATTGTCGTTTAGCGAGATCCGCGTGGTGCCGAAAAGTCCCGAAACGTTCGCGCTCACTCGTTTGCTCTGGCGCGACTCGTCCACTTCGAAAACCTGCTCTACTGGAATCTGATTGGCGCTCGCCATCGCCAAAATGGGCTGGCTGATTTTCGGGTCAGCGAGTGGTTTATAGGTGTTAAAAAGAGGCGCGATGAAAACCGGCGCGATCAACATTTGCAGGGCGAGAAAGAGAAATCCGAGGCCCGATCCCCAGAGCCACCAGGTCCGCCGCGCGCGGCGCAGCACCGCGTAAAGCGTCATCATTAAAACGACGTTAACGACGACCGCGAGGGCAAGGCGGATGAGCTGTTCGCCAAACCAGGGTCCGAAACTTTGGTTCGCGAGGCCGTAGGCGCGTTCGCGAAAGAAGTCGGAATAGACGACCAAGGGGAACGAGAGCAGGAAGAGGATGACAACGTAAGGAATCGCGTAGAGAGCGGGCTGAAGAATCTTGGAACGCGTGAGCCGTTCCGCGAAATCGCGCAGGCGCGCCGAAAGTCCACTCGCCAGAAGGAAAACGGCGATCGCGACCGCGAGCAAGAAATTCCAAAGAATGAGCCAATCGCCGCCTTCGAAATAGGCGTTTGATCGCGCCTTTTTCTCGGCCGGAACCGTCGCCAGCCAGGCGCGGGTCGCCGCCGCCGGATCGAGAGATTTCGGACCGGCCGACGTGCTCGTTAGGGATGCCGGTGTCGGTGTCGGTGTCGGTTGCGCCTGGACGAGAGAGCCCGAAATCGTTAACCAGGCTGCCAGGAAAAGAAAGGCGGACTTCATCCACGACGCATAGGCGCAGGCTTCTGGAAAGTGAAGTTCGTTTTACCGGGCGACTCGACTTCCGGGAATCGCACGACTATTCTGCAAAGTGGAACGGCAATCGAGATGGCTCTTTTTGGCGATCGTTTTTGCCCTGCTGGCGGCGGGCAGCTTCGCCCAGGACCTGCCGCCGGCCGGTCAGGTTTACGGTTCCTATCCGGCGAACTACAAGGAAATCATCACCTCCTGGTTAAATGCCAGTCTGGGTGATCCGCGGAGCGCGGATATCAAATTCCTGGGCGAGCCGCGGCCTGGCGAACTAGACGTCGGGAAAGGCCAGAAAGTGTCCGGATTCCTGGTCGATTTCTCCGTCAACGCGCGCAACCTTTTCGGAGCGCCGACCGGAGCGCAAAAACATACCGCGCTCATTCGCGACGGGCAGGTGGTGACAGCGACCGGTTTCGTTTATCACTAGGGATGTCCGGGCCGCTGAGTTCCAGTTCGGGCGGCTGTTCTGGCGAGACGATTCGGAGCAAAAGCGGGCCACCATTCGTTAGGCGCGAGGGCGCGAAATAGGTGGCTTGGGAAGTAGTCTCGCCCGATTTGGAGCCGCTTTTCACCGTCACACTAAGGGCCGACGGCAAGATGGTCCCGCGAACCATTGCCTCCCGCAGCAAAGGCTGCCCCTCACTCCCGTCGCCACCCAGCACCCGCACGCTTGAGAGCGAGGTGCCATCGGACGGTTGATTGAGCAATTCGACTTGCTCGTTAACCGGCGAAACCGTCAGGCCATATCCAGTCGAACTAGTCGTGAAGCGACCTCGAAGCTCGAGTGGAATTGCATCAACTTCGCAGCGCAGGGGATCGATCAGCCCAGCCGAGTCGGTAAACTGGACGTGCGCTCGAAGCGCGGACACTTCCGGCCAAGGCGGCGGTTGAAAAGCCGCATTCATGATGTCCGCCTCTCCGGTGATCGTCGGAGCCGGAAATTTTCCGCTCCATGCAACATGCCCTGTCACCAATCCACGCCAGTGGCCCATTCGCCATTCGTTAGGCAAAGTCTCGAGGAAAAGCGCGGGGAAATCGAGATTGGCAGACAACGGAGCGGCTGGAGCGATCCAGGTTCCAGATTCCAGACGTTTCTTCTCGAGCAATAAAGGCAAGGAAGCGTATCCGCTAACCGGGTCAGAAACGCCAAATTTCGCCGTTGCCTCGGACTCCATTCGCCCGTCGCCGAGTCGTCCATGAAAGTCGATCGCGTTTGGGCTCCTCGTGGCGCCAAAGTTTTCCAGACGCCAATCGGTCGTCACCTGCAAGCCACCGAGAAGGCCAAACGCCGCCAGCTTGCCATCGAGAATTCCGCTACCTAACGACTCCCCGACCGCGCTGCCCAGCTTCGCGAGGTCGAGATGATCGAGCGCGATATCGCCGTCGAACTTCTGCTCTTCATCGAGCGCCGCGAGCCAGCTCCGCGTCGTTCGCCAGCGCTCGAAGCTGAAGGGGAGAAAGAGTGTCCCGCTTGCGCGGCGCGTTCCGTCGAGCGTCAATTCGAAGGCTTGGAGTTCGATAAAATTGCTTCCCAGCATGAGAAAACCGCCTAGCGAAAAGTGATCGTTCGCCAGGCTGAAAGTGCGGAAGAAAATGTCCCGCGGCGAATAACTCCCCTCAAGCGTGAGATCGAGTGGCCGGCGGAGGGGCGCGACCGGCAATTGCAGCCCGTGTGCGAAAAGCTGCACCGTGCCGGAATGCGCGGCCAGGGTTCCGTCCCCGCGCCAGTCGAAGGTGGCTCCGCCGCCGATTTTCCCAGAGCGCCATTCCGAGGGAAGAAGCGGCGCGTAAACTCCGAGATCACCGATCGCGCCGGTCAGGCGACCGGAAAATCGATGCCCGGCCGTTAGTTCGATGCTTCCCTGCCCGCGCAGAAAGTCTTCGCCATGGCGCGCCTCCAGGTTTTCCAGCACCACCTCGCGTCCGTGCAATTGAATCGCCGCGCCTAACGAATCCAGTGCCACCCCGCGAAAGGTCACTCCCTGTCCGTTCCAGGCGAGACGGCCCGACGCTTCCGGGTTGACCAGATCGACGTCGCCCCGGGCCGTCAACGCCCCGGAAAAATCGCCGGTCGTCGCGCCAAATAATTGCGCGAAACCATTCAGGTCCGGAATTGTGGCGTTGATCTGCCCGCGGAACGGCAGCTGCGCCCAGCTCTTCAGTTTTTTCGGCCAGAGCAGTTCGCCATTCACGGTCAGTTCATTCTCGCGCTGCCGAACGTAGAGTTGATCAACCTCGAGACGGCGATCGTAATAGGTGGCACCGAACATCACACTTTCCGCCCGCCGCGCCCGCCAGGCGAAGTCGGCTACTTCCATCCAGATCGAGGCGGTCGCGTCGAGAAATTCCCCTGGGTTCCCCCGGAAGGTAAATTTCGAGGCACGCACAGAGCCGGTGACCGGCTCGAGAAAACCCATCGCGCTGGAAATTTGCGCGAGCGAAATGTTGGCCGCCGAGCCGGCCAGATCGATGGAAAATTTATCGCCGCCGCGGCCCTGAAAACTGGCGCGCAAAGTGCCGCCGAAAGTATCAAGCTGGAGATCGATCCCGAGCCGACGTTTGCCGAGTCGCGAGAGATCGAAGGTGAGCGCCTCGAGGTCGAGGCCGCGGGCCAGCGGGATTCCGGAAATCGTTAGCCGCGAACCCTCCCACGAGGTCGCCCCGCGCAGGCTGCTGAATGTCTGGCGCAAGAGCGGAGCCGTAACGTAAATTTCCCGAGCGAAAAACCGGCCCGACTCGATTGAGCTCGCGGTCAGCAAAACCCCGCGCAAGCTGACCGCCGTTGTCTCGGTCGCGACATCGAGATTCAGCTCGTTGACCTGAAATTCACCCGGCAGGAGCCGCGACCATGGACGCCAGTCCAGCCTCGCGGCCACGACGGGCGCAGAGGGCAGGCGGATCTTTCCGGTCACCCGCTCCAGGCGGACGCGGTGCAGCAGGTTCGCCTCTTTTCGAAAAAGCCAGCCCCGCAGGTTCAAATCGACCGTGGCGGTGGTGATGCCTAACGATATCTGGTGGACCGATTTTTTACCCGAACCGAACGACAGATTGCGAATCGTGACGGGGCGCAGAAACGGCGCATCGACCTGCTCGATCTCCGCCGACAAACCCTGGCGCTGAGCTGCCCACTCAATCCACCAGCGCACACCATGCGCGACGACAAAGGGCGCGAAAAGCGCGTCGAGCGCTCCGGCCACGAGGACGAAGAGCACGAAAACGACAAGACGTTTGCGAAAAGACATCGGCTGGCAGCCCCGCCTAACGATATCTAACCGCGCGGCGTGGGCGCCGGAAAGATTGCACGCACCGGCTGCTCTGGGCGAAATTTTTCGAGAAGCTGGCGGGTGAAGGTCTGCTCGGCCGCGCCTGGCAAATCGGCGGTCTTGGCGCGGGCCTCCTGCGGGAGGGCGGCAAGTTGCGACTGCACGTCATCCGGCGAGATCCGGTTCCACAATCCATTTTCGAGCGCTTGCACTTCGATTTTCTCCTGCTCGACGGAAAGCAATTGGGCGTGCGGCAGCTCGATCACGATTTCGTTCGGGCGGATGTTAACGGTGAATTTCTTCCGTAAATCAAAGCCGGCTTTCACCAAGAAAGTTCCATGGAGCCTGATCCGTTTCGTGCTCCCGGCCCAAGTATGTGTCATCTCGTGCTCGACTTGGACACGACGCGCCAGGACGGCCAGTTCGGCCACAGGCGCGGTTTGTTCCAGGTAAAGGCGGTTGTTCACCGTCACCTTCGGTTGAAGGTGCGCCAGCTCGACGAAAGCGTCCCGAGCCTTGCGGCCGAGTTCTTCCAGTCTCGTCACCCCGTGGTCGACCGTGCGCTCGGGCCAGGTTTCAATTCGATGAAAAATGAAGGCCGCCAGGAGCGCGAAAATGAGCAGGACGAGGACGGCGGCAGCAAGGCACCCAAGCGAGCGCGATCTCTTCTCGGGCGCGGGCCGGTCCGTTTGTAACTCCATCAGCCCAAAAAAGTACCGCCCCCCACACCCGAAGGGTATGAAGGGCGGCTGTTCCCCCCAGAACAATCTTTCAAATCCGAGTTGGGAATAAGCGACCTAACCTGCGGGTGCAAGAAAATTCTTCTCGCCGGTTGAAAAAAAGTTGAGAAAGCACCTACCGTCTCCCGTGAGACTCGGCATCCGCTACGAAACGGCCTACCACTACGCGACGCCGGTCCACTTTTCGAAACACGAAATCCGGCTCTTCCCGCGCGGGGATGTCTTCACCCAGGTCCACCGGTTGCGCTTCGAGACCAATCGCAACGCCTACGTCCGCTTTGGGCGCGACGTCTTCGATAATTGGGTGGCCTCCTGCTCGTTCCCGGAACCGGCTAACGAACTCCATTTTCTGCTCGAGCTCGATCTCGCGCTGGAAAAAAAGAACCCGTTTGATTTCCTCCTGCGCGACGAAGCGACCCGGGTGCCGTTTTCCTACCCGGCCGAGTTGCGGCGGGTGCTCGCGCCTTTCCTGCAAAAGGAAACGGGACCGGCGCTCGCCATCCCGCGCTGGAAATTCCCCACCCGTGGCGCACCCCGCGCGACCGTCAGCGTATTGGTGGAATTAAACGAGGCGCTGCATGAATGCATTGGCTACGAGCGGCGCGAGGAAGGACCGGCCCGGTCGCCGGGAGAAACGCTTCAGCACGGCCGAGGCGCCTGCCGGGACGTGGCGCTTCTTCTCGCTGCCCTCCTCCGGCAGCATGGGCTGGCCGCTCGCCTAACGAGTGGATATCTGCGCGAAGCGGATTCCGAGACGAAGCGCGCGGAAGGCTCGCTGCACGCCTGGACCGAAGTCTATCTGCCGGGCGCAGGCTGGGTCGGAATGGACGGGACGAATGGAATTTTTGCGAATCACAATTTCATTACCGCCGCCGTCGGGATAGATCCGGCGGATGTGACACCGATCGACGGCAGCTTTTCTCCGCCTCAGGACACCACGCCGCAAATGACGAGCCGGCTGGAGCTCGTAAACCTCTAACGGCCGCGTGATGCTGCGCGACCTGCAACTGCGGAATTTCCGCTGCTTCGAATCGTTCGCCGCCCAATTCCAGCCGGGCTTTAATTTCATCGTCGGCCCGAACGGCCGCGGGAAAACGACGCTTTTGGAAGCGGCCTGCGTGCTCCTCCGCCTGCAATCACAACGCGCGCCGAACCTGACCCCGACGGTGCGGACCGGCCAGCGCTCCTTCGTGCTCTCAGGCCACGCGGAGGGACATCTGCTTCAGTTTTACTACAGCGCGCTGCGTCGCAAGCTGGCCTTCGATGGAGTCGAGCAACGCGATCCGTCGGAATATCTGCACCTCGTTAGGGTGGTTTCGTTTGCCAACCACGACCTCGAGCTGGTCCGCGGAGCCGCGGAAATGCGGCGGCGCTATCTGGATTTCATCGGGTTGCAGGTGGACGCGCGCTACCGGCCGGCATTGCGGGCCTACGAGCGGGCTCTCCGCTCGCGCAACGCCCTGCTCAAGTCAGCCGCGCCGAGGCCACGCGAGCTGGACGCCTATACCGAGCCGCTCATCCGGACCGGAAATTTATTAAACGCAATGCGCGCCACACTCGTTAGGCAACTCGCCCCGAGCGCTGAGGCGAGCCAGCAGGCCATCAGCGGCCGTGGGGAAACACTCGTCCTGGATTACGCTCCCGGGAACGAAGAAGATTTCGCCGCTCATCTGGCCCGCAGCCGATCGGAAGAGGAGCGCCTTCGCCTAACGACGGTCGGGCCGCACCGGGACGACCTCCGTCTGCAAGTGCAAGGCATGCCCGCGGCGCCGTTCGCTTCCGAGGGCCAACAGCGCACGATCGCACTCGCCCTCAAGCTGGCCCAGGCGCGCATTTTCGCCGAGCAAACCGGCGCCGGGCCGCTCCTCCTGATCGACGACATCTTCGGCGAACTGGACGCCAGCCGGAGGAATGCTCTCCTCTCCCATTTGCCTAACGACTCACAAAAACTCGTCACCGCCACCGCGCTCGATTGGCGAACGGGCGAGTGGGGAGGTTCGCTTCTCGAATTGTAGCGGCCGGTTTCTCCAACTTGCGGAGGGTGCCGCCGCGCGGTTTATTTTCCTATGCGCCAGCCAGCGGGCACGCCGCAAAATTTCACCGGGCAACTCCTTGTCGCTCATCCCAACATGCTCGATCCGAATTTTCGGCGGAGCGTGCTTTTCATCTCGGCGCACGACGCGGAGGAGGGCGCGATGGGCGTAATCATCAACCGTCCGCTCGACAAACACGTCTCCGAGTTGTTGGCCGATCCGGCCCCGGGCGCGCTTTCCGACGTGCCGGTTTTTCTCGGCGGACCTGTCGGGACAAACCAGCTCATGTTTGCCGCCTTCGATTGGGCCGGACGAGATTCACTTAGCCTGAATCAGAACGTCGCCATCGACGAAGCCAACCAACTCGCGGAACAGGACCGAAACGCCATTCGTGCCTTTGTCGGTTACGCGGGCTGGAACGCCGGCCAGCTTGAAAATGAGTTACGGCAAAATGCCTGGGTCCTGCAAAAGCCGGACCGGACCGTGCTCAACCCGGACCGCCTTCCCCGGCTCTGGTTCGAGATCATGCGCAATCTCGGGCCCTGGTTTAAGATGCTTTCGGCCGCGCCGGACGATCCTTCTTTGAACTAGAGCAACTGCCAAAAATCATTTCGGGCTGTGCCAGCAGGTTGTAGCCGGGGACGCTGTCCCCGGTTGGAGCAACCGTGACCACGCGCCAAACCAGCCGGGGTCAGCGACCCCGGCTACAACTTCGCCAACCGGAAGCTTCTTTTGGCAATTGCTCTAGCTTCGCACGACGTTCGGTGCGAAAAGCTGTGGGAATATGATCATCGGCATTCCCAAAGAGATTAAGCAGCAGGAAAATCGCGTCAGCCTGCTACCGTCAGCGGCCTATCAGCTGACAAAACGCGGCCACACCGTCCTGGTGGAAAAAAATGCAGGCGTCGGGACCGGCTACCCGGATTCCGATTACACCGCCGCAGGCGCAAAGATCATCGATAACGCGCGCGATCTTTTCCAGCAGGCCGACATGA
>JBBPZW010000160.1:0-37634 GCA_038198475.1 Chthoniobacterales bacterium | reverse complement strand
CGCGACCGCTTCCCAGCCGGCGAGGCCGGCGAAATAATGCCCGAGAAAGAAAAGTGCGAAACAAGTGATCGAGAGAATGCCGGCCAAGCCAAACCCCGGGATCTTGAATTCGATGTAGGCCCCGATTATTCCGCCTAACAATAAGAGAGGTGCGAGCGCCGTCAGCCAAAACGCGAGCTGCTCAAACCCGCTCGGCTCGAATTGCACGATCGCGCCTTTCAGTCCTGCCTTCTTTACCAGCTCCGCGATCGACTCGGCCGTGCCGTCGGCGAGGACGGGCTTTCCGTTGATTTTCTCGGTCGCTTCCTGCGCGCTGAGGGTGAGGAGAGAGCCTCTCGGGTGCAAGACGCGGTCGCCGATTTTCACCTCCTTCTCCTTGTTCATGAAGGCCTCGCCGATATCGGGATTGTGGCCGTTGCGCACGGCGTTGCTCCGCACGAGGGCGGACCAAAACGAGACGGTTTTATCCTTCTGCGTCGGCGGCAGATCTTCGCCGGTCGAAAGAATGGGCGCGGCGGCCCCGATCGCGCTGACCGGCGCCATGTAGATGTGTTTGGTCGCGAGCGCGATCAGCGCCCCGGCCGAGCCGGCGTTGGTGTTGATGTAGGTGTAAGTGGGAATGGTGGCGTGATTCAGGATGCCGGTGATCTCCTCCGCCGAATCGAGCCGGCCGCCATAAGTGTCCATGTTGAGGATGATGGCGGACGCACCCCCGCTCTCTGCTTCCTTTTCCGCGCGGCGGAGAAAGAGGGCGAGCGAAGGCGCCACTTCACCCTGGAGCGGAATGACGACCACGTCGCCCTTGTGCACGACTTCCCGGGCCTCGGCCGCGCCTAACGACATCCAGCTGGCGAGGAGAAAGAGCAAAAAACGGATCGCGAACCGGGTCATGAGATGATCATTTGGACGCCCGCGGGCGTTGCGGTAATCTGACAGCGTACCGCCGCCGTCACGAGGAAAAACATGGGCACCATCCCCGAGCACATCATCGAGCAGGTCGCCTCCGCGAACGACATCGTGGAAGTGATCGGTTCCTATTTTCCGCTCAAGCGCGCGGGGGCGACATGGAAGGCGCTCTGTCCGTTTCACCAGGAGAAATCGCCCTCTTTCACGGTCAATCCGCAGCGGCAGATTTTTAAATGCTTCGGGTGTGGGGAAGGCGGCGGAGTGTTCAAGTTCGTTGGGCTTTACGAGCACATCAGTTTTCCCGACGCCGTGAAAAAGCTCGCGGCACGCGCCGGCATCCCGGTAATCGAGGAGCAGGGCGGGAACAGCGAAGACGATCGCCAGCACGAAGCGCGGCGGACGCTGCTGCGCTTGCACGCGGAAGCGGCGGCCTGGTTTCACGACAACCTGATCAAGCGAGAGATCGCGAAACCGGCCCGCGACTACCTGAAGAAACGCGGCCTAACGAACGGGGTGGCGAAAGCCTGGCAGCTCGGTTTCGCCCCCGACAGCTGGGATGCCTGCCTGAAGTGGGCCCTCGACCAGGGCTATAAGCGCAGCGCAATTCTACAGAGCGGGCTGGTCAAGCTGCGCGATGAAGAGCGGCCGGAGAGCGACGTCTACGACCGCTTCCGCGGGCGGCTCATGTTCCCGATCTGCAACGATGTTGGAGAAGTGATTGCCTTTAGCGGGCGCATCTTAACGAGTGAGACGGAGACGGCAAAATACCTGAACTCGCCCGAGACCCCGCTCTTTCGCAAGGGCAGCGTCCTTTTCGGTCTGCAGAAAACGAAGCGCGGATTGATCGAGGCGGATTGCGCCATCGTCTGCGAAGGCCAGCTCGATCTGATCACGCTTTTTGAAGCCGGCCTAACGAACGTCGTCGCGCCGCAAGGAACCGCCTTCACCGAAGGCCAGGCGCGGATCTTGAAGCGTTACGTGAGCGAAGTTGTGCTCTGCTTCGACGCCGATGCCGCCGGACAAAAAGCGGCGGAGCGTTCACTCGAACCGCTCCTCGAAAACAACCTCGTCGTCCGAATCGCCGCGATGCCGCCGGGCGAAGATCCGGATTCGTTAGTCCGGAAGGAAGGCGCGGAAAAGTTCGGCGCGCGGATCGCGGCGGCCCGCGATTTCTTCGATTACTGGATCGAGCGGCAGGTTTCCAGCGCCGACCTAACCAGCCTGAACGCCAAGATGCAGATCGCCCGGGAATTGGCCGAAACGGTCGCGCGCGTGCACGACCCGCTCATGCGCAACGAAGTCATCAGTAAAGTGTCTGCTCGCCTCGGCGTGGCGGCGGCGGATTTCGCCGGCCTGATGCCGAAACCGCAGCGCACACGCAGTTCCTCGAGCGGACCCCCGCGAACCGTCGCCCCGGCGCCGCGACACGAAATCGCGATGCTCTGCCTGCTCGCCTTGCGCGACGGCGACGCGCGCAATTTTCTCCTCAACCAGGGCTGGCCCGACGTGATGGAGGAAACGCCTGGAAGCGAGATGCTGGCTCGTATCCTGACGAGCGAACTGCGGCCCGACGATCCCGCCTCCCTCAACCTTTTTCTGTCAACGCTCACTCCCGCAGAGGAGTCGTTAGTCTCGGCCTGGCTGATGCAAAAAATGCCGAGTTGGATATTGGCGCGGCGACCCGCGAGTCCGTTGGCGCTCGCCCAAGCTTGGTGGCAGAGTTTGCGCCAGCCCACGTTGCGCCGCAGGCTGCAGGCGGCGGAGAGCCGGTTGAAACTCCCGCGGCTCAATCCGGGCGAGGTCGCCGCCCTGCAGAAACAGGTGGTTGACCTGCGCCAGCAACTCGACGACTTTTCACGGTTTCCGCCGGCACGCGCTCTGGAGTCTTGACTACGGGCGGGCGAGGCGGCTAGCGCGGATCTTGCTATTTTGTCAATCGCTCAACTGTAAATCGTTTTGGCAAAGAAATCGAAAACCTCTGGTCGCGTAAAAAAATCGGCGAAACGCACTGCACCACCTTCGAAAAAGCGGGGTCGTCCATCCAAGGCAAAAAAGGCGCCGCGCAAGGCCAAGGTCGGAGCCAAGGTAAAGCGTCCACGCGGTCGGCCGCGGAAAGTAGTCGCGGAGACTGCAGCTTCGCCCAAGCGCGGTCGTCCGCCAGGAAAGAAGCCTGCTACCCCGCCGGCCACGAAAGCGGCGCCCGTGCATCACAATGGCGAGTTGCCCGGCACGAATGGCGACAAACCGTCGTCGCTGACCGGCAACACCCAGGTGCACATCCGTGACCTGATCAAGCTGGCCAAGGAGCAAGGTTATCTCACCTTCGACGATCTAAACGAAGCGCTGCCGCCCGACCTGACGGACCCGGAAGAGCTCGATCTCATCTTGATGCGCCTGCGCAAACTCGAAATCGACATCATTGAGGCCTCTGAGGTCGATCGTTACAAGGACGTCAAAAAAGATCCCGAAGAAGAAGAGGAAAAACCGGAGCCGAAACTGGACATCCTGGATGACCCGGTGCGGATGTATCTCAAGCAGATGGGTCAGGTGGCGCTGTTGACGCGCGAACAGGAAGTCGAGATTTCCAAGCGGATCGAGGAAGCCGACGAGCGAGTCGCAGCTCACATTCACCGGTTCGGTTTTGTCGCGCGGGCGCACCTCGAACTAGCCGCCAAGCTGGTGGAAGGCGGAGAGCGCTTTGATCGCGTCATCCTCGACAAGAAAATCGAAAGCCGGGAGCGCTACATGAAGCTGCTCCCGCGTCTCTGCAAAAAAGTGCAGCAGATGAGCGGGGAATTAGCCCGCGACTACGAGCATCTGAGCCGCTCAGGCCGGGTTGATGGAGCCAAGCAGAAGGATTTTGAGAAGGCCGTCGGGAAGTTGCAGAGCCTTTATCCGCAGTTCTTCTTCAAGCAGCGCGTGACAGAGGAATTCGTGCACCTCGCGGATGAGCACTATGCCCGCCTCCGCACCGTCCAGGAGGAGATGAAAAAGCGCGGCAAGCATCGCCACGGTCCCAACCCGCTGACGAAGCGGATGCGCGAAATCGAAATAACCCTGTGGCTTTCCACTGGGGAATTTAACGAACGTTATCAGGAGCTGCGCGACTGGCTGCGCAAGGCGCTCCGCGCGAAGACGGAAATGATCGAGGCCAATCTGCGCCTCGTGATTTCGATCGCGAAAAAATACACAAACCGCGGCCTCTCGTTCCTCGACCTCATCCAGGAAGGCAACATGGGCCTGATGAAAGCAGTCGAGAAATTCGAATACCGCCGCGGCTACAAATTCTCCACGTACGCGACGTGGTGGATCCGGCAAGCGATCACCCGTTCGATTGCTGACCAGGCCCGCACCATTCGCATCCCGGTGCACATGATCGAGACGATCAACAAGCTGATGCGGGTGCAGAAGCAACTCCTCCAGGAATACGGCCGTGAGCCGACTCCGGAAGAAGTAGCCGAGGAAATTCTCCTTCCGGTCGACCGCGTGCGCGCCGTTCTGAAAATGGCGCAGCAGCCGATTTCACTTCAGGCGCCCGTCGGCGAGAGCGAGGAAACGAATTTCGGCGATTTCATCGAGGACAAAGGCGCGGAAAACCCGAGCGACATGACCGCGATCGCGTTGCTCAAGGAGAAGATCAAGGACGTGCTCGAAACTCTGACCGATCGCGAGCGCCAAGTGCTCGAACAGCGCTTCGGTCTCGTCGATGGCTACAGCCGCACGCTCGAGGAAGTGGGTCGTCAATTCCGCGTGACGCGCGAGCGCATCCGCCAAATCGAGGCGAAAGCGCTGCGCAAGATGCGTCACCCGACGAGAATTCGGCAGCTCGAGGGATTCCTCGAAGCTGCCGATCTCCAAACTGCTCCCAACGCGCCCGGCCCACTCGCCTAACGAGGGCGATGGCGGACGGTGCGGTGTCCGTTGCGGAAACTGACGACCGGTCTCGTATAGACAAACGGGCGCCGGTAGACCACCGGGACGTAGCCGTATGTCGCATAATAGCCCGAATACCCGTAGGGATATCCATAGGGGTAGCCGTACCCGTAAGCGTAGGGATAACCGCCGTACGGATAGCCGCAGGCATAGCCGTACCCAACCGGGAAGCCGATCCCGATGCCGACGCGAACACCCGCCTCCGATTTCGGAGCAGCCGCGAAAGCGAGGGCACCTGCCACGGCCGCAATCAGAAGAATTTTTTTCCAGTTCATTTTCTCACCTCCTTTCCAACAATTAGCGTAAATTCAGACGCACGGGCTGGCAAATTATTCACCCTCAGTTTGGCCCCAGCGCGGATACCCGGTCACGAATAAATCCGACCCGATTCTCTCGAAGTGCGGCTGAGATACCTTGGCTCCATGCAATGTCGCACTGGCGCCTTTCCCAGCAATGGCGAGGACCGGACCGCCGGTGATGAAGGGCGCAAAGTAAAATTGGATTTTATCGACCAACCGGGCATCGAATGCCTGGCCAAAGATATCTCCGCCGCCTTCGATCAGCACACTGGTGATTTCGCGACGACCCAGTTCGTTCAGCACTTGCCGAAGCGTTTTCCCCGCGAAAACCAAGGTGCGGTGCGCAAAGCGATCGCTGAAAAGATGAGCCGCGCGGGGCAATTTCCCAGAGCGGGAAAGAACCACCCGCCAGGGCTGGCACGCATTGCGAATCCCGCGTATTGTTAGGCGCGGATTGTCTCGGCGCAATGTCTCCGCTCCGATCAGGATCGCATCAACTTGGGCCCGCAATTCCCGCGCGTGGCGGCGTGCCGCCGGGCTGGTTAACCATCGCCCCTCGTTAGGCCGCCTCGTTAGGCGACCGTCCAGGCTCATCCCCCATTTCGCGATCACGAATGGTTTGCCGGTTACGATCCATTTGTTGAACGCTTCGTTCAGGCGACTGCATTCCGCCTCCAAAACGCCGGTGGTTACCGTGATCCCCGCAGCCCGCAGTTGATCGATCCCGCGACCGCCATGCAACGGGTTGAGATCCGTGGCCCCGATCACAACCCGCCCAACACCGCCGCGCACAATCGCCCCAGTGCAGGGCGGAGTCCGTCCGGTTGTCGAGCAAGGTTCAAGAGTGACATACAGCGTCGCTCCACGCAGCGAGTCGGCCGGAGCGGAAGTGAGACACTCGATCTCGGCATGCGGTTGTCCGGGTGCGCGATGATAGCCACCGGAAACAATGCGTCCGTTTCGAACTAAAATGGCGCCGACAGCGGGGTTGGGACTTACGTGACCGCTCCCGCGCCGCGCTTCGGCCAATGCCGCCTCCATGAAATTTTCGTCCGCCGAGAGCGTCATCGCGGCACCCTAACCAGTCGGGCCGGGCGCTGCAAAATATTCCCCTTCGCCACCTCGCCGCCCAAGCGATCCATAGTTACATTTTGGCGCTCGGCCAACGTCTTCCTCGTGCCTGACGCGCAGTAGACCGGCCGATTCCCAGAGCGTGGCGGCGCAATTTTTGTGCCGCCACGCTTTTCTGCTTGGCGCGGGCAGCGGGCCGTCGTACCTAGAGAGCCCGTCCTATGGCCACTAAAACTGAAGAAAAATCCTCCGAAGACAAACTCATCACCGCCCGTAACAAAAACCTCGATCTCGCCCTCCAGCAGATCGCAAAAGATTACGGCGATGGCGCCATCATGCGCCTGGGCGACGAAAAAATCGTCGACATCGACGTCATCCCGACCGGAAACATTTTGATCGACCGCGCCCTTGGCGTGGGCGGATTTCCCCGCGGACGCGTGGTGGAGGTTTACGGCCCGGAGTCCTCCGGAAAGACGACGCTCACCCTGACCGTCATCGCACAGGCGCAGAAGCGCGGCGGCCTCGCTGCTTTCATCGACGTCGAACACGCGCTCGATCCGCAATACGCGCGCCGGCTCGGCGTCGACATGGATGATTTGCTCGTCTCCCAGCCAAGTTCCGGCGAAGAAGCGCTCCGCATCGTTGAGACGCTCGTTAGGTCAAATGCGCTCGACGTCATCGTGCTCGATTCCGTCGCGGCGCTGGTCACGAAACAGGAACTCGAAGGCGAGATTGGCGACTCCACCGTTGGCGCGCAGGCGCGATTGATGAGCGCCGCGATGCGCAAGCTCACCTCGCTCATTTCGAAAGCGCGCACCTGCTGCATTTTCACCAACCAGATCCGCGAAAAGATCGGCGTCATGTTCGGCAATCCCGAAACCACCCCGGGCGGCAAAGCGCTGAAATTCTACGCCAGCGTGCGAATCGATATCCGCCGAATCGGCGCGATCAAGCAGACCGACGGCGTCGTCACCGGTAATCGCACCCGCGTCAAAGTGGTGAAAAACAAAGTCGCGCCGCCGTTCACCGAAGCCGAGTTCGACATCATGTACAACGAGGGAATTTCCTCGACCGGCGCGCTCCTCGATCTCGCGCTTGAAAAACAGATCGTCGAAAAACGTGGCTCGTGGATGAGCTACAAAGGCGCGCAGCTCGCGCAGGGTCGCGACGCCGCGAAGGAAGTACTGAAAAACGATCCCGCTCTCTACGAAGAAATCGAGACCGCCGTCAAAGCGAAGCTCGACGAAGAAAAAAAATAGTTCGTTAAGCGTGCCCTCCGCTTTGGGTAGCGCACCCGTCCCGGGTGCTGGCGACGGTGTTCCACCGTCGCGAACTTTCCCTGCGTAACTGACCTGCTTGGCGTCAACGCGATGAGAAAGTTCGTCGCGGCAAGATGTCACGACCAGCACGCGAGACGCGTGCGCTACCCAGACCATATCGTCGCGCTCGTGAAAACCCCGTAATTCACGCTAAACTCACCGCGATGACCTCCGCCGAAATTCGCCAATCCTTTCTCGATTTCTTTCGCGAGAAAAAACACGCCGTCGTGCCGTCGTCATCGCTCATGCCCGACGCGCCAAATCTCCTCTTTACCAACGCCGGCATGAACCAGTTCGTGCCGATTTTCCTCGGCCAGCAAAAGGCGCCCTACGATCCGCCGCGCGCCGCCGACACCCAGAAATGCATCCGCGCCGGGGGCAAGCATAACGACCTCGACGACGTCGGGCTCGACACCTATCACCACACTTTTTTCGAGATGCTCGGCAACTGGAGCTTCGGCGATTACTTCAAGAAGGAAGCGATCGAGTGGGCCTGGGAGCTGGTCGTTAGTCGTTGGGGGCTGCCGCCCGAGCGTCTTTACGCCACGGTGTACAAACCCGGGCCTAACGAACCGAGCGAGTTCGACCAGGAAGCGCACGACCATTGGAAAGTGCTCTTTGAAAAGGCCGGACTCGATCCCGCCGTCCACATCGTCAACGGGAACAAGGCGGACAACTTCTGGATGATGGGCGACACCGGCCCGTGCGGCCCCTGCTCCGAGCTGCACGTCGATCTTACCCCCGCCGGCGACACCCGCGGTTCGCTGGTCAACGCCGGCGACGCGCGCTGCATCGAGATCTGGAACCTCGTTTTCATCCAGTTCAACGCCAACCCGGACGGTACCTTCTCTCCCCTCCCTGCCCGCCACGTCGACACCGGGATGGGTTTCGAACGCGTGACGGCGATGATTCAGGACACGAAAAATTTCACCGATTTCAGCGGCACCATCTCGAACTACGAGACCGACGTTTTCCGGCCGATCTTCGACGAGATCGAAAAACTGAGCGGCAAGCGCTACGGCTCGACCTTGCCCAAATCCGGCAGCACCGGCGAGAGCGAGCAGGAGAAAATCGATGTCGCTTTTCGCGTCGTAGCCGACCACATCCGCACCCTCAGTTTTGCGATTGCCGACGGCATCCAGCCGAGTAACGAAGGGCGCGGCTATGTTCTTCGCCGCATCCTGCGCCGCGCGGTCCGTTACGGCCGCTCGTTAGGCTTCCACGAACCGTTCTTCTACCAGCTGGTCGACGTCCTCACTCAAACGATCGGCGAAGTCTTCCCCGAGCTGCGCAACGAGCAAGAACGAGTGAAGGAAACCATCAAGCGCGAAGAGGAGTCGTTCAACCGAACCCTCGACCGCGGGATCGAACTTTTCGAACGCGAGATCTCCCGCCTGGGGAGCGCACGCGACTCGCGTGCCGTTTCCGGCGACTCGCCGGAAACAACCTCCGCGACACAAACGCGCTACTCCAAACGCCGACTCCCGCATTTCGAGCGCCCCTGGGGCAAATATGCGGTCGCCTTTAGCACCCAGGACCGCCGACCTTTAGCCGAAGCCGAACGCGACATTGTCCTGGATTGCATTCTCTTTCCGGCACAGAAAAATCACCTCCAGCTCTTCGTCACCTGCGTGATGCCCGATCACGTCCATCTGCTCTTCGAGCCCCAGATCAAAGCGCAGGATGCAACGGGGAACGCGATTTTCTACTCGCTGACCGAACTGCTGCAAAACATCAAATCTGTGTCGGCGCATCGGGTCAACAAGGCACGAGGATCGAATGGGCCAGTCTGGGACAAAGAATCCTTCGATCGGATGATTCGCTCGGAGGCGGATCTGCAGGAGAAGTTCCTCTACATTTGTCGGAATCCCTGGGACTCGGGGCTGGTGCTGCCGACGGAGGATTATCGGTGGCTTTGGACGCCCGAGAGCGCGCCGTCGTCCGGCGAGTCGCCGGACGAAGCACGCGAGTCGCGTGCGCTCCCCGGACCGGGAAACGCCGCGATTTCTGCGGAGTTCGCGTTTCGGCTCTACGACGAACAAGGCTTCCCGCTCGACCTGACCGAGCTGATGGCGCGAGAGCGCGGGCTCAGGGTTGACACTGAGGGCTTTGAAAAATCGATGGAAGTGCAACGCGCGCGCGGCCGCTCGGCGCAGAAAAAAGAGGTGGTCGCGGTCTCCGATCTTGGGACAGACGAGCCGACAAACTTCCTCGGCTACGAGCACGATCATACCGGCGCCGATGTGATCGCAATCGTCGATGCCGGCGGAAAAAAAGCGGTCGTGCTGAACAATTCCGTCCTTTACGCCGAGATGGGTGGCCAGGTGGCCGATCGGGGCGAGATGATCGGGCAGAGCGGTTCCTGGAGAATCGAGGATACGCGCAAATCGGGCGACACCTGGCTGCATCTCATCGCGGGTGATTCCACGCCGGCGATCGGCGAACACGTCACGCTGCGCTTCGATCGCACCCGGCGCTCCTCGATTGAGCGGCACCATACCGTGACGCACCTGCTGCACTGGGCGCTGCACGAAGTCGTTAGTCGCGAAGCCACGCAGAAAGGCAGCTACGTCGGACCGGAGAAGCTGACCTTCGATTTCGCGAGCGCCGCCCTAACGAAGTCCCAGGTGCGCGAAGTCGAAAAGCTGGTTAACGAAAAGATCGCGGCGAACGCGCCCGTTTCTTGGAAGGAAATTCCGTATGCCGAGGCGAAGGAACGCGCCGATATCATGCAATTCTTCGGCGACAAATACGGCGATCGCGTTCGGGTGGTGCAGATCGGCGGCGCGCCTAACGAGCTGGACGGTTACTCGATGGAGCTGTGCGGCGGAACGCATGTCTCTACCACGGGCGACATCGTCCATTTTCGGATTGTGAGTGAAGGCGCGATCGCGGCCGGTATCCGGCGGATCGAGGCGGTGGCCGGAAATGCGGTGCGCGAATGGGCGCGCGCGGAGGCGACCGCCCAGGAAGAAAAATTCCAGACGCTCTCGAAAAGGAAAACGGGGCTCGGGCCGCTCGCCGACTTCGGCGGAGACGACAACGCGACGATGGTCGCTTCGATCGAAGAGCGCGCCGCGCAGCTCGAGCGACTGGAAGCGGAAGTGCGCGATTGGGAAAAGGCGAACGCCAAAGCGGCCGAGGCAGCACTGCAAAGCCGCGCCGCCACGATCGCGAGCGAGTTGGCGGCGGACGACGGTGCCGCTTTCCGAGTCGCGCGCGTGCCGGACGCTGACGGCAAGTTGCTCCAGGCTGTGGCCGACGCGCTCAAGACGCGTTTCGATGGACCGATCTTCCTCGCGGGCGAGAAAGACGGACGGGTCGCGCTGATCGCCGCCGTGCCCAAAGCCCTAACGACACGGTTCCAGGCCGGCAAGTTGATCCAGGAAACCGCGCCGCTCGTCGGCGGCAAAGGCGGCGGACGTCCGGAGCTCGCGCAAGGCGGCGGCACAAACGCGTCGAAGATCGACGATGCGCTGGCCCGCGCGCGCACTCTGCTTGCAGAGGAAGCCTAGACGTTTACGACAGCGCGACGGTCGCGACGGCGGTGACGACCAGGGCAAGGACGAGCACCGCCAGATAAACGAAGCCGCCGAGGAAGAACTTGAACGTCGTCATCGGCCAGCTCTGACGATAGACTTGGCGGATCGAGCGAAAAACCTGGGCCACGACCCCGAGCACCAGGAGAAAGAAGAGCAGCCCTTCCAGCGACGGTACTGTGAGCTTCGCCGCCATGCCGCTGAAAGCGATGATAAGGACCGCGACGTAAAAAAAGGCGTGGATGTGCAGGGCATAGACAAGGTGCTCGATGTAGAATCGATGTTGGCGAAAGTAGAGAACCTTCAGGACAAGGGCGAAGAGAGGGATGCAGAAAAGCATCATCGTCGAAATGTTATCCCGGAGCGTTTTGCCGAGGAGCTTCACGTTGTCCCCGTGGGGGCCGACCTTCGCCACGATTCGATCTTTCAACCAGGCCGGGGCTTTTGACTTATCGAGCTCGGACTTGAACGACGGCATTGGTGATGGGCTAGGGCTGGGCGTGACGGAAGCCGAAGGCACGCCCGGGATTGCTGCCGGCGGTTTCGTTTTCTCGGCCAGACCAGCCAGCACCTGCTCGCGCACCGCTGCCGGAATGGCTGGGTTCGACATTGCCTGCTCCACCTCCGCCCGATCCTTGGCTGTCATGTCGCGCGGGGCGGCATGCTTTGGCTCAAACGAAACGAAACGAACGCACAAAAAGAAAACGATGCTGACGAGGAGATAGAGCCGGAGCGGATGGAGGTATCGCGTCCGGCGGCCAGCGACAAACTGGTTCGTCAGCCATCCCGGACTAACGACAAGCAGCCCGATCGTCTTGATGAATTTCGAGTCCCAGTTGAGAAACGATTCCGCCACATCGGCGATGACGTGGCGAAACGAACGGTGGTAATCGACCGCCACCTGTCCGCAGCTTGAGCAATAGCGGCCGTGCAATTCGGCGCCGCAATCTTCGCAGTGCGTGAAGCGGCGCGGCTCTCCCGGTTTTCGCCAGCGGAATAGTCCGCGGCGTTTCTGATCAGGATGTTGGAGCGAGGAAATGACGGCGTCGCCCAGAATCGCGTCGCTCGTCTCGTCTGACATTTTCCTCCCTAACGAACCGCGGCCCAGACGCGGTGCACGTCGTCGTGATCCTCGAGAAGTTGGAGAAATTCGCCCACCTGGGCGCGGTCTTCATCGCTTAGCTCGGGAAAATTCTTGGCCACGTAGCCCAGCTCGCTCGTGACCACGTTCCAGCCATTCTGCGCCAGCCATTGTGAAACCGCGTGCAAATCGACGGCCGCGGTGGTGAAGCGCGCGCCGGTGGTGCCTTCCGGAATGTCGTCGTTCTGCTCTGCGCTGAGCGGTTCCACTTCCTGCGCGCCGGCTTCGATTGCAGCCGCTTCGATGTCGGCATTTGCATCGGCGTGGTGCGCTTCGACCAACCCGACGTGATCGAAGAGGAATTTGTTGCTGCCGGGCGCACCGAGCTGGCCGCGCTTGAAGAGAACCCGAATCTCGGGGGCGGTGCGGTTCTTGTTATCGGTCTGCACTTCCACGATCACCGGCACCTTGTTCGGCGCGTAGCCTTCGTAGACGACATGCTCGAGCTCGAGCTTTTCCCCACCGATGCCGGCGCCTTTCTTGATCGCACGCTCGATCACGTCCCGCGAGACGCTGGCCCGGCGCGCTTTCTCCACGACCGCGAAGAGACGCGCGTTACCGGTCGGGTCAGCACCGCCGAGTTTGGCGGCGACCATGATTTCCTTCACCACTTTCCCGGTGACCTGGCCCTTCTTCAGCCCGGCGACTTCCCGCTTCGCATGCAACCATTGACGACCCATGCGCCTTTCTACCCCGGGGGGCGAGGTGGTGGCAAGTGGCACCTCCAATCAGGTCGTGCGTAGATAATGAGCATGGACTTGAAATTGAAAGACAAGACAGCCTTCGTCAGCGGCTCAACGGCCGGGATCGGATTCGCCATCGTCAGCCGGTTGGCTCGCGAAGGGGCGGAGGTTTGGTTGAATGGGCGCACGCAGGAGCGCGTCGTGGAAGCGGTCGCGGAGATCAAAAAAACAGCGGCCGACGTCAAGGTGCGTGGCATCGCGGCAGATCTCGGAACCGCCGCTGGCTGCGCAGAGGTCGTTAGGCAACTGCCGAAGCTCGACGTGCTGGTGAACAACGTCGGCATTTTCGAACCGAAGCCGTTTGAAGAGATCACCGACGATGAATGGGAGAAGTTTTTTGCCGTGAATGTTCTCTCCGGCGTCCGCCTGAGCCGCGCCTACCTCCCGGGAATGAAAGAGCGCAACTGGGGCCGGATCATTTTCATCTCGAGCGAGTCTGGACTGCAGATCCCCGCCGAGATGATCCACTACGGAACCACGAAAACCGCCCAGCTCGCCGTCGCCCGCGGCCTGGCCGAGACCTGCGCGGGCACAGACGTAACGGTCAATTCCGTCCTGCCCGGTCCAACCGCCTCGGAGGGCGTGACGGAGTTCGTTAGTCAGCTTGCCGAGGAAAACAAAATGAGTCGCGAGGAGTTCGAGCAGGACTTCTTCAAGAACGCGCGCCCGACGTCGCTCCTCAAACGCTTCATCGAGCCGGAGGAGATTGCGAATGTCGTGGCCTTCGTTTGCAGTCCGCTCGCCTCGTCGATCAACGGCGCCTCGGTGCGCGCCGATGGCGGTGTCATCAAGTCGATTGCCTAACGACTCGGCGCCTCAGGGAAGAACGAGAGTCACCATCGCGGTGACGCCAAACGCGATGCTCAGCAGCACCACATAAATCACACTCCCGAGCGCGAATTTGAAAAGAGTCGCAAACCAGTTCTGGCGATAGACCCGCCGGATCGCGACCAGCAACTGGGTCAAAACCGCGAGGCTTAGGAACGGGCAAAAAACGGCCGTGAGAACGGGTGATTTCAGCGCGAGCAAGAAACCGACCCCGATGATGATGACGGTGCTGAGAAAAACGAAAGCGTGGGTGTGGAGCGCGAAAATAAGGTGCTCGATGTAAAAGCGCTTCTTGAAGACGTAGAGGATTTTCAAGACGAGCGCGAAAAGCGGAATGCAGCAGAGCACCATCGGCGCGAGATTTTGAATCAGCGCCTTGAGGAAAAGGTCACCGCGATCGCCTGTCGGTCCGATCTTTTCCTTGGCCCGCTTTTCGATCCAGCGACCGAAGGTGGAGGTGCTTTCCTCACCATCGAATTTCAGGGGCAGGCCCGGGGTCGGAGCGGGTGTGGCCGTCGGCGAAGGCAGCGCTGGAATGCCTAACGAAAAACCACGAGTTGGTGTCGGAATGACGAACGGACCCGGCATCGGCGATCGAGCCGAAAGGGAAAGATTGGTGTCGCCAGGCGCGGGGTTGGCCTGGAAATGCGTGTCGCGGGCGAGAAAATTGATGACGAGGAAAAAGATCACGCTCGCGATGAGGTAGACGCGAAGCGGATGGACATGGCGGGCGCGTTTTCCTTCGACGAACTCGTTCGTTAGGCGCCAGGGTTTAAAAAGGAGCAGGCCGAAGGATTGGAAAAAGCGCGCGTCGAAATTGAAAAAAGCATCGGCCGCGTCGGCCAGGAGCGAACCAAACGAACGATGGTAATCGACCGCCGGCTGGCCGCACTGGGCGCAGTAGGGACCGGTCAACGGCGCGCCGCAGTTTTCGCAATGGGTCAGCGGCGGAGCAGCTTTTCGCTTCCGGCCCCACCGCTTTCGTCCCGGAGGCTGCCCCAGCTCGGCGACGGCGGCGTCGCCGAAAATGAGCGGAGTCGTTTCATCAGACATCGCGCGCAGATTAAGGCCTGAGCGCGCCGAAATTCAATCTCGAAGCGGCCGAAGTTCCTTAGTCGCGTAGCCAGAAAAGGGCGGCTGAGCCGGCCAGCCCAAAGGCACAGAGGGTCACCGTGTCCTCGATGAAATAAGGATAGGCCATCAAGGCCAGGCCGCGGGAGGTGCGGGCCCGAGTGGCCGGCGAAACAAAGGGATTGACCGGCACAATCGCGCGGTGCGACGATGCGCCACTTCCGCGATACCTTCGACGGATAACCGGAGAACACCTGTGGCAAATCAACTCTTTAAAACTAAAAGCCCCGAGCTCCTGATCCGCGAATCGGAGGCGCCCGACCGCAAAATGAAGCGCTCGCTGACGGCTTTTGATCTCACCTGCCTCGGCATCGGCGCGATCATCGGTGCGGGAATTTTTGCCCTCGCCGGCACGGCCGCGGCGGGCGAGGCAGCGCGGGTCGGCGATTCGATCGTAAAGACGCCAGTCCTCAATTTCTTCATCTCGTGGATCAATCACACCGACCTCGTTTTCGGGCGACCCGCGGCTGGTCCCGCGGTCGCGCTTTCCTTCGTCGTCGCGGCTTTCGCCTGCGGCTTTGCGGCCCTTTGTTACAGCGAACTGGCCTCGATGATCCCGGTCTCAGGCTCGGCCTACACTTATTCCTACGCCACGTTAGGCGAGATCATCGCCTGGATCATCGGCTGGGATTTGATCCTGGAATACGCCGTGGGCAACATGGCCGTAGCGGTGGGGTGGTCGGGATATTTCGTGCAGCTCCTCGGCAATTTGCCCTTCGGGCTCCACCTGAAATTCCCGCTTTGGCTAGTGAGCGATCATACCACCGCCGGCACCATCATCGCGAAAGGGGGCGCGGCCCTGAGCGATTATTCGTCCACCACCCTGCCCGTCATCATGGGCCTTCCGATCGCTTTCAACCTGCCGGCTTTTCTCATCGTCATGGCGGTCACCGTCCTGCTTGTTTACGGCATTCGGGAAAGCGCGACGGCCAATTCCGCGATCGTCATCATCAAGCTCGCGGTAGTCGTCTTCGTCATTGCGTTCGGTTCCTTCATGGTCAACCCGACGAACTGGCACCCGTTCATGCCGAGCGGGTTTAGCGGTGTCATGAGCGGGGCTGCGATTGTCTTTTTCGCTTTTATTGGCTTCGACGCCATCTCCACCACGGCGGAAGAGACGAAAAATCCGAGGCGCGATTTGCCCATCGGGATGATCGCCAGCCTGATCATCTGCACCATTCTCTACGTCCTGATGTCATTTGTTCTGACCGGGATGAAAAAATACACCTCTTACCTGGGCGATTCGGCGGCGGTGGCATCGGCTTTTGCGGCCAAGCCGTGGGCGCAGGCGCTGATCAGTGCCGGTGCGCTGGCCGGGCTCACCTCCGTCCTGCTCGTCTTTCAACTCGGCCAGCCGCGCATCTTCATGGCCATGGCCCGCGACGGATTGCTCCCGAGTTATTTTGCCCGGATTCATCCGCGCTTTCGCACACCTTATATCACCACCATCTGGACCGGCATCGTCGTCGGCGGGGTCGCCATGCTGACTGATATCGGTTCGTTAGCCGACCTGACCAATATCGGAACCCTCTTCGCTTTCGCCCTCGTCTGCGCCGGCGTGATCGTACTGCGGAAGAAGGACCCGAGCCGGCCGCGCCCCTTCCGGGTGCCGTTCGTTCCCGTCTTTCCGATCCTGGGCGTGCTCTTTTGCGGCGCTCTCATGCTTAGCCTGCCGATCGAAACCTGGATTCGATTCTTCATCTGGCTCGTGATCGGGCTGGCGATCTACTTTTTCTACAGCGTCCGCCACAGCCGGCTGCGTCTTGGGATCGATACCGGGGACACGGAGCGGGATTTGCCCCCGATCGAACGCTAGGAATCGCCGCGTCTGTTCCCGGGTAGCGCACTCGTCCCGAGTGCTGGCGACGGTGTCTCACCGTCGCGAACTTTCCGGAAATGCGTCGCGGCAGAGTGGCAGCGCGTCCGAAAGTCCGTCGCGGTGGAACACCGCGACCAGCACGCGAGACGCGTGCGCTACCCGGACGCCTTGCGCCACGCTACCGCCGGATGGATGGCGATCGTTAGGCGGCCGGCTTCAGGTGCTTGTCGAGGAACTTCTCCATCGCTTCGTAGAAATCGAAGCGGTTTTCCTCGTTGTGGAAGCCGTGTCCCTCGTTGTCCTTCACCATATACTCGACGTCGACCCCGCGCTTTTTCAGCGCTTCGACCATCTGGTCTGACTCGTCTTTGTTCACGCGCGGATCGTGCGCGCCTTGGGCGACGAAGAGCGGAGTCTTGATTTTATCCGCATGCATGACCGGCGAGGCAGCTTCCATCATCGCCTTGTCCTTCACCGGATCGCCCACCATCTCGTGGAACATGTCGAGGAAGGGCTTCCAATAAGGCGGAATGGTTTTCATGAAGGTAAACATATTGGCGACGCCGACGTAATCGACCGCGGCCGCGTAGAGATTGGGCGTAAAGGTCACGCCGGCGAGCGTGGCGTAGCCGCCGTAGCTGCCGCCATAAATCGCGACGCGTTTCGGATCGGCGATGCCTTGCTTGACCAGCCATTGCACGCCGTCGGTGATGTCGTCCTGCATTTTCAGGCCCCATTGCTTGAACGAAGCTTCCCAGAACTTGCGGCCGTAACCGGTCGAGCCGCGGAAGTTCATCTGCAGGACGGCGTAGCCGCGATTGGCGAGGAACTGCACTTCGGGATTGAAACCCCAGGTGTCGCGGTACCACGGTCCGCCGTGTGGGTTAATCACGACGGGCAGATTTTTTGCCTCACGTCCGAGCGGCAAAGTGAGGTAGCCGTGAATCGTCAGGCCGTCGCGGCTCTGGTATTCGATCGGTTTCATCGGCGCGAGTTCGCTCTCCTTCAGCCACAGCGCGACTTCCACCAGCTTCGTTAGGCTGCCGGTCTTGGCGTCGTAGAGATTGCGCGTTCCCGGCGAACGATCGTTGCTCGCCATGACGATGAACTTGTCTTCCGCCTTGTCGTTAGCCACCACTTCGACTTCGTAGCCGGGCAATTTTTCCTGGAGGGTTTTGTACATCTGCTCGCTCTGCGGATCGAAGAATTTCCGCTCAGTCTTCCAAGTGTCGAAGGCGGCGAAGGTCAAGACTTTGCGTTTCTTCGAGTATGCGAGCGCCGAGACGTCGACGTCCGGGTTTTCGTAGAGCTTCTCGAGTTCCTTTCCGTTCGTGGGATCGATCGTCACGACCGCCTGTTTGTCGCGACCGATGTTCGAAACCGCGTAGAGATTCTTGTTGTCGAAAGTGTAGAACTGCGGAGTCAGGGTCTCGCGAAAGTTAGTCGTGAGGACAGTCTTGAACTCGCTCTTTTCGTCCGGCCGGGTGAGAAGTTTGGCGTTCACTCCGTCTGTCTCGACCGCGGCCCGAATCACTCCGGCGTGATCGGTGACCCATTGCGAGACTTTGCCCGGATTTTCCGCCACCATCTTCATTTCGCCGGTCGCGACGTTGAGCCGGAAAGCGTCGAAGACCTCCGGATTACGCTTGTTCAGCGTGTTGAGGATGTCCGTTTCAGAGACGTCGGCGAGATCGTCAATGATTTCGCTCCTCACCTTCGCGAACGGCGTCATGTCCTTCACCTCGCCGCTCTTCAGAGCGACCCGCTTGAGATGAAAATTTTCGTCGCCCTTATCGTCCATCGCGTAAACGAGAAACTTGTTTCCCTTCCAGGCGTAGTTGCGGATGTCGCGCTCCTTCTCGCTCGTGACCCGCTTGGCTTCACCGCCTGCGGTCGGGCGAATGAAAATGTTCATGCGCGATTCCCACGGTTGGAGAATAGAAAGCGTCTCGCCATCCGGCGACAGATCGTATCCGCGGCTGACCGGATTCTTGAAGAAATCGCGCAGCGGAATCTGCGGCGGAACCGTTGTGTCGATTTTGCCGGCATCGGCTGCCGCCTTGGGCGGAGAGGCGGGCAATTCAGCCAGGAGGGCGATGGCAAAGAAGGCGACGACGAGGTATCCCAATATGAATTTCATAACGTTGTGAATGAGAGGCGGTTTAGTGTGCATTTAGATTCAAAAACCTTCCAACGCGTTTGAAAAGCAGGCACGATGCGCTCTTCCTTTTCATTCTTGCTCGAGGCTATAGGGTTGGCGGGCGTGACCGAACCGATGCGAACCTTCGACCTGCTCGGCACTCCCCTTCTCGCCACGACATACGAGCAACTGATCGCGCACGCCCACACGCTCGCGCGACAAGGCGGGACGCATGCGATCGATCTGACGAATACGCATATCGTCACGTTGCGCCGTCAGGACCCGCATTTTCGCGAGCTGACGAGCCGGTTCGACTATTTCGTGCCCGACGGTATGCCACTCATCTGGTGTCTGAACGTGCGCGGCGCCGGGCTGCGCGATCGTGTTTACGGGCCGACCTTTATGCGCCGCTGCCTGGAGGCGAGCCCCGCTCCTTGGAAACATTACTTGTTAGGCGGCTCGGAGGAGTGCCTGGCCGCCCTGCGGCAAAAGTATTGCAGTCCGGCGTTCGATATCGTCGGCGGACACCACGGTTATTTCTCGCCTAACGACGAAGCGGAAATCGTGAATCAGATCAATCAGCTCGCGCCCGATTTTATCTGGGTCGGGCTCGGGACACCGAAACAGCAGGATTGGATCCATCGCCACAAAGGCGCCATTCAGCGCGGGGTCCTTTTCGCGGTTGGTTTTGCCTTCGACGTCAATGCCGGCCTGAAGCCGGACGCTCCTCCCTGGATGCAGCGATTCGGGCTCACCTGGCTTTTCCGCGCCGCCTCCGAGCCGGGCCGATTGCTTGGGCGTTATCTGCGCTACAATAGTCTGTTCGTGTACTATCTTCTGCGAGATGGCCTCTTTGCGCGACGCTCCTAAGATCTGCTTGCTCCTCGTCTGCCTGCTCGCCGTTTCCGTGCCTAACGGAATCGCGGAGGAACCGGCCCGCTCTTTCATCAAAGGTGTGACCGTTTCCTGCCAGACTTCGGGCTGGGAATGGGCCACTCCGGAAATGGCCAAGACGCTCGACGAATTGAAGTCGTTAGGCGTGAACAGCATCGCGATTCATCCCTACGCCCAAATCCAGAACGACGGCCACGTCCGGTTTCGGAGCGACGACGATTTTCGTCATATCACGGTCCCGCTCGACTGGGCGCGCGAACGCGGGCTCTCGGTCATGCTCATCCCGCACATCGCCTATTGGGGGACGAAATTTCTCTGGCGCGGCGAAATCAATTTCCAGACGGCCGAGGAGTGGGACCGCTTCTTTGACGATTACCAAACCTGGATCGTGCAGATGGCGAAGATCGCGGAAGCGCACGGAGCAGGCACCTTCTGCATCGGGCTCGAGTTTACCTACGCGCAAAAATTTGACGGCCGCTGGCGCCAGATCATCGCCGCGGTGCGCAAAGCCTATCATGGCAAGCTGACCTATGGCGGGAATTGGGACAGCTTTCAGGAGGTGACTTTCTGGGACGCGCTCGATTACATCGGCGCCCTCGCTTATTTCCCCCTAACGAAAAGCGAAAATCCGAGCGAGGCGGAAATCGCGGAGGCTTGGAAAAAGAAATGCGCCGAGCTGAGCGCCTACTCCAAGGCGCATGGCGATAAGAAAATCCTTTTCGTCGAGATCGGCTACAATGTCAGCGCGCGCGCCGCGGCCGAGCCATGGGCCTTCAAGATGGGTGGCCCGAAGGCCGATGAAATCCAACAGCGCTGCATCGACGTCGCGCTTGATTTGCCCCTGCACTGTCAGGCGATCGCGGGCATGTACTGGTGGAAATGGTTCCCCGATTTGCCCAATCGGGAGGAGGAAAATTACCGGCTGCAGACTCCGGCGATCAAAGCACTGATCGCAAAGCACTGGAAACGCTAGGGTGCCCTGTAGCCGGGGACGTTGTCCCCGGTTCGGCGGCCCCGGCAGACGATTCCCGGCTTCGCCCGGCCGGGGACAGCGTCCCCGGCTACAATGAATGCGCCCGCCTTACACTTTTCGGCCGAACTTCTTCTCCAGCTCGCCTAACGAGATCTGAATCATCGTCGGACGCCCATGCGGACAGCAATAGGGCAGCTCGCACTCGAGCAGGTCGCGGATCAGTTTTTCCACCTCCGGTGCTCGGAGCAGATCATTGGCTTTGACCGCGTGCCGACACACCGTCTTCGCGATCATGTCCTCGCCAAGCCGGAGCGGTGAGCTGCTGTTGCTGGCTGATTTCAGGCTGTCGATCACGTCCTGCAGGAGCCGGCCCGGATCGGCGCCGCTTAGAAAAGGCGGCAGGCTTTCCAGCTTGAAGGTGTGTCGGCCAAATTCCTCCACTCCGAGTCCCATCTTTTGCAGCGTCGCCAGGTTCCGCTCGATCCATTCCGCATCGCGCGGCGCGAGCTCGATCACCTGCGAGAGAAGGAGACGCTGCGAAGGCACCCCCTGCTCTTCCATTCGCCGCCGGAGTTCTTCAAAAAGTATCCGCTCGTGCGCGGCATGTTGGTCGACCAGCACGAGGCCCTCCGCGTTTTCCATCAGGACGTAGAGCTTGTTCAGGATGCCGAGGATACGGAATTGATGCTCCGGTAATTGCCGGCGATCCTCGTTAGGCGGAAAACGATCGTCCGTCACGGCCGGCTGGCTCGCCGTCACTGGAAAGGTCGTCTGCGAGTCGTCCGGAACGGCCATCGACTGTTCCGGCCTAACGAACGGAATTTCGGGCGCGGCGGGCGCGCGAAATTGTTCCTGCCAGCTGCTCCGGTCGCTCTCCAGCGTCCGCCGGATCGCCGCCACGACCGCCTCCCGCACGCCAGCCGGGTCGCGAAACCGAACCTCTCGCTTTGCCGGGTGCACGTTCACGTCCACTTCCGCCGGATCGATCTCGACGAAGAGAAACGTGACCGGAAACTGCCCTTTCATCAGTGCCGTGTGGTAACCCTCTTTCAGCGCCGCGCTGATCACGGGACTCTCGATCGCCCGTCCGTTCACAAAAATAAACTGCTGCGCCCGGCTCGCCCGGCTCACTCCTGCCTGGCCGATGAAACCGCTCACTCGCAGCTTCCGTTTCGCCGGTTCCACTTCAAGCAGACGCGCCACCAGTTCGCTGCCCATCAGATCGCGAATCCGGTCGCGCAACGTCTTCGTGGCGGGAACCTGGAAGGCCACCCGCTCATCGCGGACTAACGAAAAAGCGATATCCGGATGACCGATCGCCTGGAGGTTGAGCTGGTGCTCGATGTTTCGCGTCTCGGTATTCTCCGAGCGCAGAAATTTCCGACGGGCCGGCAGATTATAGAACAGCGAGCGGACCTCGACCTGCGTCCCGGGAGCTTCGCCGCCATCACGCACCGTTTCGATTTTCCCGCCGGAAATGAGCACCTCGGTGCCCGCGATTGCTTCTTTTTCCCGGGTCGTTAGGCGAAAACGCGCCACGCTGGCGATGCTCGGAAGCGCTTCCCCGCGGAAGCCGAGCGTGGCCACGGTCGCGAGATCGGCTGCCGTCCGGATCTTGCTCGTGGCGTGACGTTCCAGGCAAAGAAGCGCATCGTCCCGGTCCATCCCGACGCCATCATCGGTCACCCGGATGAGCGAAATGCCGCCGCGCTTGATCATGACCTCGATCGATTGCGCCTGGGCATCGATGCTGTTCTCGACCAGTTCCTTTACGACCGACGCGGGGCGTTCGATCACTTCCCCGGCCGCCACCTGGCTGGCGAGAGTGTCGGAAAGAAGGCGAACGCGACTCATGCGAGCCCAAACTTTAGAATCGCACCCCTCGATTGCGAACGAAAAGCTGGCCGGAGGTTGGGCGTTCAGAGGAACGCCAGGTGGCATTTATATCCCAGAGATGGTTAGCGCCGCAAACGCCTCGCCGAAATCCCGTCCGAAGGCGACAATCCCTTCCACGTGTCCGGACATGGCGAAAATTTTCTGCCCCCGCACATCGGTATCTCGAAAAAGTCGCTGCACTTCGCGGGCAATCTCAGGCGTGCCGTAAGGGACATCGGGGCGGGTGGCATCACCGCGCTCCAGCAGAGTCTGCCAGCGCGAGCGGTCGTGGCCGTGCAAGACGACTCGTGCCTCGGAGTCGATCGAATAGACTGCCACATGGGTGAGCGATTCGGCAGAGGCAATTGCCCGGCCTTGGCAGCGAAGCCAGTTGCCATCCAAATCCCACGCGATCACCCTCGCGTAATTCTGCAGCGCCAACTCGGGCATCCCTCCAGTGCCGGATCCGGTGATGTAAAAAGAATCCGTGTCGCCCGCACGCAGGCTGACGTTGCCAAAACCGATGCCGGTCTCATCCACTCCGAGCAGACCTCGCCGGCGCAATTCCTGTCGGGCCGCATTCAGGTCCGCGAAGCCGGGAAAGGGCGCCAGCTCTTCGCCGTCCGACTCGTAGTGGAACTTGACCGCGCCCGTCTCGTTCATGGCGCGTGCTCGGGAAACAACGCGAGAATGCTTTGCTCGTTAGGCCGACAAATTCCTCGCTCGGTGATTAGTCCGCTAATCAACCGCCGCGGCGTGACGTCAAATCCGTAATTGGCGGCCGGGCTGCCTTCGGGCGTGACGCGGACTTCGAGCGAGCGCCCTTCCGCCCAGCCATCGGCGTGTTTGACTTCGTCCGCGCCGCGCTGCTCGATCGGGATCTCCGCCAATCCATCTCGCATGTTCCAATCAAACGACGAAGAAGGCAGCGCGACATAAAACGGCACGCCGTTATCCTTGGCCGCGAGCGCCTTCAGGTAAGTGCCGATCTTATTCGCGACATCGCCGGTGTATGTCGTGCGATCGGTTCCCACCAACACGAGGTCCACTTCGCCGCGCTGCATCAGGTGCCCGCCGGCATTATCCGCGATGACGGTGTGCGGCACGCCGTGCTCACCCAATTCCCACGCGGTCAATTTCGCTCCCTGGTTGCGCGGGCGCGTCTCATCCACCCAGACATGAACCGGGATTCCGCGGTCGTGCGCCGCGTAAATCGGAGAAGTGGCCGAGCCATGATCGACAAACGCCAGCCAGCCCGCGTTGCAATGCGTGAGGACGTTGACCGGTTGGCCGTTTTTGCGCCGCGCGATTTGCTCGATCAATGCCAGGCCGTGCAGGCCAATCTGCCGGCAGTATTCGGCATCTTCATCCGCGAGTGCTTCCGCGGTTTCACGCGCGAGCGCGGTTTGCTCCGCCGCGGTCGCGCCGGTCGCAATGCGTGCGAGTTGGCGATCCAAGGCCCAGCCAAGATTGACCGCGGTGGGTCGGGTCGACCGCAAAAGCTCGGCCGCGGCGGTTGCCTCCACGCCCCCCAGCATCGCGAGATACATCCCGTAGCCGGCGGCGGCGCCGATCAAGCCCGCCCCGCGCACGTGCATGTCGCGAATCGCTGTTGCCATTTGCTCGACGGTCGTCACCTCCTCGACCACGAACTGATGCGGCAAGGCTCGCTGGTCGATCAATTGCACGATCCGGTCATCGTTAGGCTGGAGCCAGATCGTGCGGTAATGTTGGCCCGCGACATTCATTCGTTCCGAATGATACTCAACCGCATCGAATCTGGTGACCGTTTTATTTCGTTAGGCCAAAACCGAACCACGCCTGTATTCGGCGTCCCGACGTGGTCTAGTACGTGATGCAGAAGAAGTTATTCGCCGAGTTCGGGCTCGCGCCGGAAATATTGAAGGCAATCGAGCGGATGGGCTTCGAGGAAGCCTCTCCGATTCAATCAGCCGCCATCCCGGTCCTGCTCGAGGGCACCGATGTGGTCGGGCAATCGCAGACCGGTTCCGGCAAGACGGCCGCGTTCGGCATTCCCGCGATTCAGTTGGTCGATCCGAATCTGCGCGCGCCCCAGGTGCTGGTCCTCTGCCCAACGCGTGAGCTCGCCGTGCAGGTCGCGGAGGAGATCGCGAAGCTCGCCTTTTTCAAGCGCGGCGTGCGCGAACTGCCGATCTACGGCGGGCAATCCTACGAAAGGCAATTCCGCGGCCTGAGCGCTGGCGCGCAGATCATCATCGGCACGCCGGGCCGGGTGATGGATCACCTCGAACGGAAGAGCCTGCGTCTCGACCGAATCAAGATGGTGGTCCTCGATGAAGCCGATCGCATGCTCGACATGGGTTTCGTAGACGACATCAAGACGATCCTGCGCGATGTGCCTGACGAGCGACAGACGGTCTTCTTTTCCGCCACCATCCCGCGCCCGATCGCGGAGCTGATCAAAACTTTCACCCGTAATCCGGTCAATGTGCGGATACAGGACGAGGCGCTGACCGTGCCGGCGATCGAGCAGATTTATTACGAAGTCGATCGCCGCTCCAAGCTGGAAGTGCTCTGCCGCCTGATCGACCTCGAGGACATCAAGCTCGCGATTATTTTTTGCGCGACCAAGATGATGGTTGACGACCTGACCGAGCACCTGAGCGCGCGCGGATACAACGCGGACAAATTGCACGGCGACATGACGCAGGCGATGCGTGAGCGGGTGATGGGAAAATTTCGCAAACGCGCGATCGAAATCCTGGTCGCGACCGACGTGGCGGCGCGCGGCCTGGACGTGGACGACATCGAGGTCGTCTTCAACTACGACCTGCCGCACGACGGCGAGGATTACGTCCACCGCATCGGCCGGACGGGTCGCGCCGGGAAAGGGGGCAAGGCGGTGACGTTTGTGGCCGGGCGGGAAATCTATCGGCTGGAAAACATCCAGCGTTTCACCAGAAGCCGCATCCGGCGCGAGAAAATTCCGTCCGCTGAAGAGGTGGAAGGCCGGCGCGCGACGGCATTCGCCGAAGCGCTGCGCGAGACGCTGGCAAAGGGCGATTACAAACGCCATGATGAATTGCTCGACCGGCTGCTCGAGCAGGGGCATTCGCCAACCGACATCGCCTCGGCCCTGATTCATTTGTTAGGCGAGGACAAACCGCGCGCCGGCCAGGCCATCCCGGAAGATCGACCGCGCCCGGACCACCATCGTCCGCCTGATCCAGGCGCGCGCCGGCGGCGGGAACGGAGTCGCGAGGAATACGAAGGCGAGAGGCCATCGCACGGACGGCGCGAAGGCAGCGAGCGTGCGCCCCGGAGCGGCCCGCGGGAGGAAGCCGGCATGATCTCGCACGAGCCGGGAATGGTCCGGCTGGCTTTCAACGCGGGACGGGCGCATTCCGTGCAACCGGGCGATTTCGTCGGCGTGATTGCGGGCGTAACCGCGATCCCAAAAGGCGAGATCGGCGCGATTCATCTCCAGGCGACCAAGACGCTGGTCGACGTGGCCGAGCCCCGCGTCCCGTTGCTCTTGAAAAAGCTGAACGGGATTCAGTTCAAGGGCCGGAAACTTTTGGTCAAAGTTTCGAAGTAGCGGCTGAGACCGCGCTCGCCTCAGGAACTTCGCGAGATCAGACCCTGCAACCGGGCCAGCTTCGGCCCGACCATCGGCACGCTCAGCATCGTGCTGGCCAGCGCCATGAGGAGGGTGGCGGTGAAGGTCTCACTGGTGATGATTTTCTTATCGAGCAGGATGTTAACGAAGATGATCATGATCAAAGCCTTCGTCTGCAGGAGCCAGCCAATGATTGAAGCTTCACCTTTCTCCCACTTCAGAATTTTCCCAGCAATGTGAATGCCGGCCAGCTTGCCGCTGACCGAGGCGACGAGAAGCAGCGCCGCTGCTCCGAAAACGATTGTGCCGCCGACCTGCCAGGTGGTGCGCAGCCCGGTGGAGAGGAAGAAGACCGGCATGATGGCGAGCAGGACATGACCGCGGAAGAGATCCATCTGCTCTTGATCGAACATGGCCGCATCGAGCACGGCGCCGGAAAGGAAGGCCCCGACCATGAAGTGCAGTCCCGACCAGTCCGCGGCAAAGCCGGAGACCGCGAGCCAAATGAGCCCGACAAACCAGCGATCGCGTTCCGGGATCCGCCACATAATTTTGCGAACGAGAAAAGAGGCGATCGCAAAAACGACTAGAAAACCGAGTTGCCTTCCGACACGGTTCCAATCGAGCAGGATGAGCGCGAGCACGCCCCAGATGGCGACGTCGTCCAGACTGGCATAGCGCAGGATGCGCTGGCCGATCGGTTCGCGCAGGATGGCGAGCTTCTCCATGAATAGAACCAGGATCGGCAGAGCGGTCACGGCGCAAGCCATGCCGACGCCGACGATCAACTGCCAGGTGTGTCCTTGCGGGCCCATCCAGCCGCCGCTCATAGAAATCATGATCAGGGCCGCTCCGCAGCCGAAAAGCAAAGGCATGCCGAGCGCAAGGCCGGCGGTGATCCCCGTCTCGCGGCGATAACGCCAAGCCTTTTGGATATCGAGCTCAATCCCCGCCACCCAGACAAAGAGCATGACCGCCCACTGCGCAATGCCGTTGAGGTGAGCGATGACCGGGGGATTGAAAACAAACTTGTAGTAATCGGGGAAAGCGGCGCCGAGGACACCGGGCCCGAGCAGGATGCCGCCAATGATCTGGACCACGACGAGCGGGGCGTAATATTCGGTCCGCAAGAGCCGCCAAACCAAATAGGGCACGGTGAAAATGATGACCATTGCGATCAGGAAAATTTCGGAAGTACTCATGGTTGTGGGCTAAATAGCGCTTTTCGAGCGGGCTGGGCAAAGCCCGCAAATGGCGCGGAGTCGTCGCAGGATTTTCCGCGAGCGTCAAATGACAAGACGATGACACGCACGTTCCGGGCCGATTGGCCGTCCGCCGACTCTCAAAAGCAAACCGGCTGGAAAAGCGGACACTGCAACGGCAGGACTGCGCGGCGGGGGGAGCCGCTTATCGGACGGTGAGTGTAACGGTGACGCTCGTCGTGCTGCCGTTGGGGTTGGTCACTACCACGTAGTAGGTTGAGCCATTATCGGTCGAGACGGCGGCCGGTGTGCTATAGAAATCCTTGGTCGCGGTGGCGATGGCAGTCCCGTTCTTATACCACTGGTAACTCAGCGGGGCCGGGCCGGTCGCCGCGACGGTGAACCGGACCGATTTCCCGACGGCCACGACTTTGTTCTGGGGTTGGATCGTGATGGTGGGCGGGAGATTGACGGTGAGGGTGGCCTGGCTGCTGGTGGCGCTCCCGGCCGCATTGGTCACGACGACCTGGAAGACGCTGCCGTTATCCCCCGCGGCGGCGGGCGGGGTGGTGTAGCTGGTTTGAATCGCCCCCGGAATATCCGCGCCATTCTTCTGCCACTGGTAGGCCAGGGGATCGGTGCCCGTGGCGGTGACGCTAAAGGTGGCGGCTTCTCCTAATACAACGGACTGGCTCGCCGGCTGAGTGACAATCGCCGGAGGCACTGGCGTAGGCGTGGGCGTGGCGGTAGGCGTAGGCGTCTCGGTTGGAGTTGGGGTCGGGGTAGGTGTTGCCGTCGGTGTGGGTGTTGCCGTCGGTGTGGGTGTGGGTGTGGGCGTGGGTGTGGGAAGGGGCGGATAGATGGCAAAGAAATGCGGCCCCGATCCCGTGGTGGCGAAAATCCCCAGATATGCCCCAGTCGGTGAGAACTTCTCGATGCGGTTATAACTATTATTTGCCACCAGGAGATTGCCGTCGCTATCGAAGAACATCCCGTGGGGGCCCTTCAAGGGCGTGCTGGCAAAGACCCCCAGATAGGTTCCGTCGGCGGCGAACTCCAGCACCGTGTTGCCGACGAAGTTGGAGACATAGACGTTCCCGGCGGCGTCGATCGCGAGCCCATACGCAGTGCTGAACCTGCTGTCGGCAAAGACCGTTCCCGTTCCATCCGGCGCGAACTTCTGCACCGAGCCGGTCCGCGTCGGTCCGCCATACGCATTAGTGACAAAGAGGTTGCCGGCCGCGTCAAAAAGCAAATCGGCCGGATGCGCCACCCCAACACTCGCGTCGGCGAAGACGCTTGAGCTGCCGTCGGGCGTGTATTTCATGATTGTCGCATTTTGTGCATTCGCCACAAAGACATTACCGGACTGGTCGATCGCGAGCCCGTGTGGAGCGTCCAGACCGTTGGTGGCGAAGACCGAGCCGGTGCCGTCGGGCGCAACTTTGCGGATGGAATAACCATTGGAGTCGTCGCTCGAAACAAAGAGATTCCCGGCGCTATCAAAAGCCACGCCGGTCGGATTCACCGTGTTGTAGAACACACCCAGATTGCTTCCGGAGGTGCTGAACTTCTGGACCGTGTTACTCTTGAAATTAGTGAGGTAAATAATCGAGGCGGGATCTGCGGGCGCTTCCCTCGACGAGTTTTCCTGCACGAGCGGCGCGGAAGAATCGGAGGTGTCCGCCTGCGCAGCGCGGCTCCCTCCCCCAGGGCCGAGCAGGAAGAGAAAGGCGAGAGCGCCTGAGACGATCCGGCCGGGAGAAAAGGCGAGAGGGTAGACCTGCGGGTTCCGGGGCGAGTTCTTCATTCTGGGCTCTCCTTTTAACTGAAAAGCCGTTTGAGTCAACCTCCAGGTCCTCTCCCGGAGGCAGGACGTGACTAGGAGGCGTGAATTGCCCTCGGCGCCGTTTGCGGATACAGGCTTCCATGGCCACGGAACGCGACTACATCCTCGGGACGCACGACGAAGAACTTGCCCGGCTCGGGCTGCAACACCGCGTCTGGCGATCGGTGGTCCTGGATTGCTGGGCCCGGGCGGGCCTGACCCTGGGAAGCCGCGTCCTCGATATCGGTGCGGGGCCCGGATACGCCACCGCCGACTTGGCGGAGATCGTCGGCCCGACCGGACAGGTCGTGGCGGTGGAACGCTCAAGTAACTTCGTGCGGGCGCTGCGGGAACGCTGCCGGGCCCAATCCATCGAAAATGTGCAGCTTCACGAGCTCGACCTGATGACAGACCCCCTGCCGCAAGGGTCATATGACTTTTCCTGGTGCCGCTGGGTGGCTTCCTTCGTAACTGACCCGGCCCTTCTGATCCGGAAGCTGTCGCAGGTGCTGCGCCCGGGCGGCAAGGCCATCTTCCATGAGTACGCGCACTATCTCACCTGGCGCTTCATCCCGCGCTTGCCGAGCCAGGAACGCTTTGCCCAGGAAGTGAAGGCGAGCTGGACCGCGACCGGCGGGAAAGCCGATATCGGTCTCGACCTGCCGATCTATCTCGCGCAGAATGGTTTTCTCGTTAGGTCAGCCGTCCCCCGGATTTATTGTGTAGGTCCGTCCGATTACATGTGGCAATGGCCGGCCTCGTTCGTCGGCATAGGGCTGGCGCGGCTCCAGGAACTCGGCCGGATCGATGCGGCTTTCGCCGCGCAGGTGAAGGAGGAGCTGGCCGCAGCCTCGGCCAGGCCGGACTCACTTCTCATCACGCCGTTGGTCCTCGAGATCGTGGCGGAAAAGTTGCCCTAGGATTTCCCTGACGAAATGCCTTGGACTCTATCGCATCCGGCCGCAATTCTGCCACTGCGACGACTAACTCCGGTTCCGCTCGACTTCGCGGCCCTGGTGGTGGGCAGCATGACGCCAGATGTCGGCTATTACATTCGCCGTTTCGACCTCTCGCAATTTGCGCACAGCCTCCCGGGCAGCTTTCTCGCCTGTTTGCCCACCGGCATGATCATGCTTTGCGTCTTCTACTTTTTCTGCCGGCCGGTCTGTTACTCCCTCCCTTCTCCCCACCGGGAAAATCTCTTCCCACTTTGCCCGGAGTTTCCAACCGGCCTGACGCGTTGGGCGATTCTTTTAGTTTCACTCCTGCTCGGCACCTGGACCCATCTCTTTTGGGACGCCTTCACGCATGAGGACGGATGGTTTGTCGTGCGCATCCCGTGGTTGCAGGAGCCGGTCATGCAGCTCGGATCGACCATGATCTTCATGTACCTTCTCATGCAGGAACTGAGCACTCTCGTTGGGTTCGCGATACTCCTGCTCGCCTACCGGAGCTGGCTGCGCCGGCAGCCCGCGCTCGATCATCTCCCCGACGCGGACTCCAACCGAATGCGCTATGTGTTCTGGATCGTGCTCCTGGGCTTGTCGCTCGCCGTGTCATTTCCGCCTGCGGTTCAATTTGCCTCCTCGACCCATCTCCAGGGATTCTTGTTTGGGCGTTGCGTGGTCTTTCGCACCGCGATTTACTCGCACGCCCTGGTGGTGCCGATCGTCCTGCTCGGCACGAGCATTCTTTACCGGAGACGCGACCGTTAGACTTTTTACGGGAGTTGCATCAGGATCAGACTCGACCGCCTATGAAATCGAAATACGACGTGGTAATTCTCGGCGCCGGCCACAACGGCCTGGTGGCAGCGGCCTACCTCGCGCGGGCGGGGCTCAGTGTGCTACTCCTGGAGAAAAACGATTACATCGGCGGAGCCACCACGTCGCAGAAAGTCTTTCCCGACTACGACGCGCAGATCTCGCGCTATTCCTATCTCGTCAGCCTCTTTCCCCAGAAGATCATCGACGACCTCGGATTAAATCTCGAACTCCGTCGCCGCGATATAGCCTCCTACACTCCCTACGTGAGAGATGGCCAGCACGGTGGACTGCTCCTCAGCAATCAGTCAGAAGCACAGAGCCGTCGTTCAATGAAAGAGTTGACCGGAAGCGAGGCAGAGTTTGACGCGATGAAGCGATTCTACGCCTTGTCCAAGACCTTTGCTGAAAATGTCTGGCACACGATGCTTCAACCACTGCCCGCGAAGGATGAGTTACTGCGGAAGTTTAAAGACAGTGAATTGGGGCGCGAGGCGTGGCGCAGCTTGGTGGAAGAGCCGCTCGGCAAGGCGATCGAGCGTTATCTACACGATGACCTGGTTCGCGGCCTTGTTCTTACCGACGGTAAGATCGGCGTTTTTACTCACGCCCACGACCCTTCACTTTTGCAAAATCGCTGCTTTCTCTACCACCTCATCGGAAACAAGACCGGCGAATGGAAAGTCCCGGTCGGAGGAATGGGAAATGTCGCGCGCCAGCTCGAACTTACCGCGCGCAATTACGGAGCCGAAATCCTCACCCAGGCCGCCATTAGTCGTCTGGATCTTTCCGGGAAAAATCACACGGTGCATTTCGAGGCTGACGGAAAGCTCCAAAGTGTGGAAGCGCGCTTTGTTCTCGTAAACTTCGGAATAAACATCCTGGACAAGATTCTCGGCCAAACCTACGAGGCGGACGCGACTGACGAAGGATCGGTCTTTAAGATCAACATGCTATTGCATCGCCTGCCAAAGCTTAAGGACGTCGCGAATTCCGGGACTGATGCCTTTAGCGGCACCTTTCATATCGACGAGACCTATTCCGAAATGGAAACGAGCTACCGCCAGGCTGCCCAAGGCCAGCTGCCGGCCAGGGTGCCGAGCGAGATCTACTGTCATACCCTCACCGATGACAGCATCCTCTCACCCGAATTGCGATCCAAGGGGTTTCACACTCTCACTCTGTTCGGGCTCGACACCCCGTGGCCACTGTTCGAAAAGAGCAACATCGAAATGCGAGATCGCGCCGAAAAGGCCTTCGTCGCTGGTCTCGAGCGACGGCTTGACGAGCCGTTGGACGATTGTCTGGCGAAAGCCCGCGACGGCAGTCCCTGCATCGAAAGTAAGAGCCCTGTGGACATCGAAGAGGCGCTCGGTCTTTACCATGGCAATATTTTCCAGACCGCACTCACATTTCCGTTTGCCGAAACGGACGAACAGGCTGGCCAGTGGGGAGTGGAGACTGATCACGAAAATGTCTATCTCTGCGGTTCAAGCGCTTCGCGCGGAGGTGCCGTAAGCGGAATTCCCGGGCACAACGCCGCGATGAAGGTTCTTGAACAGGTGAAGACGTCCCAGGGAAAACCCTGATCAATCTTTCCCGAGATTAATCTCGAAGAAGCAGGCTGTCAGCGGAGCCAGAGTTGGCAAGTTCACTCCTTCCGAACCGCCAAGCGACGCAGGATCGATCGCCAGCTTCAGTTTGCCACCGAGGCGGTCATCCAGGTGCAAAGTCCTACCATCGTTAGGCTGAATATCTAGAAACGCGATCGCTTCGGCTGGAAACAGCACGCGGATGTTTTTCATCTCCTCTCGCGGATGCAAATTAACCACGACGAGAAAGCGCTGCCATGAAATCGGATCAAAACGGAGAAAAGCATATAACCAATGTCCACCCGCCGGTTCCGAACCGACCCGACCAAACCGTGGGTTTTGATTGTTAGCCGGATTTAATCCGAAGAAAGCTCCATCGCGGAAAGCGGGCTCGTTGGTGAGTGCCAAGAGGCGTCCGTAATCGTGCCGCAGGTTTTTCTGCTCTTCGGAAAGTTTCGCGCCATCGTACTTGTGGCCGTTTGTCCATTTTAGTAACTCAGGCATCGACCAGTAATCAAAGATGGAAGTGCGCGCGTCATCGCCCCCAAACCCTTCTGCACCCTCCGCCGGCTCGCCTACTTCCTGCCCGTTGTAGAGCATGACCGGCCCGCGACCGATCCCGTAAAGGATCGCCGCGACTGGCCGCCCGACATTCATCCCGGTCCCGCCCCAATTCCCGTCGCCGGCTAGACGAACTTCGTCGTGATTCTCGGCATAACGAATCGAGTTTTCGAAGATGAAATCGTCGGAACGCGCGTGACCGAGATCATTCGCCCAGCCCGGGCCGTCGTAGATATTTTTCAACGCCTTGTAGCTCCGGTCGTCGTAAACCGCGTCAAAGCCCGCATCGAGCAGATCGAACATGACATTCGATCTGCCGCCGTGGAGTTGCGAGATGACAGGATCGCTCCCCGGCACTTTCGCCGGATCGCTATCGTAGGCTTCGCCGATGAAGAAGACGTGCGGTGAACGCTGGCGCGCTTGGTGAATGAGCCATTTCCAAAACTCCGGCGGCTCCATGTGCGACATGTCGCAACGAAAACCATCGACTCCCATCGCCTGCCAATAGGCGATCACCTGATCCATCCGTCCCGGTGGCCTGCTGCAGGACGCCGGTCAGCCAGATATGGGAGAACCCAAGCTCCTTGAGCGAGACGAGCGCGGCGGCGTTGATGTCGTTGAATTTTCCGACACCATTGACCGCTGCCGTTCCGTTAGGCTGGCGGGTTTCATTGACGTTGCCGAAGAGCCTAACGAACAACTGGTAAATTCGCGGGCGGACTGAGTCGTGACCGAGCCGGCCACGGACCTTAACTGCCGGCGCATCCTTCGCGGCAAGATCCACTTCGTAATAATGCGGAATGTATTTGTCCCCCTCACCTGTCACGACCACCGGATCAGGCGACCCGAAAAGGCGTCCCCAGCTCTTATTGTGATTAAAGTCCTTTGCATAAATTACCACCTTGGGCTTTTCCCCTAACGTCGCGAGCGGGAGGCGAATAACGCAACTGTAAGCACTAGCATCGAGTTCCACTTCCCCGGCCGTCTCCTCGCGATCATTCCACTTCCAGTTCTTCCAACTTCGTTGCCAGATTTTCGACGTGTTGGTTCCCAGCTGAAGGAGGTAAAGTTTGTCGGCTTGAAAAGGTAAAAAGACGGTCGACCCCTCATAGTTCTGGCCAAACGGAACAACTGCCGACCCCACTGCCGACCCCATCTCCGCGCCGGTTTGGAGAGCGATAAAGACGGTCCTTTCCCACTCGACTTCGCGGCAGCTGTACTCGATCTGCAGCTTCTCTTGCGCGATTGAGAACCTAACGACCGGGAGTTCGCTGGCGGACGCGCTCGACATCAGACCAAGCCACACAAGCGCCCAGAGATAGGAGCGGGCCATGGGATTTCGCTCACGACTCGGCCAGGGGCGTTTCGGGCGGCGTCATCGTCGGCAGCATCCCCTCCTCTTCGATGACCCGCTCCAGTTGCTCGGTCGCAACGGGCGATGATCGGTTGCACGAGCAGGCCCGTGAGCGGCGCGGCGATCCAAAGCTTGGCGATCTGGTCGGGGCGAGCACCGAGATATTCGTAGATCGCGCTTATGTTCGCCATCTGCAGGCCCCAGCCAAACTGGATGCCGAGAAAGCCGAAGCTCATGTTCCAGATCTGCCAGAGAGTGAGGCGCGGCTTGTGCATAGACGGGCTAAACGGCGGCGACGTTAGCGAAGTGTGGGCATGTTGAGCAAGGCGGAAGTTGCACCTTTTGCGGTAACCGCGTCACCGTTGTAGACGCTTCGCTCCGCGAGCGCGAGAGTGGTCGGCAAATCTTATCCGCCGGCGGCGTGCAGACTCGCGTTTCGCAGAGCGAAACGTCTACAGCCGAGGATAGCGTCGTCCGGGTTAGGCGAGCGATTCGAGCCGGCTGAGCAGATCTTTTTTGCTCGTCATGCCGGTGATCTGGTCGCGCAATTGCCCGTCCTTGAAGAGGAGCAGGGTCGGGATGGCCCGGATGTTATACCGCGCCGAAAGGCTCTGATTGTGATCCACGTTCACTTTTCCGACTTTGACTGATCCAGCTTTTTCTTTCGCGATCTCGTCCAGGATCGGCGCGATCATTTTGCACGGGCCACACCATTCGGCCCAGAAATCGACCAGCACGGGCTGCGTGCTCTTGGTCACTTCGCTGTCAAAATTTGCTTCGTCGATCGTTACGGCCGCGGAATTTTCCATGATTTTTTTTAAGAGAAATAAGTCCAGAGTTGAATGAGCAAGGTCAACGCAGAAAGGCCGAGCAAAGCCCAGCAGAGCTGCGTTGGAACTGCTTCAACTAAGACTTGCGGAGGCGGATTGGCAACTGCCGGCGGCAGAGCGGTCCGGATAACGGGAGCCGACGGCACGCTGGCCGGCTGCACACCCAGTTTCACGGTCGCCTTCATCGGTGAGTCGGCAATGCGGGCGGTTTCCTTCCGCGGGCCAGGGAGCACGCCGCTGCGACCAGCGAGCGGGTTGGCTGGCGGAGAGACCGGTTTCGGTGGGGCCGGCGGCGGCGCTGGCGGCAGTCCGGGAGGCTTGCCACCGGTTGGAGGTGGCGGAGTTGGCGGCTTGAAACCCGGCGGTGGAGTCGACGGACGGGCGGGCGGAGCGCCTCCCGCTGGCGGCACCGGTTTTGGCGCAACCAACGGCGGAGGTCGCACCGCGCCGGATGCGGGTGGAGGCGGATTGTCACCCGGTGGCTTGGCTCCGGCGGGCGGAGCTGGCGGCCGAGTGGGTAAATTGATGCGGGCCGTCTCTATCTCCACAGGCACCGTCGGCGTGCGCGGCGGCAGGGTGATTCGAACTGTCTCTTTTTTCGGTTCGTTCAGATCGGCCATAACTAAAATTTCGCTGCACGCCTGGGAAAGACGCCAACCTGTCTCTCAAACCCCACCCAGAGTGTCAACCATCAATCGCCTCAGGCGACCAAATCATAGCCGCGGACGCCAAGAACTTTTCGCCTAACGAACTGGCCAACCGGCGCCGCCTCACCCAGGATCACCCGCGTGTCCACCTCGGGCGCGTCGGCTTCCGTCCGCGCGATGAACGGCTGATCGACGAGCAACTTTAACTGGTAACCAACTTTCTCGGCCGCAATCTCGCGCGCGATCCTTTGTTGTAGCGTCATAGCCTGCCGGAACCGCGCGTTTTTTTGCGCCGCGGGAATCTGGTCCGGCATTTTCGCCGCGCGCGCACCTTCCTCCTGCGAGTATCTGAAAATCCCGAGCCGCTCGAAGCGCACCCGTTCGATGAACTCGAGGAGCGACTCAAATTCCGCCTCCGTCTCGCCGGGAAAACCGACGATGAAAGTCGTGCGCAGCGCGATTCCCGGAACCCCCGGCTCGCAGCCTAACGATCAAATCCTCGATATGCGCGCGGGAAGTTTCGCGGCGCATCCGGCCGAGCATTGCCTCGTCGATGTGCTGCAACGGCATGTCGACGTAACGCGCCACTTTCTCGCATTGCGCGATCGTCTCGATCAGCTCGTCGCTCCAATGCGCGGGATGGGTGTAAAGCAGGCGAACCCAGAAATCGCCTTCCATTTCCTCAATCTCCCGCAGCAGGGCCGTGAGCGTCGGGCCGCGCGAAGAATCAACCGGCTGGCGCGGACCGGGTTTCGCCGTCCATAAATCCATCCCGTAGTAAGTGGTGTCCTGGCTGATGAGGTTGATCTCCTTTACGCCTTCGGCCACGAGGCGGCGCATTTCCGCAAGGACTGATGCGGGCGGACGACTGCGATGCCGGCCGCGCATTTGCGGGATGACGCAGAAACTGCACGGATGATTGCAGCCCTCGGCAATTTTCAGATAGACGCTGTGCGCTGGCGTGAGGCGAAAACGAGGCGTATCCCAGTCGGGAATGTAGGTCGGCTTGGGAGTGACGAAGTTGTAGCCGGGGACGCTGTCTCCGGCCACCCTGTATCCAGGCTTCTCGCCGCCGGGGACAGCGTCCCCGGCTACAACTCTCTCCACGATCGCGCCCAGCTCGCGGACCTGATCGAGCCCGATGAAGGCGTCCACTTCCGGCATCGAGGCGCGCAGCTCAGCGGCGAAACGCTGCGACATGCAGCCGCTCACGATCAGCTTTTGGTTAGGCCGTTTTCCGAGTCCGCGCTGCTGGTGCGCCTCGAGGATGGCGTCGATCGATTCTTCCTTGGCCGAATCGATGAAGGCGCAGGTGTTCACGACCAGGACATCGGCCTCCTCAGCGTCAGCCGTGATCTGCATCCCGCGCTCGAGGACACTTCCGAGCATGATCTCGGCATCGACCAGATTCTTGGCGCAGCCGAGGCTGATCATTCCGACCTTCGTTAGGCCGGGTGGGACTTGCGGCGCGCTATTCAAAGGTCACATCCGGATCGCCCGCCGCCAGCGCCGCTCCATTTTTCGTGATCTGGACCGCGCCGCGCTCGAGCACTTTGATCGTCACGTGCCGGCCACGAAATGACACCGGCGGGTCGGCGGGATCGAGCCAGCCGTTAAAGACCGGTTCGGTCTGGTCCGCGACCGT